>JBATKF010000176.1:0-15931 GCA_049669185.1 Sedimenticolaceae bacterium | reverse complement strand
ACGCGGCGCCGAGGTGGTCGCGGTCGATCTCTCGCCCACGCTGATCGGGCACGCGCGCGAACGCATACCGCACGACCTCGGCCGGGGCAGCCTCGATTTCCGCGTCGGCGACATGTGGGATCCAGAGCTGGGACATTTCGATCATGTGGTCTGCATGGACTCGCTGATTCACTACGACACGCGCGATGCCGTGCGCATGCTGGCCGGACTGGCCGGCATCGCCAGTTCGTCGCTGTTGTTCACCTTTGCACCGCGCACGCGGATGCTGGCCGTTATGCACAGCGTCGGCCGCTGGTTCCCGCGCAGCGACCGTGCACCGGCGATCGAGCCGGTGGTCGAGGACAGACTGTGGCGGCTGCTGGCCACCGAGACCGGCCTGGCGATGTGGAAACGCGGCCGCGATCAGCGCATCAGCAGCGGCTTCTACACTTCACAGGGATTCGAACTCACCCGGCTATGAAACGCCTCGTATTGAGCACTTCACGGGCATGGATAGCGCTCGGACCGCGCTTTCTGCCTTTCGCCGACGCGGCGACGCGCGAGCTACCCTTGTCGCGCCTGCTGCGCCTGTCGCTGTTCCAGGTGTCTGTGGGCATGGCAATCGTGCTGCTCAACGGCACCCTGAACCGCGTGATGGTGCTCGAACTCGAGGTCCCGGCATGGCTGGTATCGCTGATGGTCTCGCTGCCGCTGCTGTTCGCCCCGCTGCGCGCGCTGATCGGTTTTCGCTCCGATCATCACCGTTCATTCCTGGGTCTGCGCCGGGTGCCCTATCTGTGGATGGGCAGCATGGCCCAGTTCGGCGGTCTCGCGATCATGCCCTTCGCGCTGTTGATCCTATCGGGCGATACGCACGGCCCCGCCTGGGTCGGCTATGTGAGCGCGGCGCTGGCCTTCCTGCTGGTCGGTGCCGGCCTGCACACGACGCAGACGGCCGGGCTGGCCCTGGCCACCGACCTGGCGCCGGAGTCCGCACGTCCCCGGGTTGTCGCGCTGCTGTATGTGATGCTGCTGATCGGCATGGTGGTCAGCTCGCTGGCGTTTGCCGCATTGCTCGATGACTTCAGCCAGCTCCGCCTGATCAAGGTCGTGCAGGGCGCTGCGATGGTCACCGTGTTCCTCAACATCCTTGCGCTCTGGCAGCAGGAGGCGCGCAACCCGCAGCGCACCGCGCCCGGACTCCCGCGCCCGGCGTTTCGGGACTCCTGGCGCGCCTTCCGACAATATGGCAATGCCGGCCGGCTGTTGATTGCAGTGGGCCTGGGAACTGCGGGATTCAGCATGCAGGACATCCTGCTCGAACCCTACGGTGGGCAGGTGCTCGGTCTGTCGGTCGGCGCTACGACCGGCCTGACCGCAATACTCGCCACCGCCATGCTCGGGGCCTTCCTGCTCGCCTCGCGTTGGCTGGGCCGCGGCGCAGACCCGATACGCATGGCCGGCTATGGGGCCTTGGTCGGCATCTTCGCCTTTGCCGCGGTGATCTTCGCCGCACCGCTCGAATCCGTGCTGTTGTTCCGCATCGGGACCGGCCTGATCGGCTTCGGCGGCGGCCTGTTCGCCGTGGGCACGCTGATCGCCGCGATGGCGCTGTCGGAGCATTCCGAGAGCGGCCTGGCGCTGGGTGCATGGGGCGCCGTGCAGGCCACTGCCGCGGGTACCGCGATCGCCCTGGGCGGCGCCTTACGGGACATCGTGACTGAATTGGCCGCCGACGGCGGTCTCGGGCCGGCCCTGTCGGGGCCGGCGACGGGTTATGGGATGGTCTACCATGCCGAAATCGCGCTGCTTTTCGCCACCCTGGTGGCGATCGGCCCGCTCGTTCGCCGATCCAGCGAACAGGGCCGACCGCAGACCGCTTTTGGCATGTCCGACTTTCCCGGTTGATCACTGCAGACTGGGAGAAACCTCAATGGGAACAGGCGCAATCACCGGCTATATCGACGTGGCTCAGCTCGTACTCTATGCCTTCTGGATATTCTTTTTCGCACTTGTCATCTGGCTTCACCGGGAGAGCAAGCGCGAGGGCTATCCGCTGGAGTCCGACCGCTCCAAGCAGATCAAGGTCGTCGGTTGGCCCGACATGCCGCCACCCAAGGTGTATCGCCTGCCACACGGCGGCGGCACACGCGCAGCCCCCCGACCGGATCCATCCTACCCGCTCGCCGCCGAACCCACGGGCGGCTGGCTCGGGGCCCCGCTGCAACCGACCGGCAACCCGATGATCGACGGCGTGGGCCCGGCCGCCTGGGCGATCCGCCCGGAGGTCCCAGATCTCACCCACAATGGCGTGCCGAAGATCGTACCGATGCGGATTGCCACGGATTTCAGCGTCGCAGAACGCGACCCGGACCCCAGGGGCAAGCCTGTGTATGGCGCTGACGGTGAGATCGGGGCGACCGTGACCGACATCTGGGTGGACCGCGCCGAACCACAGATTCGCTATCTCGAGATCGAGACGGCGAGCGGTCGCACACTGCTGCCGATCAATTTCGTGCGCATGAGCAAAGACGGCCAACGGGTGTTGGTCAAGTCCATTCTGTCGGGTCACTTCGCGTCGGTGCCCGGCATCGCGAGCATGGATCAGATCACCCTCCAGGAAGAAGACAAGATCTGCGCCTACTATGGGGGCGGCCATCTGTACGCCACGCCGCAACGTTCGGAGCCACTGATATGAACGAATACGAAAGCGAACCGGTACGCGGACTGCCGGAGCATCTGCCCGAGGGTGAAGCCATCGTCTGGCAAGGGGCGCCGGCATGGCGTCAGCTGGCCGTGCGCGCCTTTCATGTACGCAAGATCGCGGCCTATTTCGTGCTGCTCGCGTCCATCCATGTCGGCCTGAGCATCGCCGATGGTGCGTCGCTGCTTGGCGCCATGCAGGGGGCGAGTTGGCTGGTGCTATTGGGGGCGGCGGCGGTCGCGCTGCTCGGCCTGCTTGCCTGGCTTTACGGCAGGACCACCCTCTACACCATGACCAACGAGCGACTGGTGATGCGCTTCGGTGTCGCGATACCCATGATGATCAATATCCCCTGGGAAAAGATCGATGCCGCCGGCCTGAGCCGCTATCGGGGCGACAATGGCGACATTTTGTTGACCCTGGCCAAGGGCGAGAAGATCGCGTACTGGCTGCTCTGGCCGCATGCCAAGCCGTGGCACTTCGCGCCGGTGCAGCCGATGCTGCGCTGCCTCGACGATGTGCAGGAGGCCGCGCAATGCCTCAGCCGCGTAGTGGGCGCGCAGCAGACCACGGTCGTTACACCAATGCGCACCGCACCGGTAGCGCCGACGGGCAAGCTGGCAACGGAGAGGCGCATCCACACCACGGCAATGTCCCAGGGCTGAGTCGATCCCATGAGCGATCCTTTTAAAGACCAACCCCTCCCACGCGGCCCGTTTTTGGGCATGGCTGCGCTGGTCGTCTTCAGTCTGGTCGCGGTCATCGTGGCGCAGCACTTCGGTTACAAGGGCGGCCAGGCGCCGCCCGACAGCGTGGTGGAAAGCCGCGACCTGCGCTTCATCGACGGACCGGGCGGGCTTGTCGATGTCCGCGATGTCGCGAGCGATGCGGTCGTGACGTCTCTCGAGCCCGGGACCGAAAACTTCATCCGCGGCGTATTGCGTGGTATGGCGCGCGAGCGGCGCAGTCGTTCACTGGATACACAGACGCCCTTTCGCGTCGCGCGCCACGCAGATGGCAGGCTGACGCTGGAGGACATCGCCACCGGACGGCGCATCGACCTGCAGGCCTTCGGGCCAACCAATGCCGGCTCCTTTGAACGATTGCTCGTCACCGAGACCAGCGGCATATGAACCGCCGCTTATCTCGGCCGCGGCTGGGCTGGCGCACTAGCAGCCTGTCAAAACGAGGCTAACCCCTGCGTCATGACTGATTACATCCTGCCCTTCGGTTTCGCGCTGCTCACCTGGTGGTTGAGCACCGGTGTGATCCTGTACCTCAATCACCTCCCCCGGGACACCTACCGCTGGAGCATGCTGGTCGCCAGCTGCCTACTGGCCGCATGCCTGTACGGCCTGAACACGGGCAGCAGCAATACCACCGAGATGGGTGCATTGATCGCGTTCTCACAGGCCCTGCTGGTCTGGGCCTGGCTGGAGATGAGCTACTTCATGGGTTTTGTTACCGGACCCTGCAAGCTCGCCTGTCCGCCGGAAATAACCGGTTGGGCGCGCTTCCGGATGGCCCTGAAGACCAGTCTGCATCACGAGGCCGCGGTCGTCGCACTTGGCGTCTCGATCATCCTGCTCACCTGGGACGCCCCAAACCAATTCGGTGCCTGGACCTTCGTCACGCTGTGGTCGATGCGCTGGAGCGCAAAGCTGAATCTGTTCCTGGGCGTGCCGAACGTGAACGAAGACTGGTTTCCCGCCCACCTGCGCTTCCTGACGACCTATATGCGGCGACGTTCGATGAATCTGCTGTTTCCGGTTGTGATCACTGCGTCGACCATGCTGGTTACCTGGCTGTTCCTGTTGGCCGTCATGGCATCCGACGATTTCAACCGCACCGGGTTTACGCTGGTCGCCTCGCTGATGGCGCTGGCCGTGCTCGAGCACTGGTTCCTGGTCCTGCCGCTGCACGACACGGCGCTGTGGAACTGGGCCCTCAGGCTCGCCGGGAAGACCGCCGCCGAGCACGCAGGTCGCTCAGCCTCGCCTTCTTATCTCAGAAAACCCGCCGTCTGGCGGCGGCGCTCGAGCAACCCAGCCTAGTGTCCAGGACCGCGGCCCCGGATCGGCTGGCAGCCGTCCCTTATGCAACCGTAGAGGCGGCATTGGTCGCACTATCTCTGTGCAATTTTATACGCGCGCGTTCATGAAATTTTTGCCGCCGTTCAGACAAAAACAGACATCGGGAAGACTTGACTCAAATCGGCAAAATTAGACGTCAACTCCTCTTTACATTGTGCTAGATTTTATTTCGTCGACGTTAGCTTACGAGGATGGGCCTGACGAATCGCCCGCGGCACTTTGCAGCTGCAGAGTGCTGATAAAACAGAAAATTCGCGGGAATTTACAGGTCGAAAATTCGAGGTAGTTTGCGCCGATCCGGGAGAAGAAAGGCTTCGCCGTTTCAAGTCAGCTGCAGCGCCCACGAAGAGGCGCGACCAGGTCTTCCACAAGAACGCGCAGCCGGATTCTGGACTGCAGCAGACACAAACAACGTGCTGCCTCAGCGACAGACCGGGATGCGCCACGACCAACCACCGCCGGCGATCTGTGCTGTGAGAACGACCGACCGGACGCAATCCGCCAGCCCGAGATGGCGGAACAGGGGGAGCGACTGAAATGGCCTCGAACAGCGAACTCGATATCCCACAAGCCCTGATCGCACGCTATACCCAGATCGGGACTGCGACCAAAGACGACGCGCTTTTCTGCTCGCGGGCTGGCGTAACGCCCGACGACTATGAAGAGGCGTTGTCCGCGCTGGGCGGCGATGACGACGCGCCGATCACGCTGTACGTGCACATCCCGTTCTGTGCCGTCCGCTGTCTGAATTGCGACAACAACACCTCCATCACCCACGATTCCGCCGAGATCGATCGCTACCTCGACGCGCTGGAACGCGAAGTCGTGCAGATGACGAATGCCCAGGGCAAGGGAAAAAGGGTGCAGCAGCTGCACCTTGGCGGTGGCTCGCCGAATTATTTGAGCGATCACCAGTTGGTGCGTCTGATGACCATCCTGGATCGCCATTTCCAGATCGATGCCGACACCGAGACCTCGCTCGACGCGAACCCGAAGAACACCTCGCCGAATCAGCTGGCATTGCTGCATGGCCTGGGCTTCCGTCGCATCACCTTTGGCCTGCGTGACCTGGATCCCGCGGTCCAGCTCGCGATTGGCCGGCTGAGTTCGGTCGACATGATTCGCGACGTCTTCGATAACGCCCGAGATGTGGGTTTCCAGACCGTCAGTACAGACGTGATGTACGGACTACCGCGCCAGAACGCCGCGAGTATCGAACGCACCGTGGAGAACCTGCTCGAGCTGGGACCGGACAGGATCTCGTGCTACGCCTTTACGCGACGTGCCGCGCAGCGCACCCACCAGCGCGCCATCGACCCCTGTGAAATGCCATCGCTGGCGGACAAACTGGCGCTGTTCAACGGCATCGTGGAGGGCCTGACCTCAGACTATACCTGGATTGGCCTCGACAGCTTCGCGAAACAGGGCGATCAACTCTGCCAGGCGCAGGCGGAGCAACGTCTCAGAAAGAACTGGATCGGCTATACGCAACAGGCGCAGTCGGATCTCTACGGTTTCGGAACCAATGCGATCAGCGACCTGCAGGGTTTCTGCGTGCAGAATCACCTGCAGATCTCACCCTGGGAAGAAGCAGTGCGCGATGGGACGTTCCCAATCCGCGGCGGCGTGAAGTTGAGCCAACGGGATCGGCAGCGGCGCGAAGCGATGACCCAACTGATGTGCAATATGGAGCTGCGCGACTATGCGGCCTTGTTCGATCATGACGAACAAACGCCGTCGGCCTGGTCGGCTTACGCCCGCGACGGTCTGCTGTCGATCACCTCTGAAAGCATGAGTATTACGCCGCAGGGGCGCTACATGCTGCATCAACTGTGGAGCGGTCCGATGGCTTCGCTGGCTAACGGCTAACGCTGCGCCCGATTTTAGCCTGTCAGTGAGCCTCACCCTGACACAGCCTCAGGACATCCTGGCGCTTGTCTGTCCTCAGCCTTGTCCACTCCAGCATGAACCACGGTGTGAACTGCTCCGGGGCATCGCGCACCCAGTCGTCGAGGTCGTTGCAACTGACCCACCGCCAGTCGGCGATCTCATTCGGATTTACCGCAATCTCGCAGTCACTGTCGAGACGTCCGACAAACACCGCACAAAGCTCGCGCTCGCTGCCCTGCTCCTGAAACGCGGCGGAATACTTGAACTGGTAGAGATAATGCAGCTCCGCATCCACGCCGAGTTCTTCGCGCAGACGGCGGTGCGCCGCCAGGTCGTAGGCCTCTCCCTTGCGCGGATGGCTGCAACAGCTGTTGGTCCAATAGCACGGCCAGAGTGGCTTTTGCTCGCTGCGCTGATGTAGCAGGACCTTACCGGACGGCGAGAACAGAAAGATCGAGAAGGCACGGTGCAGCAGACCAGGGCCGCGATGCGCATTCACCTTGCTTTCATAGCCGGTGACGTTGTCGGCATCGTCGACCAGGATCAGCAGCTCGTCGTCGAACGAAACCTGGCGAGCCTTTTGTACTTGCATCACTTCACCCCTCGCTGGCCTTGTCGTGTCGATGCCCTGGTCCACCATTCGACCCGGGTCGAGGTAAGAAATTCTGCGGTCAAAAAACGAGGCGGCGGACAAAGACCGAAGACAGACTCCGTCAATGCGATCCGCCACCTCGGAGAGACACTCGTCCGACCGGCTAACTTCGCGCCGGCGGCAGAGGTGCCATCTGTGCCGCAGCACCAGACTGGGCAGACGGACCATCCAGCCAGTTGAACTTGTCGGTGCTGAGCAAGATAAAGTGGATCAAAAGAGCCAAGACGAACAGAAACGCAGCATTTGCGATCAGTACCCGCCTTGGATCAAATATCCTCCAGATTTT
This sequence comes from Sedimenticolaceae bacterium, assembly GCA_049669185.1. Classification (GTDB taxonomy): domain Bacteria; phylum Pseudomonadota; class Gammaproteobacteria; order Chromatiales; family Chromatiaceae; genus Thiosocius. The sequence goes on along the minus strand of JBATKF010000176.1, from coordinate 8,327 downwards.
ATACATAACGCTTCTCCAATTTCGTGGGCGGCTTTACCGACCGGGGCCGGGATGACCGCATCGCTTCATTGAGGGACGGATATCCTTCCTTGCTAGAACCAGGGGCGCCACATCCAGACCAGGATGTGAGCCACCACCGCGATGGCAGTAAAGCCCAGGAAGCCTTTGACGTAGGCCTCGTGGAATTCTCTTGCCTCCTGATCCGTCAGCCCCGTGAGACTGCTTTGGTCACTCATAGATCATTCCTCGAATAGTGAAACATCGGGCTAACCTGCCGTTCCCCCCGCAAGCGGGGTAACGGCCCTACCTGCACGCCGTAACGAAGCGAGACACGTTATCGCTCGACGTGCAGACTCCGATCCCCATCCGGCCGCCCAATGCAGTGCCGAACGAAATCGAAGATCCCTGGAGGTCGCGGGATCAGTAGGCAGACACCGTCTGCATAACCGCTGACCTCTCTCCAAATCAGTTACTCGCCTGCGTCTTGGCCTGCTTGGCTGCACCACTGAGTTTTGCCAGACTCGGATAGTCCTTGAGCATCTGTGCGCCATACAGGGGCCGGTAGGCACCCTGGTGACAAGTCTTGCAGCTGACCTTTAATGGATCGCCCAGCGGGCCTTTACGCGTATCCGGCAGGATGTCGGCCGTTGGGTTGATGAACACATTGTTCATCTCGCGCACCTGGCGAATGGCGTGCCAAGCCTTGGTGCGCTCTGGCGGACTCTGATCCCAGGCAAAGAACGACCGCGAGTTATGGCAGTGCGTACAGTTGACGCCCAATGAGTTCGAGAAGTGCATCATCAGTCCGTAGGTCCACTCGGTCTGCTTAATCGATTTGCGACTCCCCTGTGGCAGCGCCGACTCGGAGATCACGCGGATCTCGTAGTCTTGCTCCAGGAAGGGCGTCAGCGGGTCATAGGGAAGTGAGGCAGACGCCACTGTCGGTGACGCGATGTTCTGTTGCGCAGGCGCGATTCCTTTAGCATGCCTCGGTCCCGGGTCGGTCGACCAGACCTCGGCAGGGACCGGCTGACCACGGTGGCAGGTGTAGCAGGTGACGCCCGTCTTGCCGACATGTGCCTGCCAGTCCTCGTTGGTGCGCTGGGTCATGGCGAGCATGATCCGGGCCACCTTCTTGGTGTACAGGCTGTCGTCGGCAAAGTTCGCTGCGTCGTGACAGTAGGTGCAACCCTGTTCGGGTGACACCCAGGAGGTGATCGCCGCCATCAGCCGGGTGAATTCGGCAACGCTGAGATCTCCCAAAATGTGCACATTCTTATAGATCTCAGATGCCTTCGGCCCGGCCGCCGGTGCCGGCGGCGAGGCGGCAGGAGGCATATTCGCCGCGACCATGTCTTCCAGGCGGCGCGGGTTGAACACCCCCTCCATCCCGACACCGCGGTAGCCACGCTGCACGGTGTCGACCGGCGGATGCTCACAGCCGGCGGCCAAGATCGCGAGCAATACGGTCGCAACCAGTACTCCCCTGCCCTTGAGCTTGTTCACATTCATTGTCCGCCTCCCATCAGCGACGGATCCTGGACCGGGACTGCATTGATGTCCGGGTAGGAAGGCGCAACGCCGTGCTTCACGCCCCACAGATACCAGTTGTCCACCACGGTGCCCGTGAGCAGGATGCCGATGCCGCCCGTGATCACGGTCAGTACCGCGAACCACAAGGCCCAACGATGGATGGATTCCATCGAGGCGTTAAAACCCATGGTCCAGCGCCAGAACAGCGCGGCGCGCTCCGATGCCGTTCCACGATCGGCGATCTGGTCGATCTCTCGATCACCCCCATAGCGGCTCACCGCCAGCACGGTCGCGCCATGCATCGCGAACAACAGCGTCGATCCGTAGAGGAACACGATCGACAACATATGGAAGGGGTTGTAGAACAGATTGCCGTAGCGAATGGAAAACGCCGCCGTCCAGTCGAGGTGCGGGAAGATCCCGAACGGCACGGCCTCGCTCCAGCTGCCCATCAGCAAGGGGCGGATGAAACCCAGTACCAGGTAGAGCCAGATCGCAGCGGCGAAGGCCCAGGCCAAGTGGGTCCCCATACCGAGCGCCTTCGCCCGATTGTAAGTCCGCAGCCACCACAGCAGGATCGACGCCGTCAAGAAGAAACCGGCCATCAGCCACCAACCACCATCATGCAGTGGCGGGATCTTCAGCCCGTATTCGGGCGGTGGCGGTTCGAGCGCCAGCCAGGGCAGTTGACGTACGAACTGGACGGGGTCCCAGTTGACCGATGCCCACATATTCAGTCCGATGATCTCGAACGCAATGAATCCGAAGACCAGCGACAACACGCCGGTTGCCCCGAGATAGATCGGGCCTATCTGGGCGTCGCCGAACTTGCCGGCCCAATAAGAGAACCGCGAACCGCCCATCCTGAAGAAACCTTCAGACCCGATCGGCACGCCCGGATCGGCTGGCGCCCTTACCTGGACGCGGGTAAAGATGTTTTGATACTCAGCCATTGAAATGCTCCCGCCTCAAGACCAGATAGGTAGTTGCAGCCACCAGTTCCACCACTCGGGCCAACCGCGCGTCCAGAAGGGGCCACTGATGACGATACAGACCGCGCTCCAGAAACCGGCCGACAGCGCCAGGAAGAGACCCAGACGGTGAATGCCGAGGGCGCCGATCGAGTAACCGATATCGTCGCGGAAGAAGGTGTTCTCATGCTCCGCCTCCTTCATCACCTTGCCCTTGCCCGGGTTGGTCACCGACAGGATCAGTGAACCGTGCATCGAGAGTGCCAGCGTGGTCGTGAAGAAGAAGGTCACAGCAAGCATGTGCGCCGGGTTGTAGTGGAAGTGCAGGTACTGGTAGCCGACGTTGGAGACCCAGTCGAGATGACTCATGATCCCGTAGGGAAAGCCATGACCCCAGGCGCCCAGCAACAGCGGCCGCACGACGACCAGTGTCACATAGGCAAGGATCGCGAAGCTGAACGCGAAAGGCACATGCAGCCCCATCCCGAGCTTGCGGGCGATCTCCACCTGGCGCAGCGCCCAGGAGACAAATGCGCCGATCGCGCAGATGGTGATGAGTTGCCAGAGCCCGCCTTCCTTCAGGGGCGCAAGCGCCAGGCCATATTTGAGGTCCGGCGGCGCGATATTGATCTGCCAGAGATTCCAGGTCGGCCCGATGGCCGCGCCATAGAGGATCAACAGCGTACCCAGGAGCGCGAAGAAGATCGTGGTGACACCGAAGAAACCGACATAGAACTGACCGACCCAGAAATCGAACAGGTCGCCGCCAATCAGCGTACCCCCACGAACGCGGTACTTCCTCTCAAAACTCAACATCGACATGATTTACCTCCGGCCGGCGACATCGCTCCGGTAACCTTTTGTTTGGCTTCTGTTCAGCCGTTCGCGAAGCCGTGAACGGCCGGTTCGTGTTGTGCGTCAGCGCATGAACACAAATGGCAGCGCGGTGTAGGCGGCACGCCTCGCTTCGGCATAGGGGGACTCGGCACCACCCGCCGAGGAAGCCAGCGGACGCCAGGCACGCGGCAAGACCCGGGTGACCAACGCGATCAGGAAAAAGAACAGGAAAGTCACACGGTAAAGCCGCTTGAATTCCTGTCTCTCGCGATCGACCGGCTCCGCGAACGAACGTTGGTTTGGCATAGCTCTTAACATGATGTCGACTCTCCTGATAAACACGCTTGCTGGCGCGTGCACTGCGTTGTGTTGGTGCGCGCTGACCGCGCGGAAAAGGGTGCTGCTGGCGACCACCTGAGTGCTGCGTTCATGCCGCACCCCCTGCCGCCAGCTGATCCTGTGCCTGCTCGACATGGGCCGTGGTCACGACGATGTCGCCATCACCGCGCGCCGAGCGCTCGGCGGCATCGCGCAGGCGCTTGGCGGTCGATATCCGCACCAATACCGGCGCGGCCTCGATCATGCGATCCAGTGCCGCTTGTGCCTCGCTCTCCCACGCCAATTCCTGATGCAGACGGGCCGGCGTCGCGGCGACCTGATCCATCTCAGTGCCGAGTGGCAGGATGTTGTACAAGGCGTCGAACAGGGCGTTGCAGACCTCCTGGATCAGGTAGGTCGCTCCGGAATAACCCATAAAAGGTGTCCCGGTATGGCGCCGGATGATGGTCCCGGGCAGCGAGGCGGGGATATAGATCGCCCGCGAACCCATCTCGGACAGATACATCCTTTCGTTGTAGCTGCCGAACATGATCAATGGCGTCTTCTCGCGCACCGCCTGGCGCACCGCATCGTTGTCCGGTTTCACCCCCGGCTTGCGTGCGAAGGAAAAAGTGCACGGCAGCCCCATCTCCTGTTCCAGAAAATGCCGCACCCCACGCGCATAGGTCTCGTTGGCGGCGATGGCGAAGCTGGCCGTGCCGAAGAAATCCTGGGTGACCGAGCGCCACAGATCCCACACCGGCTTGATCGTGGTGAATTTCTCGCGCTCGATGAAAGGTGCAGGGTCGAGATCGAGCATCTCGCCCAGGGTCTCGAGGAACTTGGTGGTGCTGTGCAGCCCGATCGGCGCCTGCAGGTAAGGACGATCGAGGGACTCGCACAGCAGACGTCCGAACTCACGATACATACAGACATTGACCTCGGCCTCTGCGAGCCGCGGTATGTCTTCAAGGTGGCTGCCGAGCGGGAACACCATGTTGACCTCGGCACCGATCCCTTCGATCAGCCGGCGAATCTCCGCCAAGTCGGACCAGGTGTTGAAATAGCCATAGATCGGCCCGACGATATTGACCTTGGGCTTCGCGCCGGGCTTGCGCGCTACCGGCTTGGACTTTTTCTTGCCCTTCTGGCCGTAGCGGGTCCACAGCCAGTTCATCGCCCGGTCGGCACTCTGCCATTGATCCTCGTCGATGGTGCGCGGCAGGAAACGCTCGATGTTGGTGTCTTCAGGCGTGACGCCGCCGCCGATCATCTCGGCGATGGAACCCGTAACGACGACGCTGGGCAGGTGTGGGTCCAGGGTCTTGTGTGCGCGTCGCATCGCCCCCTCGGTGCCATGCTGACCCAGCTCTTCTTCCGCCAGCCCAGTCACCACGACCGGCAGCTCGTGCGGCGGCAACGCATCGGTATAGTGCAGCACGGAAGTTACCGGCAGGTTCTCGCAGCCGACCGGTCCGTCGATAATCACCTGCAGGCCCTTGATGGCCGTGAATACATACACCGAGCCCCAATAGCCGCCGGCGCGATCGTGATCGAGCACCAGCATCAGACCATCTCCTGCGCTTTGCGTCGCTTGGCCTGGCGCTCGAGCTGCTGCTTATAGCGCTCGCGGAACTCGACGTGCTCGACCGGCACCGCCTCCCACACGCCGGCCTTGTCCCCCTCGCCGACGCCCTCGAAGAAATCACGCATGCGATCGAAACGGTCCTTGTTCGCCAGCGCCGCATTGACCACCTGTGCCAGTGAACCGGCGCCGGCCGGCCCCATCAACGGGCGCGCGGAAATAAGGTTGGTGAAGTACAACGACGGGATCGCGTGTTCTTTGGCCTTCTGCACCACCGGCGTGGTGCCAATCGCCAGGTCCGGCTGAAACTCGTGCATCGCGGCCAGATCGTTCTCCAGCGATGCGCGGTACTTCACCATGACGCCCTTGGCCTCGAGCCATTCACGATCGGCCTCTGACCAGGGGGTGCGGCCACAGGCGGTGCCGACATAGCGCACGTCCGCCCCACTCTCGATCAGCAGGCGGGCCACCAGCAACTCAGAGCCCTCGTAGCCGGAGAGCGTGATGCGCGCATCGATCGGCGCCCCACCCAAGGCGCCCTTGATCGCCGGCAGGATCGCATTGCTCGCCATGGCCACTTTGGCCTCGCTGACGTTGCACACCTTGCCGATCGCCTTGAGCCAGGCGGCCGTGCCCTCGTAACCGACCGGCGCCGAGCCGACGCACTGGCGCCCGGCGTAATCGAACTCGCGGATCGAGGCCGTATAGAACGGATGGATCGCGGCGACCGCGGCGCAATCGAGGGCGGCATAGAGCTCGCGCCACTCGCGTGTCGGTACCGTCGGTCCGGCGGCCAGATCCATCGGCTCGAGCATGCGCCCGATGCCTACCGCATCGACCGGAAAGATCTCACCGAGCAGGGTTACCGTGGGTTTCTGACTGCGACCCTGCTGCGGCTCCTGCACCGGACCACGCTCGGCCTCGGTGCGCGCGTACTTGAGCATCGCTCCGGCCAGCACATCCTTGGCCTCGGCATGGGTCGGCACGCCGAAGCCCGGCACGTCGATACCGATAATGCGGACGCCATTGATCTCTTTGGGCAGCAGGTCCAGCGGCACACCGGACGCCGTCGGCACGCACAGATTGATCACCACGACGGCATCGTTCTTCTCCGGATCGGCCAGTTTGAACACGGCCTCGCGGATATCTTCGAACAACTTCCCGGTGACCAGGGTCTCTGAGTCGAACGGCACATAGCCCACCGTGCGGCGCGCGCCGTAGAAGTGCGACGTGAACGTCAGGCCATAGACGCAGCAGGCCGAACCGCTCAACACCGTCGCCGTGCGCCGCATGCGCAGGCCGACGCGCAGCGAACCGAATGCCGGGCACATGCTCTGCGGCTGATCATGTGGACCCGTCGGGTAGTCGGCCGCATAGCGCTCGAGCACTTCGCTCTTGCCGGCGGCTGCCGCGGCGCGGCTCATCTCGTCGGCGCCGGCATGACAACCGGTCGCGCCATCAATGGCGGCCGGGGCCGCAGACGTCATGGCTTGGACGTCGCCGCTATCGGGTGCCTTAGACGCTGTCATAGATGACCTCGAGCGAGGGCCTGACCTCGGCGGTCTTGCCGCACATGTCCATCAGCGTGGCCGGCTCGAGCACCACGTCTCGTCCGACGGCATCGCCTGAGAACAGATCCAGCAGGCCGTCCTGGGTCAAGGGCGTCGGATGATGCGGCGGGGACTCTGCGACATTGCGCGCGAGTTCGGCGAACAGTGGCCCCCACTCCCCCTCCGGATAGCCGATGATGTCGTAGTTGGCGCTCTTGCGGCGGATGTCGTCGTTCGCCGGGATCGAGGCGAGTTCCGGGATGCCGACCGCCTTGCAAAACGCCTGCGCCTCACCGGTACCGTCGTCCTTGTTGGTCACCATGCCGGCCACGCCGACGTTGCCGCCGAGCCTGCGGAAATACTCGACCGCGGAGCAGACGTTGTTTGCGACATACAGCGACTGCAGATCGTTGGAGGCGACCACGATGACCTTCTGGCACATGTCGCGCGCAATCGGCAGTCCAAACCCGCCGCACACGACGTCGCCGAGAAAGTCCAGCAGGACATAGTCGAAGTCCCAGTCGTGGAAGCCGAGCTTTTCCAGCGTCTCGAAGCCGTGAATGATGCCGCGGCCGCCGCAACCGCGACCGACCTCGGGACCGCCCAGCTCCATCGCATAGACACCGTCACGCTTGAAACAGACATCGCCGATCTGGACCGGCTCTCCGGCGAGCTTCTTTTTCGACGACGTCTCGATGATGGCCGGGCAGGCCTTGCCGCCGAACAGCAGCGAGGTGGTATCGCTCTTGGGATCGCAGCCGATCAGCAGCACCTTCTTACCCTGCTGCGCCATCATGTAAGACAGGTTGGCCAGGGTGAAACTCTTGCCGATGCCCCCCTTGCCGTAGATCGCGATAATCTGGGTCTTGGCCGCGGCGGGCGAGGTCGCCAACGCGCTGGCATCGATCACGACCTCGGTCTTGGCCGTCGCCGGCGGCTGACGCTGCGCCGTAGGAGTGGCCGCGGTCACTTGGGAAGTCGTCATTGGCAAGATCTCCAATCGAGGATCATTTTCAGGCAATCGGCATCTTCGAATGCCGTACGGTAGGCGTCGGCGGCCCGGGTCGGGGACGCGCGGTGGGTAATCAGGCCGTCCAGTGAGAGATTTTCCGAGCGCAGCAGCGACATCACCCGCTGCAGATCCTCGGGCTGCCACTCGGCAGCCACCTGCAGGCGCGCTTCGCGCATGAAGGCCGGCGGAAAGGCAAACGCAACGGGTTGTTCGTAGAAACCGGCGAGCACCACGGAACCGCGGCGTGCGAGGCGGCCAATAAGGCCGTCCAGGATGCCGTGCGCGCCGCTGACATCGCAGATCACCCGATAGTCGCAGCGCGGGTCTTCCGACGGGTCGACGACGGCGTAGCCCGCATTCGCCACGCGCCGCGCCGGATTGGTCTCCCAGACGGTCGGCGCCGGGCCGTCGAGTGCGAGCACCAGCCTGGCGATCAACCGACCGAGCACACCGTGGCCGACGATCAATTCGGGCAGCACGACGCGTCCGGATAGGGCCAGCGCATGGTGCGCGGTGGCCGC
>JBATKF010000175.1:0-6665 GCA_049669185.1 Sedimenticolaceae bacterium | reverse complement strand
TGTGTGCGGCGGCCCGCGGCGCGGGATCGTCCGGTGTGTCGGGTTCGGCATCGTCACCGCAGAAGATGTCCAGGAAGGAGGTCGCGGCGGTCACGAAGGTAGTCTTGTCCGACGTGTCCGGGTGGGTCTGGCCCGTGGGCGGCGCCGCAAGGACCTGCGTTGCGGTATCCTCGGCCTCCAGCACCACGCGGTAGACGAAATAGTCGCCGCCGAAGGCGACCGTCTGGCCATTGTGCAGTTCGACTGACTCATCGCCGAGCCGCCGGCCGTTGACGAAGGTGCCATTGGTGCTGCCAAGGTCCTCGATGAACAGGCGGCCGTCGTGGCGGAAGATGTGCGCGTGCCGGCGCGACAGGTAATCCAATTCGGCCGGGGCCCGCTGCTGATACCGGGCGAAGGCATTGGCCTGCTTGCCGACCAGGAAGGGAAAGGCGGTGACGACCAGCGAATCCGGCCCGTCGTCCGGTGCAGCCGCCTGCAGGTGCAGGGTGCTCGGTGCCGATGGCTTGGCCGCTTTAGGTGGGCTGTTGACGAGGACGTCCAGCCGATAGGTCAGCTCGCCGGCGAAATCGATCAGGTCGCCGGATTGCAGCGTCTTCGGCTGCATAGCCAGGGGTTCGCCGTTGACGAAGGTGCCGTTGCGGCTGCCCAGGTCGACGATGTAAATGACGCCATCTTGTTCGAAAAGGCGTGCGTGACGGCGTGATAGACGCCCGGTGCGAATGTGTGGCAGCCCGGCGAAGGCTTCGCCGTCGCGACCGACGCAGAACAGGGAGTCATTGATGACGAGCTCGCCGAGTTCCGGGTCAGAAATCGGTTTCAGAATTGCCTGCATGCCGTTGCTTGTGGTGACGTCAACCGGATCTTTCTGCGGCGCGATCTGTGACCGGAGTCCAGCATTTCACTGATTCTTGCTGGCGATATCGTACTCCGCCGGCCACCCGCCGCCCAGCGCCTTGTACAGCAAGACCGTGTCAATGAGGATTTGATGGTAGTTTTGCAGCACCTCCTGCTCGACGGCCAGCAGCGTGCGTTCTGACTCAAACAGTTCCAGCTGCGAGATGATCCCGGCGCTGAGCTGGGCGCGGTTCTGCTTGGCGACCTCATTGAGATAGTCCAGCCGTTCGAGAAGCTCAGCGCGTTGCTGTTTGCGACTATGCAGTGTGATCAGGGCGTTTTCGACCTCCTCGAATGCCTGCATGACCACCGCGCGGTATTCCTCCTCGGCGACCTTGGCCTCGGCCTCGCTGACTTTGATTCGCGCCTTGACGTTGGGGTCGAACATCGGCAGCTGGATCGACGGTGACAGGCCGAAAGTCCAGGCCTTGAGCAGTGAGCTGAGTTCGAAGCTGGCTGTTCCGCGGCGTGCGGTGAGCCCGATCGAGGGCAGCTGCGCTAGGCGCGCCTGACCGACCAGCTTGACGGAGCGTATCGCGCGGTATTCAGCGGCGATGATATCCGGCCGGCGGTTGAGCAGCGTTGACGGCAGGCCCGTGGGCACGTCCATCAGCGACAACTGGGTCATCAGCCTTCCCGTGGGCACCTTGTACTCACCGGCGGGTTCGCCAAGGAGGGTTGCCAGGCTGTTCTCTGTCGTCTGTCGCAGACGCAGCAGCTCGAGTTGCTCCTGCGTCAGCCGCTTGACCTCGGAACGCTGCTGCAGTAGCGCAGTGCGGGGCACCAGCCCCTCGCGGTAGCGGTTCTCGTAGATTCCCAGGATGTCTTGATTCTGCGCCAGTGATTGCTGCTGGCGGGCCAGCTGTTCGTCCAGCTGGCGAATCAAGAAGAACGCAGAGGCGACGTCGGCGACGAGGCTGAGATAGCCAGCGCGCCAGTCCGCCTCGGTGGCATTGACCTCGGCTTCCTGAGCCTCCGCGCCGGCCGCGAACTTACCCCAAATATCCAGCTCCCAGTCGACCGTGCTGGCGAGGCTGTACTGGGTCGTGCTGCCCGAGACCTGGCTGTGCTCGGTGTAATCGACCCCGGCGCCCAATTGCACATTCGGTTTGCCGACCGCGCTGACCTGCTCCACACCGGCGCGTGCGACACCCATGCGTGCCGCCAGTATTCGCAAGTCGACGTTATTTTCGATGGCCTTGTTCACCAGTTCGTCGAGATAGGCGCTGTCGAAGCCGCGCCACCAGTCGGGCTGGATGGTGTCACGGGCCGATGGGGGTTGGGCGGCTGCACCTTGCCAGGTGTCTTTGACGGGCGTGTCCGGGCGTACGTACTCCGGCGCCTTGACGTCGCAGGCAACCAGCAGCGCCGCCAGTGCCGGTGCAACCATCCACTTTCGACTGTTGCGGCGTGCCGGGCGGGTCGACATTTTCAGTTCTCGCCCAGGTATCGGCGGTCGGCGAAGGCCGGGTTGATAACGGTTCGGGTTGCGTCCTCGATTTTTTCCTCAGCGTGCGCAATCACCAGCGAGATATTGTCGCGTGCCTCGCCGGCCAGCGCCGTCGCCATCAGTTTCTGCGCTGCATGCGGGCAGTCGTTCGCGCCAAGGATCTGCGACATTGCCTGCTCGCCGAGTTCGTTGTACAGCCCGTCGCTACACAGCAGGTAGATATCGCCCGGCAGTATCTCGACCTTGGCCGTATCCAGTTCGACGCTGTCGGCCGCGCCGATCGCGCGGGTGATCACGTTCGCGGCCGGGTGTCCGGCGGCCTGGTGCCGTTCCAGCAGTCCGTTGCTGACCCATTCCTCGACCTGGCTGTGGTCGCGGCTCAGCGCATGCAGGCTGCCGTTGCGGAACATGTAGAGGCGACTGTCGCCGGCCCACACGGCGACACCATGCCGCCCATGGGCGAGCAGCGCGACAACGGTACTTCCGGATATGTTGCCCGCGCCTCGGCGCGCCCCGGCATGCAGGCGCGCATTAACCGATTCCAGTTCGTGCATCGCTGCATCGACAAAGTCACCAAGCCGGTCGTTCGGGGAAAGAGAGGCCAGCGCGTCGATCACCATGCGGCTCGCCCGATCGCCTGCTTCGTGCCCGCCCATGCCGTCGGCTACGGCCCACAGGCCGAGATCCGGCCGGCTAAGCACCGCGTCCTCGTTGAGCTTGCGCACCTTGCCGACATGCGTCTCACAGGCGGATGACCAGCGATAGCCTTCCGAGAGACCTGATACCAAGGTCATGGCCTCGATCGCGTGGTGGACGGGCCCGCCTGTTCGGTCTTGAAGAAGACCAGCTTGCCCCTTGCCGCTGCAGTGCGTCGCCCGAGACTGATGCAGCCCTCGCCGCGCAGAATGAGTTCGTCGTCGTGCAGGTAGACCTCGGCGTCGTCGTCGATTTTCACGTAGGTGCCGTTGGTGCTGCAGTCGGTGAGGATAAACGCGGCGTTCACGTGGCGCAGGCCGGCGTGGATCCGTGAGGCGTATTCCGATTCGATCGTGATATCCGCCTCGCTGCTCCGCCCGATCGTGAGGGCCGCGCTGTCCTTGTCGAGGACGAGTTTTTCTCCGCGCCAACGCAGGCGCAGCTGTTGCGCCCGGGTGATGATGTTGTCCCTGCGTACCGGGTTAGCGATGCGCGTCGGTACCTCTTCCTGCCACCTGATGAGACACAGCGGCAGACCGACGCCGGTACGATCACATGCCCAGTCGCTGGCGTCGAGTGGCAGGGTCTCGCCCAGCAGCACCTCGTCGAGCCCGGCCAGGGTGCTGGTGCAGGCTATCGTCTGTCCCGGCGTCGCCCGGTTCGCCAGGTTCTGTGAGCACTGCACGGCATACTGCCATGCGTCCGACCTGTCATCCGCGTAAGTTCCGAAGCATCCGATTCTGGCCCCGAGCCACTGCCGCCGCTCGCTCTCGGCGACCGCCCGTTGGATCGACTGGGTGCATTTGAAAGCCGCCGCCGCTGATTCGAAGGCGCATACCAGTTCGCGGTCGTGATCCGCGATCAGCGCGCCCCGGCCGGCCGAAACGATCTCTGCCACCTTGCGGCGAAAGTCTTCGTAGGGGTCGTCGAGCCCGCTACCCATCTTTTCGCCCAGCTCGGAGCAGGTGGGGCGCACGCAGATGAGCACCTTACCTGCACTCCCGGCAGATGGGCATGCCTGACGGCCCTCGGCGTTCTCCACCGTGGGCGCTCGCGGGTCGCTCATCGGACCGCGACCTCAGTACCGGAGCGCCGGAGGTCGCGCTGCGACACCTTCGTGTTGCTCGGCAGGAAGAAGAACTCGCCCGCCTCGTGGCCGGCAAATTTGATCGGCGCGTACTGCGGATCCTGGTCGACGTTGAGCTGCGCCGCCGCACGCTTGACCCGCTGCTGGACCTCGCGGTAAAGCGCATAGCCCTCTAGGACGCGCTGGTTGTCACGCAGGGTGTCGAGCAGGGCGCGGGTAAAAATGGAGTGGCCACCGCCACCGGCGTCCAACACGGGTTTGAGCCCGCCAGAGGTCAGCACCGCACGGGCGCGCGCCTTGGACATCGTGCGGTACCACTTTACCTTGGTCTGGGACGACAGCCCGGTCTCGAGCCGCGCGACGCCCGACCGGGTCATGGCGCCGGAGTAGCAGGAGTCCGCGATCACCAAGACGTGTTTTGCAGCCATGACATTGAGCACGTCGGTGATGGCGATATTGGAGATCCAATTCGCCGAGCTTTCGGCCTCCGCGTCCACCGGCAGCCAGTGGCCGCGCAGGTTTACATTGTCCAACTCGCCGTGGCCGGCATAGAAGATCAAAAGATTGTCCCGGTCGGTCAGCTGCGCGCGTAGTTCGTTCAGCGCCGCCAAGATCTCGTAGCGGGTCGCATTGATCAGCAGCTGGGTCTTGAAGCCGTAGCGGCCGCGCAGCAGCTCGGCCATTTCTCGGGCGTCGTTGACTGGCGTGGACAGGTTGGGAAGGTGTGCGTATTCCTGATTGCCGATGACCAACGCATGGTAGTTGCCGAAATCGACCGGCGTGGTGGCCTGGCTCACGGGAGTCATGGCGCCGGTGACGGCGGCTTCGCCACGCTTGCCCTGTGGGACGATGACGAAGTCGAGCGCAGTGCGTTGGCCTAGCCGGTCGATCGCTACCAAGTTGACCGAGGTCTGGGGCTCACGCAGGGCCACCGACTCGCGGAACAGTCCTTGTTCGTCGACGGTGGTAGGTTTTTCATTCACCTTGAAGGAGAGCAGTTTCTCCTCGGGCCGGACGCGCCCGATCAATTCCACCGCCGTTACCGGCGAGCGCAACAGCACGCTGGGTATTCCTCGCGTTGCGGCAAGCGGCGGGTCAATGATCTCGATGACCGGCCCACGCGCCTCGGTGACGGTCACCGAGGCGATGGCGGGTTCAGCGACTTGTCGCTTCTCTTTTTCCAGCCGGCTGCGCAGCTGCGCCAGCTCCTGTTCTTGCGCGGTTACGACCTTTTGTTCCTCATTGAGTCTTTTTTCGACCTCGTCGAGGCGCGCGGCCTTGCGCTCGCTCGCCACGAGTATGGTCTGGGTGGTGAGCAGCTTGCGCTCCAGCTCTTCGACGCGGCGTTGCCGTTCCTGTGCTGCCTGCTGCAACTGCTGCTGTTCACCCTGCGCCTTCGCCAGCTGGCTCTCCAGGGCGGTGCGTTGCTCGAGCAGACGGTCCTCGAGACGCGCGACCTCGCGATTTTGCCGGTCGAGCGCGGCGGTCCGCGCCGCGACTTCGGACTCGAGCGCGATACTGCGCTGCGTCGAGGCGGCCAAGTCACGGTCGCGCGCGGCGAGCTGGTCTTGCATCAGTTGCAGCGCGTCGCGCATGTCACTGAGCTGTGCGGAACCCTGGGCTATCGTCTGTTGCGCCGTGACGAGTTCCTTCTCCAAGTCCGAGGCGGCGAGATCCTGTTGCGCCAGTTCGGCCGCCAGGCGCCGGCGATCCTCGTCGGCACTAGCCAGCTGGCGCTGTACTGCACCGAGTTGTTCGTTGTCGCGCAGGGCCGCGGCGAGGCGTGTATTGAGGCTGTCGATCTCGGCGCCCTTGGCCTTAAGTGCCGCGTCGAGTGCGCTGCGCCTTTGCTCAGCTTCAGCGGCAAACCGTTCGGCCTTCGAGACCTGGCCGTCGAGCGAGCGCTCTAGCGATTCGACCTGCGAGCGGGCCTCGGCCAGCTGTTGCTCTCGCTGCACTACGGCCGCGCTGAGCCTCGCGATTTGTGCATCGGTGGCGGCGACGTCACTGCGTCGGCGCGCCTCCAACTCCTGCCGCATCTGCCCGACGGTCTGCTCGGCAGACGCCAGGGCGCTCTGGCGTAGCGCAAGTTCCTGGCGCGTCTGCGCCAGCGCGGCCTCTGATTCGGCGGCTCTCAGTTCGACCTGAGCGAGTTCGTCGGCCAGGCGCCGGCGCTCCTGCTGCGAGGCATCGAGCATGCCCTGCATGCGTGCCACCTCGGCGTCGTCGCCGGTCGCGGCGGCGAGCTGGCCCTGAATCGAGGAGATCTCTCGATCGCGCACCGCCAGCTCCTGCTGCAGCTCATAGTTGCGCGTATCGGTCGCGGCCAAAAGGCCGGTCAAGCGAGCGATCTCGTCACGGTTGGTCGCCAGCCGGCGGGTCAGCGACTGCATGTCCTCGCGCAGTGCGCGCTCGCCCGGTGTCTCACTGGCGGCGGGCGGTGACGTCTCTGCCCTAAGGGCTGTCTGAGCATCGGCCAGTTCGACATGCAGCTGCGCCAGCTTGCGGCGCTCGGCGGCCAGCGCGCCCTGGTTG
>JBATKF010000174.1:0-6626 GCA_049669185.1 Sedimenticolaceae bacterium | reverse complement strand
AATTGACCTAGTGCGCGAAAAATTGCCGACTGACCCGCCATCTGGCAAGAAACGTCGTCGGTAAGCTCGCGGTGTACTGACCCTTATCCCGTCAGCCATATTCGCATGCGTGCTGATTCTGCAATATCGAGATCAGCAAGAAGTAGCAAGCGCGAGCTGACCGAGCGTAAATTGCTCCATGGTTGAAGCAGACACCAGCGAACGCCAGCTAGCGCAAACCTCCGCTTCGTAGAAAGCTGCCATTTGGTTGTGCAGTGTAATAGGTCGTGATCGACCTACTGCTGCCGGTCACGCAGTCCGAGGTTCATCGGCTGGTTTCAGAGTGAAGCAGTTGCACAGGGAGGACGCCTGGCCACTGGCGACAGGTCGGCCGAAGGAGTCGTTCACGATTCGGCCCGGCTACGACCGCAGTGGGTTGGTTACGGGTCATAGACTGGGAAATTTGGCTGAGCGGCAGCTTTATCATTTCATGGCCGGCAGCAACAAACGCACAACGGACATAGCGAGATCCGGCAGCCGGAGTGTCAGGGTTTTTTGCACCCAGATTCGGCCAACGGCAGGAACCAACACTACAACGGCCCTTAAGCATTTGCTAATGCAGCTTGTATCAAACCTTTCCGGGACCATCGTCGGCAACGGCTGTTCTCCGACCCATTGCAGAAGTCGAGTATGTGCACGCTTTGTGTCTGCTTCACACCCCGAAGCTGACGCTGCAGAATGACCGTCCGAGTTTGTAACCTACTTCGAGAGCCCGTACATCAGGAACCGAGCGATGAGAGTCAAGCAATATCAGGTTGACGCATTTGCCACACGTGTTTTCGAGGGCAACCCGGCAGCCGTGTGTCCGCTGGACCATTGGCTGGACGATAGCCTGCTCCAGGCGATTGCCAATGAGAATAATCTTTCCGAAACCGCTTTTTTCGTCCCTTCCGAAAATGGGTTTCATCTTCGATGGTTTACACCTGTTGCTGAAGTCGATCTCTGTGGGCACGCAACACTAGCCGCAGCTCATGTTCTTTTTGACATCCTTGGTTACTCCGGAAAGCAGATTACTTTTCAAACAAAGAGCGGAGAACTGGTTGTCGAGTCAAAAGACGGACTGTTGGCGATGGATTTTCCTGCGCGACCACCCGTGGTGAAGCCCATTCCCGATGCTTTGTCTGTCGGACTAGGCCGTCCCCCTCTTGAAGTCTGGGCGGCGAACGATTACATCGCTGTTTTTGAGGATGAAGAAACCTTGCGCTCTATCAGTCCGGATTTCGCCAAACTACAGGAGTTGGACCTGCGCGGAGTCATTGTTACCGCGCCGGGCACAGATGTTGATTTTGTAAGCCGTTTCTTCGCACCACAAATTGGAATACCCGAGGACCCCGTAACGGGGGCTGCACACAGCGAACTGACGCCTTACTGGGCGCAGAGGCTCGGGAAGACTTCCTTCGAGGCGAGACAGGTTTCACCGAGAGGCGGGAAACTCTCATGCCAACTACGAGGCAATCGCGTGATTCTCTCCGGAAAGGCGGTCACTTTCATGATTGGCGAAATCGACTTAGGTGTTTAGGAAGTGAGGCTAAAGAGCCGCTACCCGACGGAGAGCAGTCAGATGTTCTGACAGCACTGAGCGGCTGCTCCTGGCCGGAGCGCCAGTTAGCCGATCCCGGCGTGTAGGGCATCCTGGCGATCGAATCCGCGTCCCGGCGTATGTCCGTTCATGGCCGGGAGCTGTCTGTAGCCGTCGTCAGTTCGTCGCCGTCTCTCACTCGGCCCCGGTGAACGGCAGCAACCTCAAAACACTCCGGACATTCCCGGGCACGGTGACCGGGGTAGGAAATCATGTGTCGGCGGGATTGAGGCGAACGACCGTAGTCGACCCAGGTCGTGTGAAAACTCTGCAGCTGCATGTGCGCTAGGATCGGCTTGAACTTGCGCCTCTTTAGGGCGCGTGCGACCACGAAAACTGCTAGTGGACCGTTACGGTCCTACCTGCCTTTATCGAAGTATTTTCAGGCTTAAAAACGATTTCAGGGCTCCTGATTATGCGTTTTGATGCGCCCTGAGCCAATTGCAGACCCAGAAATCTCCGCCACGGTTGGCGAGGCCTGCTCCAAGGAGTAGCGCGGTTAAAACGTAACGGCGCGCCCATCGGTCATGTCGGAGAGCACTGCCGACATCCCACGCGGCTGAATCGCTGAATGCCGTTTGAGATTTTCCTGCTCGTCGTCGCTCGGCACGCTGCAGACCTCGTCGCATGTTGAGCAAACGTAAATTTCACCACCCATTTCGATGAGGCAATCCACAAGTTCCTCAAGCGGCGGAAAACCCTTCTGCTGAACGCCTGCGGCACGTCCCTCATAGGCCCAATGGGCACCGTCCCCTGCCAAAAACACGATGACTCGCTTGTCCATAGCGGCGGCACATGTCGCGGCGGTGAACGCAAGCGTGGCACGCTTGCCACCGTCATCGCTGCCTGTTACAAGCAGTACCACGAGCGGCTCCTGAGTCGCCATATCCGCGTCATCCTCGATTACTTGGGCTGCGTTGTTTGCGTACATATCGGCTCTCCTTTGCAAGAACCCCATTGGGGTTTTTCGCTGATAGTGAAGTATGGTCCCAAGACGCTCGGAGGAAATGGGACTCATACACACGAAGAATGTGACGTATTAACATAAAGGAGCAGCTTTGCGTTGCGGATTCAACCGATCGGGCCGGATTGCTTTTACGGCGATCAGATAAGCTGCCGATCCTGTTGGGGAATGTCTCTAGTGTTGCAAGTGGACTATTGCATTGACGACGCAGTTGCAGGTTTCGCACAGCCAAGTTCCTGGCAACAACTGGTTGACGCGAATTCAGAACCGCTTAGTCCGAAACGTGAAGTACACAGCCAGAATAACCACTACGGTCAAACCGTGCATCAGGCCGTCGATCAAGTTCATTTGTGCGACATCCCTTCTTGTCTGTGGTGTAGGACACACCCGCGCAAATCAGCGCCCGCGTTCCATCAAGAAACAGCGGGGCCACTTCAATGGGTGGCCCTGTCGTTTATGCGGCTGGTCAGTCAGCTGGAAACACCAAGCCGACGACTTTTCTGTAAGTACTCAGCAGCCGTGCTCTTCCAAGTGAACTTCATCGGGAGATTTGTCGAGGCCATAATCAGCGAAGGCGACGACAGAGAACAAGCTAAGGGCGATTGCAGCGAGGATCGTTTTCATCTCTTATCTCCTAGATTTCAGGTAAAAAGCTTGCACATCCGTGTGCACCTGTGTGTTCGTCCGTGTTGGAGGTAATGCTAGGCGTCCCTTGGGATCGAATCTCGTGAAAAGTCCTGCGCCGAAACGTGAAATATCCACATCGGGGGCAACCGCACTAGATGAGGCGTGCTGGCCGACGTGTACGTTAGCGACCGGTTTTGACTGCAATTGGCCGACTCCTGTTGAAACATCCCCATCAAGTTCTTCAGCCAAAATCCAGTCAACCGAGCAGCCAGATCATGTCCGCTTCGCGGAGAGACAGCTGACGCCTGCTCCCTTGCCCAAGCAGTGGTCGTGATAGCCTGCTTTACGAGTTCTCACCCCTACCTGGAAGTTGAGCGGCGTGGAACTGACGGTCGCGATAGGCCGAATTTTCCCCCGAACCGGTCGCCGCGACGAGTTTCCGGTTATAGTGTTTTCAGTTACGCTCTTCGACAAGTCGTAGCCTGACCATGAGCGCGGGCGAACTCGGACCGATCTGAGCAAGTTTCGCTTTGACAAGGAGTCAGCAACATCCCGACAGAAAATCACCGACGTGTGTGTTCGCCAGTGCGGTTGGGACTCTCGACTAACGAAGGGAAGCGAGCATTGAAATTCTTCAGGGATGTTCTTTTTTCACTACCGTGCTTCTTACCCTTCCTTGTCTTAGGAAACCATAGTCCCGGCCCTGCGGAGGAACACTGTAGTAGTCGTTGGCTGAACATCGATGTCAACGCCGAAACTGCAGGCTTCGCAGCGAAAGGTCTCTGCAAACCGGCAGGCTGGGCAATCGATCAGATGGATCACTGTGGCTTTGCGATCAAGGAGAAACTCACTGTCGAAGTCGTTGAAGACCTAATACATCCATGCGGTGCACCCGTGGTGGGGAAGTTTGATTCTGTTGAATTCAAAGTCCAGGTGGCTTCGCCGAGTCAATGTCGCCAACTGGCAGGAAGGGAGATTGCGCTAGCCGAGGTAGATTTCGATGCACTGTACGAGAGCATTGTCGTTCACGAAGTTGTTCATGCTGTTTTGTGGAAGCAGCTGGATCGATCCCAAAACGAAAGCCTTTCCGCAATCGCAGCCGAATACGTTGCCTATGCATTTCAGCTTTCATCATTGCCAGAATCTGATCGGGGAAATCTGCTAGCAGCGTTTCCACGAGCACCGCCGGTAGACCTCGGCCCCTTCAATTCCATTGCGTTAACGCTTAACCCACTTCGCTTCGCGACCAACGCATACAGACACTTCATGTCTGTGGAGGACCCTTGTGAATTCCTGAGAGAAATAATTTCCGGGGAAGTCGAGTTCGATGACTGGGACCAATACGAATAGCCGCAGTCCGAGCGATACAAAGTTTGCATCGGTTCGCCACCCGCCCACGGCGGAGCCTGGTAATCGCGCCGCGAGCGAAAGGTTGAGGCTGACTCAATGGCGGCTTGTGTTAACGGTTGTCCGACGCCTGCCCACTGAACCCCAATGAGTACCCGTAGACCTGCTGCCGAGGGCAGGCATCCGACAACCCTTAACAGGAGCGGCCACTTGGCCTGATCGGTACAATTGCGATACCGCCCAGTTTGTACTAGCTTGGCTGAACGGCGCGAGCAATCGTCAGCTACTGTTCATTTCTCCATCACAGCAACCCGGCGTGGACTCCATGCCATACCGTCCGGGGCCTCATGGTTCCGAAGAAACAACTCTCGTTCTGTCAGTGCTGGCAGCTCGAAGGTATCGGCAAGATCTGCCAGTGGGTCCGTCACGAATACAGTATCGCCTCGGATCAGTATCCCGAAATAGCCGATCTGCGGGGTTCCGTCGCGGAGCGGCTTTTCGGCGATCATCTGACGATTCTTGACGTCGTACACGCGCAGGTAGTTCGGCACTTCGCCGGCACCGCTCCCGTTCGGCACGACCGCATAGCGGCCATCGGCAGTCATCTCGATGCGCCCCGCATACGGTCGTGATGGCAGGGTGGCGACGATCTTCAGGCTGTCGGCGTCGATCACCGAGATCGTTTCTTCACCGCGGTTCGCAACCCAGATCTCGCTACCGTCTGGGTTGACAGCCAAGCCCTCGGCGCCGGCCCCAGTCGGGACGACGACCGTGTCGCGTTCCTCGTCCAGGAAAATCACGGAAAAGGCGCCTTTCCCTTTGCGACTCGTCACATAAGCCCGCGAGCCGTCGGGACTGAGTCGCACCATGTGCCCCTCTCTGGCGCCGGTGGGATAAGTCCGAACTACCTCCCCCGCCTCAAGATCGATCAGCGCTAACTGGTCTGACTCTTCTAGCGTTGCGACCGCCCGTTTACCGTCTGGCAGGAACAGTGCCGTGTGCGGGCGCGAGTGCGGCCCAAGATCAATCCGGGTCAGAACCGTGGCTTTCTCGATATCGATCAGCACCAGATGCTGACCGTGACGGTTCTTAGTACCGTACTCGCTTGTCAGGGCCAGTCGACCATCGGGCGAAACATCCACTTCGTGCGGGATAACGGGGCCAATCGGTAGGCGAGCGACCTCCACACGCGTTGGAAAGTCGATCAGCGAGATGCTGCCCCCGTCGCGGTTGGCCACGAGCAGCGTGCCTTCCATTGCCAGTAATCGGCTTGAAAAAAGTAGGTTGGACACCAGGAAAAATAGAATGATTCCTGTTGAGCTCGCTCGTCTCATCGTTTCGCCTCTTCGAACACAGTTAATCCTGGATCCCCGACAGACATCGGGATCAGAACGATAGTCTAGGTGCGATCGCACGGCCTATTTCAACGGCACCAGCATAGACTAAGCGAGCATTGCCGGAAACAGATCGCATTTACTACTGGACACGGCCGCCCGTGATCAAGGCCTGTTTTCAATTCTCCAGACAAGTCCGCATCCCGCCATTGGCGGGGTATTTGTCTATTCACCACCGAGTGAGCCGTCATCCGTGATGGGTGTGAATCGCGTCGTGTTGTCTGCTGCCGTTAGCCTGGCCGCACTAAGACCTTCACTCTTTACGCAAACGACGGTATGAGCCGAGCGCAATGGAGTTGCCTTCCATCGACAAGTCAAAGGCTAAGCTGACAACTAATGCGGTTGAGAGCCCGATCGCTATGTTGTTCGCGAGACTACCCAGCATGGCGCCAAAGACCAGTGGGACCACTCTGACGAGCCAACGCGACACGGCTTCAGCTTCTTCTTCAGAAAGTTGGTGGGTGTATTGTGCATGTGGATAGCGTCTAGCAGCTTTTCTGTCGCTTGGCGCTAACGCCTCTGGGTCTAACTTCTCGGCCACGCCGCGAGCAGGTGGATCATTCCTGGTCTCCATCTTCACACCGCCTCTGGATAAAGCTTGAACGGTTACCTTTCGAAACCTAATAGTGAACTAGGCAGACTCTTCGTTGAACGAGATAGGCAGAGTCTTTATATC
>JBATKF010000173.1:0-8147 GCA_049669185.1 Sedimenticolaceae bacterium | reverse complement strand
GGTGTGCGGTGACGCGAACGGCGAGCTTCGTATGTCGGCCACGCAGCCAGCGCGGGGCCGCCGGATGGGCCGGCAGCAACCAGGTCACAGGCCCGGGCCAGGTCTCCTGGAGACGCTGCTCGACTTTTGGGTCGAGTGGCCGCAGGAACGGCAGTAGCTGCTCGAGGCGGTTGGCGATCAGGATCAGGCCCTTGTCCATCGGGCGTTGTTTGATCGCCAACAGTCGCAGCACTGCGGACCGGTTCAGGGGATCACACCCCAGCCCGAATACCGCCTCGGTCGGGTAGGCGACCACGCCACCGGCTCGCAGCACGCGGGCCGCATGTTGCAGTTTAAGGCGGTTGAGTCCGCAGGCCATGGAAGGCAGGCGACCGTCGGCTGCGACCCCCATTTGTCGCCAGGTCAGTTCTCTGCCGCCTCTGGGGGCGCCTCGCCGGGGGCCTCATAGGCCTCTGCAAAGGAGCAATCCTGCTGCGGACAGACCTTCTGCGTCCCGCTGCGCTTGGTCGTCTTGATCGTCAGAACGGGCCAGCCGCAATTGGGACAGGGCTCGGCAAGCGGTTCGTTCCATACGGCGTAGTCACACTTCGGATAAGTCGAACAGGAGTAGAAGATCTTGCCGCGCCGCGACTTGCGCTGCATCAGCGTCCCGTCGCGGCACTTGGGGCAGGCAACTCCGGTGTCCTTTGGCTTCTCCAGCGGCTCGATATAGCGGCAGTTCGGGTACCCTGAGCATCCGATAAACTTGCCATAACGGCCCTGTTTGAAGACCAGCTCAGCGTCGCACTCCGGGCAGTTGCGCCCGACCTTCTCCGGCGCGCTGCCGGCGCTGCCGTCGTCACTGAGGTTGCGCGTGTAATCACACTCCGGATAGTTTGTACAGCCGATGAAGCTCCCGTTTCGACCGAGGCGGATCGCCAGCTGGCCGTCGCATTTCGGGCACTTTTCGTCGATCTTCTCTTGTGTCACATCGGAACGCTGTACGTTCTCCTGGGTGTGTTCGATACGGTCTTTGAACGGCTGCCAGAATTTCTCCAGCAGCGGAACCCATTCCTCCTCGCCGCGCGATACCGCGTCCAGTTCGTCTTCGAGGCGGGCCGTAAAGTCGTAGTCGACGTACTGGGTGAAGTAATTGGTCAGGAACTTGTTGACCACGCGCCCGACGTCGGTCGGTATGAAGCGCTTTTTGTCCATTTCGACATATTCGCGGTCCTGCAGCGTGGAGATGATAGAGGCGTAGGTGGAAGGGCGCCCGATGCCGAATTCCTCCAGCGTCTTCACCAGGCTGGCCTCGCTGTAGCGGGGTGGCGGCTCAGTGAAGTGCTGTTCCGGGCGGATCTTCTTGAGCGTGATTTTCTCGCCCTCACGCAGTGGCGGCAGCATCTTTTCTTCGCCATCCTCCGGCTTGGCATCGTCGGTGCCTTCCAGGTAGACCTGTATGAAGCCGGGCTTGGTAATTGTCGAGCCATTGGCACGGAACATGTTCCCATCACCGGCGCCCAGATCCGCGGCCACGGTATCGATCGTGGCGTGGATCATCTGGCAGGCGACGGTACGCTTCCAGATCAGGGTGTAAAGCTTGAGCTGGTCTCTGTCCAGGTGTTTGGCGACAAGTTGGGGGGTATTGCCGATCGATGTCGGTCGGATTGCCTCGTGGGCCTCCTGCGCATTCTTGGCCTTCGTCTTGTACTCGCGCGGCGACTTCGGCAATTGATCAGGGCCGTACTTCCCACCGATGAAGTCGCGAAGTTCGGCGATCGCCTCGTTGGCCAGGTTGACCGAATCGGTTCGCATATAGGTGATCAGGCCGACGGCGCCGCTACCGATATCCACGCCCTCGTAAAGCTGCTGGGCAATGCGCATGGTGCGCTGGGCGGTGAAACCAAGCTTACGGGAGGCCTCCTGCTGCAGCGTCGAGGTAGTGAAGGGTGCCGCCGGATTGCGCTTGCGCTGTTTCTTTTCGACCTTGATGACGTCGAGATGACCCGCCGCCGCGGTCTGCAGTGTCCGCTCGATCTCCGCGGCACGCTCGCCATCGGTCACCGAAAACTGGCTCAGCTTGTCGCCTGCAAAATGCGTCAGCTTGGCGCTGAATGCCTGACCGTCCTTTTCAGTGTCGGCCTCGATGGTCCAGTACTCGCGGGTCTCGAAGGCCTCGATCTCTGCCTCGCGCTCGCAGATCAGTCGCAGGGCGGGACTCTGCACGCGGCCCGCGGAAAGGCCGCGCCGGACCTTCTTCCACAGCAGCGGTGACAGATTGAAACCGACCAGGTAGTCGAGTGCGCGCCGCGCCTGCTGGGCATTGACCAGGTCCATCGATAGGGCACGCGGATGGGCCACGGCATCCTGCACCGCCTTCTTGGTGATCTCGTTGAACACTACGCGATGGACGGGTTTGTCTTTCAACACGCGCTTGTCTTTCAGCAGTTCGTACAGATGCCAGGATATGGCTTCACCCTCGCGGTCCGGATCTGTCGCCAGATACAGCGCCTCGGCACTCTTGAGTTTGGTGGTGATCGCCTTGACGTGTTTGTCATTGCGGTCGATCACTTGATATTTCATTGCAAAGTGATTTGCGGGATCGACTGCGCCCTCTTTGGGCACAAGATCGCGCACATGGCCGTAAGAGGCGAGTACGTCGAAGTCCTTGCCCAGGTACTTCTTGATGGTTTTCGCCTTGGCGGGTGATTCGACAATGACCAGGTTCATGGCTTTCCGGATAGCTCTGTTGAACGACCCATGCCGTCCGGGCTCGGGTCGAAGGATACCGTTGGCTCACAGTGGGCCGGGGTGTACCGGCCAGCCTTCAACTATAGCCGGCCACGCGGGCCGCGACGGGAGTGTCAAGCACGCGTTTTCGTGCCAGTTGTATTGGACGCCCGCGATCCTGCGGGCAGCGCCGACAAGTCAGTGCAGGTAGACGGGCTCGCCGTTGTACACCAGCTCTTCCATCAACGCGAAGGCGTTTTCCTGGCCGGGCTGATTCAGCAGCACCAGCAGCACGATCCATTTCACATCGTCTGCGGTGAGTTCCTCGGTCTCGATCGCCATGGCGCGCTCGATTACCAGTTCGCGGCTCATCGGGTCCAGAATCCCGGTCTGCTCCAGGTACAGGAGCATTCCCTGAATCTCGAGATCGATACGCTGCTGCTCGCGTTCGCTGTAGACGCGCATCGAGCGATTCGGCCGCGCACTGGCGTAGGCCAGTGAACCCTGGCGCCAGGCAAGTTCATCCAGCCAGTTGAAGGCCTTCTTGATTTCTCCCTGCGGGAAGCCGGCCTGAACCAGCTCTTCCTCGAGCATGATCTGGTCGGTCGGAACCGATTCTTCCGCGTCCATGTAGTTCTCGTAGATATAGATCAGGACGTCGATCACGTTTTCATTCACGGCAGTCTTCCTGGCGAAGAACGGGAGGCCTCGTAGAAGGGCAGGACGCATCCGGGTGTCGAGCCGCTCAGGGC
The DNA here is from genome assembly GCA_049669185.1 of Sedimenticolaceae bacterium. Lineage (GTDB taxonomy): Bacteria > Pseudomonadota > Gammaproteobacteria > Chromatiales > Chromatiaceae > Thiosocius. Next base: position 4,686 of record JBATKF010000173.1, on the reverse strand, counting down.
GGGAAATGGGTCCACTAAGGATCGTTTCCAAGTCGTGTGAACAGTCCACCTGCTGACGATGATACATGACCTTGTAATTCGAGCAACAGCAGGATGGAAGAGACCTCGGCCGCCGGGAATCCCGTTCTCTCAACCAGGTCGTCAGTGGTCACCGGGTCGTATCCCATCGCCTCCAGCAGCTCGACGTGTTGTGGGTCGACTGTCGCTGCTGGCGCAGATGGGGATGCCTGCGCGCCGCGCGGGGCAATGCCGCTGTGTGGAATCAGCGGCGCAAGCTCCCGAAGTACATGGTCGGCGGTCTCGACCAGCACGGCACCATCACGAATCAGTGCATGACAGCCGCGCGCCAACGGGTTGTGGATGGACCCCGGCAGCGCGAATACCTCGCGACCGGCTTCGGTCGCGAGTCGTGCCGTGATTAGTGAACCGCTCTGCAGGGCGGCCTCGATCACGAGGGTGCCCAGCGCAAGGCCGGCCAGAATCCGGTTCCGACGCGGAAAATTGGCAGCCAACGGCGGCGTTCCGGTAGGAAATTCCGAGACCAGCAGACCATGCAAAGCGATATCGTGCGCGAGAGCGCGATTCTTTGCCGGGTAGACCCGGTCCAGCCCCGTTCCAGTCACCGCTAGGGTGAGGCCATCCGCCGCCAACGCGCCCTGGTGTGCCGTGGCGTCGATGCCGGTCGCTAGGCCACTGCTGATCACCAGACCGGCGGCGGCCAGATGGGCGGCGAATTCATGCGCATTTCGCCGACCCCCGGTCGTCGGGTTGCGGCTGCCGACGATGGCCAACTGGGGCAGCGACAGCAGGTCCGGGTCGCCATGCAGGAACAGGACTGTCGGCGGGTTGGTCAGTTGCCGGAGCAGCGCCGGGTAGGCGGGATCGGTGATCGCCAACAGCGCGTTGCGGGGCTGCTCCAGCCAGCGCATGTCTTGCTCGACGCCTGGCCAGTCCGGCGCGCGCAGGTAGTCCCTCAGCCACGGTGGCAGGTCGGCCGGCGGTTGCTGAATCAGCTGCCGGACGTCACCCCGGGTTTCGAAGAGTGGATTTAGCGTCTGGCTGCCGACACCGGGCGCGCGCAGCAGCGCACACCAGGCGGCGGTTTCGTCGGAGGGGGTTGATTCCATTCAACCTTCGCATCAGTCAGGGGCCTCCAGGATAGATGAGGCCGGCGGCGGCGCGCAATCGCCAAGCCGCGCGTCTGCCCTGATGCCTGGCCGCGGCGTCTCCGGTCGGCCTCAGGGGTTGCGCACCTTGTCGAAGACATTCATCACGTCGGTCGCATACATGACCAGGCCGAAGCTGACCCGCTCGAAGCTGCGGAACACCATCAGCAGGCCGGCCTGTTCCTCCGGAAGCCTTACCGTGTCCCGCGAATTAAGGGTAACGACGTCGCGGATGACCTCGCCGCCATTGTCTATGCGCAGCACCGTGCCCGGATCGAGGCCGTCTTTCATGCCGCGGTCGATGACGACGATACTGTACTGACCGATCTGACTGATACCGCCCAGTACCGCGATGATACTGCCGTCGACCGGCATCGGCGGCGCGTGCGGCGCAAAGTTGGCGGTAGCCTTTTCGTCGCCGGCCGCGATCACGCGATCGCCGGTGATGGCCTCGAGTTTGGTCGAGTTGATAAATATCGTCGCCGGATCGCCGGTACGCTGTAGCTGCGAGGTGCCGATATAGAGGGCCTCGTAGCCGAGGACCTCGCCGGTTTCAGCGTCTCTGTAGGGACCGCCGGGGCGCAAGATTTCGTATTTGAGCTGGCCGCTGTCTTCGATGCTGCGCACGTAGGCCTTTTGCCCGGCGCCCGCGACGATATGCTCATCGCCAAAAGCGACGATATAAGGCGCCTTTTCGAGTTGGCCCTCTTCCATCACATAAGGCCGGGTGAGGAACGGCCCAATGGCATCGATCGGAACGGTCGGGATCGCACCATCCCATGGGGTGGCACGCGCGGTAGGCGACAGCTTTAGCCGACCGCGGCTCAGGCGCAGCTGCGGTTGGCCGTCGATGTAGACGAGCTCGAGCTCGTCGCCGGGGTAGATCAGATGCGGATTGGCGATCTGCTGGTTCACGTGCCAGATCTCCGGCCAGCGCCAGGGGCTGCGCAGGAACCGGCCCGAGATGTCCCACAGCGTGTCCCCCTTGACCACGGTGTAGCGGTCTGGGTGATCGGTGCGAAGCAGGTCCTCCGCCAGCGCCAAGGGCGTTGTCAGGGCAAAGAACAGCAACAGGATGAGGCTTTTGCAGGCTTTTAACATGGAATTCCCTTGGCGTAGTGGCGACTTCCGATCGATGAAAAACTGGTTGCTTGGAGTATTATTTACGGCCCAGAGGGGCCGACTCTTTAATCGAACGGCCGATAAAGGGCAATTTCTGGGTGAAATTCTAGCGCATACAGCTGCCTAGCGGTGATTCTTGAGCAGAAACCATAGAATACGGGACAGGACATGGCCATTCTCGAAATTTTGCATTTTCCCGACGCCCGACTGCGCAATGTCGCCAAGCCGGTGGCACAGGTCGATGGCAGCGTGCGGCAGCTGATAGACGATATGCTCGAGACCATGTACGCCGCACCCGGAATCGGTCTGGCTGCGGTGCAGGTGAACGACCTGCGTCGCGTGATCGTGGTCGACACCTCGGAAGACCGCAGTCAGGCGCTGGCGCTGGTCAACCCGGAGATCATTGCCAAGCAAGGCGAAGAGGCGATGGAGGAGGGCTGCCTGTCGGTGCCCGGCGTCTATGAGACCGTTCAGCGCGCAGACCAGATTCGCGTTCGCGCCCTCGATCGCGACGGCAACGCGATAGAAAAGGACGTCGATGGTCTGCTGGCGGTATGTATACAACACGAGATCGATCACCTCGATGGCAAGTTGTTCGTCGACTATCTATCCAACCTGAAACGCCAGCGAATCCGCAAAAAGCTCGAAAAAGACGCACGTCAGGGGGGCGACAAGACGCAGCGGCGGCGGGCAATCTGAGCCGCCAATGCGGCCCTGCGGTGACGCAGACGGGGCATCGCCCCCACTGAAAATAGGCGTCTACTTCCGTTAGACTACGGCCTCTTGCCGAGCCTCGCCAAGGCAGTCGGTTTTCCGTTCTGCGAACAAGCGTAGGTGGCGTTGCCCCATCGCGCTGAGACTCCTGTCCCATTCCAGGGCCCCCTAAATGACTGACCCGAATCGCATTATTTTCGCCGGCACCCCGGAGTTCTCAGTGCCCCCGCTGCGCGCGCTGCTCGATTCGCCGCATCGGCTAGTCGCGGTCTACACGCAGCCCGACCGCCCTGCTGGACGCGGGCGTAAACTCAGTCCGAGCCCAGTCAAGGAGGTGGCGCTCGATGCGGGGATCCCGATCCACCAACCGCCCAATTTCAAGGACGCTGCTGACATCGCGGCACTGGAATCACTTCAGGCCGACCTGATGATAGTGGTTGCGTACGGCCTGTTGCTGCCCAAGCGGGTCCTGGATGCGCCGCGTCTAGGATGCGTCAATATTCATGCCTCGGTCTTGCCGCGCTGGCGCGGCGCGGCGCCGATCCAGCGCGCAATACTGGCCGGAGACACCACCTCCGGCGTTACCATCATGCGCATGGAAGAGGGGCTCGACACCGGGCCTATGTACCTGAGCGAACAGGTGTCGCTGAGCGCCGATGACACCGGCGGCAGCCTGCATGATCGTCTTTCCGAACTCGGTGCGCAGGCGCTGATGAGGGCCTTGCCCGGGATCCTCGACGGGTCACTGGAAGCGCAGCCCCAGGACGACGCGCAATCCTGTTATGCCAGGAAACTCGAAAAGTCGGAGGCATGGATCGACTGGACACACTCGGCTGTGGACATCGAACGCCAGGTACGGGCATTCAATCCCTGGCCCGTGGCACAGACGCGGTTCGAGCACGCGAATCTGCGGATTTGGCGTGCGCACGCCATCGGCGGGGTGAGCGGCACACCTGGACTGGTGATGAATGCGACGCGCAACGGCATTGATGTCGCCGCAGGCGACGGCCTGCTGCGGGTAACCGAGCTGCAGTTGCCAGGCAAACGCGCGATGCGGGCGCAGGACTTCATCAACGCCAACGAAATCCAAGGCACGGTGCTTGGCTGATCCACGCATGACTGCGGTAGCCAATGTGCTGGACGTGCTCGACGGTCGCTCGCTCGATCGTGTGCTCGCGGCCGCCCCACCATCTCTCGGCGAGCGTGATCGCGCGCTGGCCGCCGAACTGAGTTTCGGCGTCTGTCGTTGGTACCGGCGGCTGGATGCGCTGGTCGCCCAGTCGCTCCGGAAGCCCCTGAAAAAAAAGGACCGCGACCTGCAGGTGCTGCTGTTGGTCGGTGCCTACCAGCTGCTCTACAGTCGGATACCGCCACACGCGGCCGTGTCTACCACCGTCGAGGCCAGCCGTCGTCTCGGCAAGGCCTGGGCCAGCAAGCTGATCAATGGCGTTCTGCGCCGGCTGCAGCGCGACCAGGAGGAACTGACGGCCGCCGTCGATCGCAACGAGGCGGTACGTTATGCCTTGCCAGACTGGCTATACGGTGCGATTTGCGCGGCCTGGCCCGTGCAGCGCAGCGCCATCCTCCCGGCCCTGCAGGCGCGGCCCCCGATGGTCCTGCGGGTTGACCTCGGCCAGACGACGCGCGGCGGGTATCTCCGGCAACTGGTGGCGATGGGTGTTTC
>JBATKF010000172.1:0-1706 GCA_049669185.1 Sedimenticolaceae bacterium | reverse complement strand
GCCGTGCGCCCATCTGGGGAGATCCCAATAAAGTTGGAGCGCGATCCCGTCTTGATCGGGGCACCCGGTAAATTGTAGGTGTCAACCGCCACTAGCGCTTTTGGGTTCTTGAGCAGCGGCTTTAGCGACGCTCTCGCCTTAACTCCAATTATTTGCCCCCCCAGCCCTGTCCACCACCAAGCCGGATGACCGTCGTATTGATTAGCCGGCCAACTGGTAGCGAAGCCGACATCCTCGCGGTATCTCTCTCTGCATTCGATAGGTTTCTTGCCGTTTGACGTCCGGCATCGTATGAGCGACAGAGTCTGGTTCCCAGTGTTGGAGACAAATACATGCGAGACTGCCGCAAAGGTCGGTAGCGAGATCGCGGCCAGACAGCTAGCGAGAAAGAGTGCGAGTGGCCTGTTCATTTTCAAAGAAACCCTCCCCCCCGTGCTGCGAAATCGGGGTTCTTATTTATGAGTAATTCATCGGAAAAAGATAGCAGGCGCGCCGATTATTGTCACGAAGCTGGGAAGCGGGGAAAGATCACCAATTATTTCTATCGTTAAATTGGCAACATCTAATATAAATCCGGCTAACAAGGGTAGTCGCCAGGGCACCTGGCCAATGATGCCGCCACGTCGGGCCCGTTTTGGATTGGCACACCGCAAAGTTTTTGCCGTGTCGCCCAGTCTAGGACGCGCGTGGCATACTAATCGGGCTCGCAGCGCGTAGGGCAGCCGTCAAATAGTGCTGAGGGGCCGCGCATAGAAAAGTTTACATTCAGGTTGTTTGCTAATACTACTGTGTTAAAAAATAGTGCATTATGTTCATCACTTCAAGTGACTTCTGAGGTGAGTGATGGGCCGAAGTCTGGAATCACGTTTCGCGGGCTACTGTGATCGGGTCGTGGGCACGCTGATGCACGCAGATCGGGAAGCGCCGGCGCGTTGGTACATCAAGGGCCTGATGCTACCGGGCGAGCGCAAGAGCATTGAGCCGATGGCGGCGCGGGTGCAGCCGGATAACGTGCGCTCGGCGCACCAGTCGATGCACCATCTGGTTGCCGATGCGCCGTGGAGCGATGAAGCGCTGCTGGCTGGCGTGGCAGAGCAGGTCCTGCCGGCGTTGCGGCGTAGCGGCGAGCCGGTGCGCTGGATCATCGACGATACGGGTTTCCCGAAGAAAGGGAAGCACTCGGTCGGGGTGGCCCGGCAGTACTGCGGCCAGACCGGCAAGACGGATAACTGCCGGGTAGCGGTGTCGTTGTCGATCGCGACGACGCGCGGCAGCCTGCCGGTCGGTTATCAATTGTACCTGCCGCGCGAGTGGAGCGACGATACGGCGCGGCGGCAAAAGGCCGGTGTGCCGGAGGATGTCGTGTTCGAGACTAAACCTGCGCTGGCGATGCGCCAGATTGAGATGGCACTGGCGGCGGGTTACCCGCGCGGTGTTGTGTTAGCGGACGCGGCCTATGGTGATGAGACGGGCTGGCGCGAGCAATTGGCGGGGCACGGACTGACCTATGCGGTGGGTATCCGACCGGGGACGACTGTCTGGTGGGGCGATCACCAACCGTTGAGCGAGCCGGCGCCGAGCGGCCGGCGGGGTCGGCCACGCACCCGGGTACAGCGCGACGCCACGCATCAGCCCATCTCGGTGATCGCGCTGGCCCAGCAGTTGCCAGCCCAGGCGTGGCGTCGCGTGACCTGGCGCGAGGGTGT
>JBATKF010000171.1:0-4157 GCA_049669185.1 Sedimenticolaceae bacterium | reverse complement strand
CCGCCGTTGTCGGCGATGCTCTGGCGCAGCTCGGCCGCGTCCGCCCGCTGCGCATCGCGCTGCGCGGTCAATGCGTCGACCCGGGCGTTCTGCCTGACCCACTCTTCCTGCAGACCGGCCAGGCGCTTGTCCAGCAGCCCCAGCTTGAGCCCCGCGAAATACGACCGCAGCGCCTCGCGGCATGCTCGCAGTGTCTCGCTCGCCTCACTCAGCTCGGCATGACGATCGCAATCGCCCACCAGTGGGGTCAACAGCGCGATCTGCCGCTTGGCCTTCAGCACCGCTGCATGCGCCCGATCAAGATCGTCGAAGTGCTCGACCAGCGCGGCGATGCGCGGCGCGACCTCGAACGGCTCGAGCATGTGGTTGCGCACAAACTCGGTCAGATTGCCGACCGACTTCATCGACACGGTCTGGTGAAATAGCTCCAGGGCCTGTTCGTTGTCGATGCCGAAGCGGCGGCGGAACCACGCGCCATAGGGTGGGAAGCTGTCGAACACTTCGACGCCGCTGCCGCGCAGGCGTTTGCGCAACGCGGTGATCTCGCTGCCGAAGCCGCCGAAATCGCCGCTGATGGTCAAGTCGCGTTCGGCGCCTACATAGAAACGTGCCGGCTGCGCCTGGGCGTCCTTTATCCAGAACACCTGCGCCAGTGTTACCGTCTGGTCGTAGCCGGCGTTGTGAAATACGCCGAGGATCACCGAGAAGCTGTTGTGATCACGCAGCGCGACCGGCTTGGCGGCCACGCCGAGTTCGCTGCGCTCCGATTTGTAGTAACCAAGCACGTAGGACTTCAGACTGCGTTCGCGGCTGTCGGCACCGGCGGCCTTGTTGTACGCGACGCGTTGCGCCGGCACCAGCAGCGTGGTCACCGCATCGACCAGGGTCGACTTGCCCGAGCCGATGTCGCCGGTCAGCAGGGCGTTCTTGCCGTCGGCGTGCAGCGTCCAGACCCGAGCGTCGAAGGTGCCCCAATTGAACACCTCGAGACGCTGCAGACGAAAGCCGGTCAGCGCGTCGTCGGCGACGAAGTCCAGGCCGAGTTCCAGCGGCTCAGGCATCGCCGTCACCCTCTTCCTCGCCCGCGAGCTGCGTACGATAGGCGGCGAGCCGCGTATCGAACTCAGCCAGCCACTGGGCGTCGACAAAGGATTTCAGGATCCGCCGCACCTCGAATGTCGGCGGCTGCCCGGTGGTCGATTTCATGCGGCGCAGGAATCCGAGCTCGACGACCTTGTTGATGTCGCTGTCGACGCGGTCGATCAGGCGCGCCTCGTTACTGGTCTCAGGCAGAAACACGCGCACCAGCTCGACAATCTCGTCACGTGACAAGACCAGGCGCACGCCGCCTTCCTGGCCACCGGCGTCGAACTCGGCCAGCTTCTTGCGCAGCAACGCGAGCAGCAGGCTGACCGGAAACGACAGCGGCCGGCGCGCGACCAGGCGCGGGATTCGATTGTCGGCTTCCTGTTCGTCACGGTCGATCGAACGCAGAAAGGCGTAGCCCTCGGCCTCGTCCAGCACCAACGTCAGCCCGAGCACGGCGACGTAGTCGCGCACGCGGTGCTGCAGCGCTATCAGGTCGGTCCACTGTCTGGCCTTGCCGCCGGTCGCCTCGTCGCGGTAGATGACACCCTTGAGCAGCGCGATCAGCAGCGGCGACAGATCGGGAGACGCCGACGTGATCTCCGGTTCTTCCTGCAGGTCACTCACCATGTCGACATCATCGTACCAATATCACCCGCGGCAGGCTCACCTGCTTCAATCGATCGTTACCACCGCGGTCCGGGCCGTGCCAACTGATTTGATCCTCGACCGATTCGTCGATCAGCGTTTTGGGGCTGCGGTCAGCGATCTCCAAATAGGCCACCAGCTCGGCCAGGCCGTGCTCGAGCGGGCGCGTGCGGCACAGCTCGGCCAGCGTCACCTGGTCGACGCGCTGCAGTGTATGGCGGATATGCCGAGAAAGCACCGCCTTGTCCACGACAACATTGGCATACAGCGCGTCCATATCGACCTCGAGGTCGACGGCCTCCTGTACCCGGTCGATCAGCCGCGGCTTCATCGCCGGCGTGTACAGCGGCCGTTCCATCGGCAGTTCGATCGCTGCACCGATGCTGTCGATGGTCATAAAGTCGCCCGCGGGCGGCGACTGCCGCAGGCCAAGCGCCTTGCTTTCGATACCGCGCAATATGTCCATGATGCGCCGGTTCTCCAACCAGGCCTTGTCGTCGAGAAAGCGTCTGAGCTGCTGCGACAGCTGGGCGACGGTGCGCTGGGTGTGCTCGCCGGCCTCGAGCCAGTCGTAATGGACGCGCCGCGTGCGTACGTCCGGGGCGAGCTCCGTCACAGCCGGCAGGGCCAGGATGCGTTCGAGCAGTTCGCTGAACTCGGCCTGGCGCGCGCTCGACATCAGAAAATCCCAGAAGCCGCGGAAGCTGCGGCCCTGGTCGGAATCGGTGATCGCGTCGCGCTCGCCCATGATCGTCTCGAGCAGCTCACCCTTGCTGCCCTCCCAGAGCGTGATGCGCTCACGCACCCAACGGTCGAGCGTGCGGAAATTCTGCTCGACCTCGCGGAAATCGGACAGCAGGGTGCGCGACAGCTCAATGAATTGTTGAAAGCGCTCCTTCAGCGCCGTGTCGTCCAACAGCGGCATGTCCCCATCGCGCACGCGCGCGATCTCGGCATCGATCCGTTCGCGGCGGCGCTCAAGCTCGGCGATGCGCACCGCAGGATCGGTCTCGCTGCCGGCATCGATCTGTCGGAGCAGTTCAAACAGCGTCAACAGGCGCGACTCGGTGCCGACGAAGGCACGCGCCGTCAGGCTGTCGAGCCAGCCGATCGCCTTCTCGCTTGCCGGCGTAAGGTCGAAATAGGGTTCGTCGGAGCCCTGGCGGTAGAACTTGCGTAGCCAGCCCTTGTCGCTGCCGGTCCAGTCGTTGAGATATTCGAGCGCGGATTTCGGGAAGGCATCGCGGCCGTGGGTTTCACGCAGCGCGAACAGTTCGTCCTCGAGGGCCTCCGCCAGGTCGGCCTGCGCGATCACCCGCTCGTTGGGCGCAATGAACACGCGATACAGAAAGCTCGCAATCAAGGCGGCATGCGGCGAGGTCAGTAAGCGCCAAGCGGGGTGGTGCTGGCGCAGCCAGTCGAGGGTGGCGAAATCCACTGAAGTAGCGGCTACGTCTTTGCGAACGGATTCGTCACTGTTACCGTCTCTATCACCTGCCCATCCTCCAGATCTTCAGTCAGCAATCGCGTGCACCCGGCCTCCAGGGCAGCCGCAATGATCAATGAATCTTAAAAGATCAGGTTAAGCACTCAGGTCCCCGGTGCCGTCTGCCAGCCACCGTCCGGCACGCGACGCCATACCTCGCCGTCGTCGGCGACGCGGAAGAGGTGCAGCCACTCGTGAGCGACCAGGTCGCGGACCATGGCGTTGCCGGCGATCACATCGTCAATGGCCTCAGCCGGGGCCTCGATGAAGACGGAGAGGCGCAGGGGTTCGTGCACCCATCGCCGGCCGTCGTGGAGCGACTGGAGCGCCAACCCCAGGCGCAGGTCGCCGCCGTTGCCTTCCAGAACGCCGATGCGTCCCCCCACTACGTTGTGGAGGAGCTTGTTGCCCGCCCCCAGGTGGTCGTGATCCACCGTGGATCCGTAGTACTGGAGGTTGATCCAGTTGGCCACCACCATGGGCGCGCTCATGATGAGAGTGAGGACCTCGAAGCCATTGTCCTGACGCCAGTCGTATTCGTGCAGGAAGGCGCGGCCCCCCAAGGACAGGTGGGCCGTGCGCGCACGCGGCACGGCGAAAAAGGATGCGTTGCCGGTGAGCCCCCACTCGGGGCGCACCTGGGACCAGTCCCGGCTGCGTTGGCGAACGGCGCGCAAGACCTCGGCCGCATCGGCCGGGACCTGCTCGTCGAGGAGCTGAATGCGCTCCAGGCGCGCAATGTCGCCCGCCTGATCGAGGGCGCTGCGCAGACGATCCAGCGACGGGCGCAGGGTCGTGGGCACAGATGCCGTGTCCAGCAGATGCACCTCGTCGGTGGTGGTGTCGTGGAGGGCCGGCACGAACCAGGTGTCGTCGGGAATCGGCTGGCCGCGCTCGGCCAGGGTGTCGCGCACGGCGGGGTCGTTCAGGATGGCAG
>JBATKF010000170.1:0-1514 GCA_049669185.1 Sedimenticolaceae bacterium | reverse complement strand
ATCTCCTCGGGCGTCACCGCACCGATCTCGACACCAGCAGGAGCGCAGATCGCGTCGACTCGCACGGGATCGTGGCCGCGCGCCTTCAGGTCGGACCTGAGCTTGTCGGCCTTGCGCGCGCTGGCGACGAAGGCGACATAGGGACTGCCAAGCTGCAGCGCCGCCTCCAGGCCCGCCTCGTCGCGCTTGCCCTGGGTAGCCACCACCAGCAGCGGTGGAACAGGCTGCGCCAGCGGCGTCAACGCCAACCCGTCGATGATCTGCACGGCGTCCGGAAACATCTCGGCATCGGCATCGGGGAACGCCACATGCACCGCGAAGCCAGCGCGATGGGCCAGCGCGCTCAGGGTCTGGGCCACCGGCGAGGCACCGATGATCAGGAGCGCCGGCCGCGCGATCACGGGGTCGATAAAGATATCCAAGGTGCCTCCACTGTGGCAGGTCATGCCGAAGTCAATGATGCCTTCCTCGACATTTCCGCCCTTGTTGGGGCTGACACGGATCAGCCGTGACTGACCGTCTTTGAGCGCCTTCTTGGCCGTGTCGAGCACGGCCGGCTGCGCGCAGCCGCCGCCGATCCAGCCGATCAGCTCACCCTGCGCGGTGACGACGGCCTTGGCGCCGGGCTTGGCCGAGGTCGGCGACTCGGCGCGCACCACGGTCGCCAGCACGAACGGTGTCCCATTGGCCTTGAGTTCCTGCGCCTTGTCCAGCACTGCGTCGCTATGCACCATGGTCGTTCCCTTTGTCTCCATCTCACAGCCCGCTCAGGACCGGCTCCAAGGCCTGCAGGCTTTGCAGGTTATGCGCCGGCGCGAACAAGTCGATGTAGGGTAGCGCCGCCAGCATGCCGCGCGTCCTGGGCTCGTAACCCTCGCGCCCGAGCAGCGGGTTGAGCCAGATCAGTTTGCGACAGCGTCGTTGGATGCGGGCCAGCTCGGCGGCCAGCGCCGCCGGCTCACCGGTATCGAGCCCGTCGCTGACGATGATCACCACACTGCGACCGTTGAGCAGCCGTGCATAGTCGTCATTGAACTGCGCCAAGCACGCGCCTATCCGGGTGCCGCCGGACCAACCCTGCGAAATCAGCGCCAGGCTGCTGCGCATTCGCATCAGGTCGGTCTGCCGCAGTGCCTCGGTAACCGGAACCAGCCGGGTGTGGTAGGCAAACGCCGAGGCATCGCGAAACGCATTGACGATGCCGCGCGCAAAACGCAGAAAGACCTGGCTGTAGAGTGACATCGAACGACTCACATCGACGATCAGGATCAGGCGCGGCTGGCGCCGGCAGCGTCGCCGATAGACGAGCTGCATCGGCGTACCGCCAAACTGCAGGCAGTTGCGCAGGGTGCTGCGCAGATGGATGCGTCGACCCTGGCGCTGCACCTGCTGCCGGCGCACCAGCCGGCGCCGCATCTTGCGTGCGAGGCGTTCGACCAGACGCTCCGTCTGACGCATCTGGCCCGCGTCGACCAGGGTCTGGAAGTCGGCCCTGGCGAGCTGCTCCCCGGCGC
>JBATKF010000169.1:0-3061 GCA_049669185.1 Sedimenticolaceae bacterium | reverse complement strand
CAATGCCAAACGCGGGCATGGATAAGCGGCTAGGCAGTCGGCTATAATCCGCGCGATAAGTTCAGCGAACGCCACCCCTGGCGAGTACGGAGTATGTCGCAGTATCTTGATATCGATCGACTCGAGGCGATTGATCCTAGCGAGTTCCGCGCGAGATCACCCTATCCTTGGGCCAACCCGGACAACCTTCTGACGGCGGAGGGATATCGGGCACTGTTGGAAAACATGCCGGACGTCTCGCAATTCACGCGTGAATTCGGTAAGGAACGTAAAGCCAAGCAGGCGCCCCATGACCGGTACTCCTTGGAGTACGCGGAAGGAATGGAGGTGCCGGGGCCGTGGCAGGATTTCATCGATGAACTCCGCGGCGACCGCTACCGCGCAGCCATTGGGCGCCTGTTCGATGCGAAGAGCCCCGAGTTTCGCTTTCACTGGCACTATGCGCCGCCCAGCTGCTCAGTATCACCGCACTGCGATGCCAAGCGCGAGTTCGGCGCGCACATCTGGTATTTCAACTCCGAAGAGGAGTGGAACCCCGAATGGGGCGGCGACACCCTGGTGCTGGACGACGGTGGCCGCTTCCAACCCGACTCAGCGCCGGCGTTCGAGGATTTCGACCAGGTGATCACCTGTCGGTCGACGGGCAATTGGAGCGCGATCATCGAGCGCAGCGAACGCGGCTGGCACGGTGTGCGCGAGATCACCTGTCCCGAAGGCCTAATGCGCAAGGTATTCATCGTCGTGGTCAATCCGAGTTCGCTGTACTGGCGAGTTCGGGACGGCCTCAAAGGTAAGCAGATCCAGCGCCTCTGAGAAGCTCGGCTTTAGAAGGTCGTCACCCTTGTCCTTTCGATAAAGCGCGCGGGGGATCGGGCCTATACCTGTGCCCCGATCTCAACATGCCGAAGGCTTTCATGCAGACCTTCAACTCTCTGAATCGCTATCAGACGTTAGGAACATGGACTTGATCGACCGACCACTATGTTGCTGACACCGAAAAACATCGAGGCCTGGCTGCACCGCAGACGCTGGGCGCGCCGGTTGATACGTGAGGTGCGACAGGCCGACGGCATTGTCGTTTCTCATACCAAGAGCGGCAAGACCTGGATGCGAGTAATGATTTCGCATGTCTATCATCTGCAGTACGGTGTGCCGGCTGACGAGCTGATCAAATTGGACAACCTGCACAGACTCAACCCGGCGATCCCGACGCTGTTCTTTTCTCGTGACACTAAGATCCCGACTTTCAAGCTTGGCGGTGGAGAGGTGCCTCTGCCCTACGACAGGAAGATGCTTTTCGTAATCAGAGATCCACGCGACGTGGCGGTCTCCTTCTATTTCCACGTCAAGAACAGGGCGGGTTATCACGAACTCGACCGTAAAGGCATTACCGAGGCGGACGGTTCCCTGGAACTGTATGATTTTGTGGTCAACGAGAAACTCGGCGTACCGCGGGTCATCGATCACATGAACCGCTGGTACGAGGAGATGCAGGGCATGCCGCAGCGGCTGGTTGTCAAATACGAGGAGATGAAGACCGAGCCGGCCGAGGTGCTGGATCGCGTGATGACCTTTCTCGATCGTGGTTTCGAGCGGCATGTGATCGACGGCTCGGTCGAGTTTGCCTCTTTCGACAGCCTGTCCCGCAAGGAAGCGGACGGTTTTTTCAAGAGTAACAAGCTGAAACCGAGCAACCCCGAAGACGGCGACTCGTACAAGGTGCGACGCGGCAAGATCGGCGGTTACCGGGACTATTTCAACGATGAGCAGATTGCGCGCATCGACCGGCTGGTGTCGGATCGACTGAACCCGGAATATGGCTATCGTTGACGTTTCCCAATCAGCGGTCTGACCGTTGCACAAAGCGGCCGCGCCTTGAATCACCCTCCTTCAAGCCAGATGTCATCAGATGAGGCGACGTCCAGATGAAGGCCGATCAACGTGCTGAGCTGCGTCGGCGCCTTGAATTGCAAAGTTTACCTCGTACATATACGCGCATGGGTCTTTGTGCCTTGGCGTCTGCTGCGACCCGTTCGAGGAGGTTCTGTTGGCGGGGATCATTGGCCACGAACATAGCAAACGAATGTCCCAAGTTGTTGTTTTGCGTCCGCATATGACCCACTGTTGTCCCACTTAGCAGACGAAAATAGCCTGATTTCGAGAGCCTTTTTGATAAAACGAATTCACCACAAACCACTGAATCAAAGAGCGAAATCAGGCTATCGCGTAAAATCATACCGTACTCGGACAGCTTCTGAAATCCGCACCAAGACTTGAATTCGAGAAGCTTGCCCAAGCGCACGACGGCAAGCGTCGGAGTGACGCGCTGCCGCGCTGGAGTCAGTTCGTCTCCCTGGTGTTAGGGCATCTGGGCAACCGCCATAGCTTGCGCGATATCGAAGCCGCGTTAGCGACGCAGCAACCGCAGCATTACCACCTGAATATCGGTAATGTCAGTCGTTCTGCGCTGGCCCGCGCCAACGAAAAGCTGGACCCGGATTTTTATCAGCAGCTCTTCTATAAGCTCTACCGGCAATGCCAGCAAAGCGGCGCCGTACCGGGCAAGAAATTCCGCTTCAAGGGCAAACTGTTTTCACTGGACGGTTCGCTGATTGACCTCTCATTGAAGGTCTTTCCCTGGGCAGATATCGCACCGAAGAAAGCCGCATTCAAGCTGCATCTCGGGTTGGATCACGATGGATTGATTCCTGCTTTTGCAGAAGTGACGGAAGGCCATGGGGCAGAGATGGACGCCGTGGATACCTTCACGTTTCCACCCGGAAGCGTACTGGTCTTTGACCGTGGCTATGACCGTTACACCTGGCATAAGGAGCTGACCGATAAAGGATTATTCTGGGTGACACGGTCGAAGCGCACCATGCGATATGAGGTCATCAAGGACTTCACCGTTAAACCGCAGACCGGTGTGGTTAGCGATCAGCTCATTCGCCTGACCAGCGCCAAAGCCGTCAAAGCGGGCCTAAGTGCCATCCGCCGAGTTGAATACCTCGATGCCGACACGGACAAACGCTATGTGTTCATCACCAACCAGATGCACTGG
>JBATKF010000168.1:0-3904 GCA_049669185.1 Sedimenticolaceae bacterium | reverse complement strand
GCCGATGAGAGCATAAACTTTAATTTCCACGATCGACTGGTGCCAGGCCAACTGCTTTTGCCGTCCCGACTGGTTCATCGAACTATAGGAACTGGCAGCAGCGGCCGGGAGAGGGCCGCCGCTGCGCCAACGAGGTCTTACTGTGCCAGTATTCCCAAGGTTGCGAATGACTTGTCTTCTGCACTTTGTGAGGGGTATGACCCACTGGCCGATACGTCGCCGTTCATGCAGGGTTCGTAGAGAGCGATTTTCTCCCAACTGTTCATCGACGCTATATCTCCCGCTGCCGCGGTTCCCGGGCCGGCATTGGCCATCGATAAGGTTGCCAGAGCCATGCTCGCGAATACAACAAGTCCAGTCTTCTTCATCGTCATTTCCTCCGTTTAGGTCTATCGAGTGGTATCGCAGAAAGCGGCGGCGGGCCGAAACCCGCCGCCATGCAGGTCAAAGGCTCTGCTGCGCCGCGCGGGCTCGCCGGCGGCGAATCCGTTCCCTGGCCTGCGCGTCACTGCGTCGACGCCAGGCCTTCTCGCTTTCGACGGCGAAGAACACCAGCAGGCCTACCATCACAGCCCAGAGCCAGGCAGGGGCATCGATCGGCGCGGTGCCGAACAGCGTGGTCATCGGGCCCCAGTAAGTGAACAGCAGCTGTAATCCAACGACTGCCGCGATCGAGGCATAGATCCACCTGTTCCCGCCGAGATTTCGCGGCAGCCACCCGGCTGCCGTGTCTTGACGGACGCTGAGCAGATAGAACACTTGCCCCATAACGAGTGCATTGATCGCTGCAGTGCGCGAGGCCTCGAGCGGCTCACCGCGTTGCAGCTCCCACAAGAACACACCGACAGTCCCGACTATCAGAACGCTCGATACGAGCCCGACGCGCCACAAGAGGAAGCGGTCCAGTATCGGTGTCGAGGCGTTCCTTGGTGGTCGATGCATGATGTCGCGCTCTGGCGGTTCGAAAGCCAAGGTCAAAGCCAGGGTCACCGCGGTCACCATGTTCACCCACAGGATCTGAACCGGTGTGATCGGCAGCGTCAGGCCAAACAGGATGGCGGCCACGATTACGCCAGCCTGTGCCCCGTTAGTCGGCAGAATGAACTGGATCGACTTTCGCAGGTTCTGGTAGACCGTTCGGCCTTCCTTAACGGCCCGCGCGATAGAGGCAAAGTTGTCGTCGGCCAGTACCATCTCGGCAGATTGCTTAGCCACCTCGGTCCCCTTCACCCCCATCGCGGTTCCCACGTCGGCGCGCTTCAAGGCCGGTGCATCGTTCACGCCGTCACCTGTCATGGCGACGAGCTCGCCGCGTGCCTGCAGCGCGGTCACTAGTCGAAGTTTCTGCTCGGGGTTGGTGCGCGCGAAAACGTCGATGTCGACGGCGGCTGCCTGCAGAGCGGCGTCGTCCATGGCGTCAATCTCCGCACCGGTCAGTACATCGCTGCCGTTGCCGATGCCTATCTGCGTGGCGATAGATCGGGCCGTCAACGCATGGTCGCCAGTGATCATCTTCACTCGGACGCCTGCTTCGTGGCATACCGCGACCGCCTCGATTGCCTCGTCGCGAGGGGGATCCATGATGCCAACGACGCCAAGCAGCTGCAGGCCGCTCTCGACGTCGGCATGATCGAGACACTGCTGACCAGAAATCAGTGTCTTACGCGCCACCGCAAGCGTACGCATACCCTGCGCCGCCAGGCGCTCGATCTCGTCCTCCCAATGCTCACGATCGACAGGCTGGTGACCGTCAGACGCGCAGCGTGGCAGCAACACCTCCGGGGCGCCTTTGACGATCGCCACCGTTTCGCTATCGCCGCCATGAAGCGTAGCCATGTAGCGGTAGGCCGGATCGAACGGGATCACATTGTACCGTGGCGCCCGTGCGCGCACCGCAGCCGGATCGATGTTGGCGCGAGCGGCCAGGGTAACCAGGGCGCCCTCTGTTGGATCGCCTTCGATCTGCCACCTGCCGCTGCGCTCAACCAGCGATGCGTCGTTACACAACAGCGCCGCCTCCGCTAGGTCGGCTACCTTTTCAGTGTTGCCTGTCTCCGCAGTCAGCTCACCCTCCGGGTCGTAGCCAGTGCCTTTTACTACCACACGACTACCCGGTGTGACGACGGCCTGGACCATCATCTCGTTTCGCGTCAACGTGCCGGTCTTGTCCGAACAGATCGTCGTGACGGCGCCGAGGGTCTCGACCGCGGGCAGGCGACGAATGATCGCCTTGTGTTTCGCCATGCGCTGGACGCCGATTGCAAGTGTGATGGTTACTATCGCCGGTAGCCCTTCGGGTATCGCGGCAACGGCCAGCCCCACGGTCGCCATGAAGAGATCGACCATACTGTGGCCGGGGATGTCCGGCGTTAGCATGCCAAAGGCGAAAGTCGCCCCGGCGATAACCAATATTGCAGCAGTCAACCAGCGACCGAACTGGTCCATCTGCTTAGTCAGTGGCGTTTCCAGCGTCTGAACATCGGTCAGCATCGCGTTGATTCGCCCAAGCTCGGTGGCTTCCGCCGTCTCCACGACCAGGCCTTTGGCCTGTCCGCCGGTCACGAAGGTGCCCGAATACGCCATGCACTTGCGATCACCCAGTAGTGCATCGTCAGCCACTTCAAGTTCAGCCTTGGAGGCTGGCACCGACTCGCCGGTCAGCATTGCCTCATCGATCTGCAGACGCGTTGCCTTCACTAGGCGAAGGTCAGCCGGGACCTTGTCGCCGGCCTCGAGCAGAACCAGATCGCCGGGGACGAGTTCTTCCGCCCGTACCGAGAGGCGCTGCCCGTGTCGCAGAATCGCCGCGGTTGGCGACAACATGTTACGCACGGCCTCGAGTGCGCGCTCGGCCTTGCCCTCCTGCAGGAACCCAACAATCGCATTGATCACAACAACACCGATGATTACCGCAGTATCCACCCACATCGACAACAGGCCGGTTACAGCAGCAGCAGCGAGAAGGACATAGACCAGGACGTTATTGAACTGAAGCATCAAGCGAACCAGCGGGCTACGCCCTTTGGGAGGCTCAAGCCGGTTGGGTCCATGTTCTTGTAGTCGCCTGCTGGCCTCGTCCTCGCTCAGCCCGTCGCTCCCGACCCCGAGCACTCGCATGCACGCATCGACGCTCATGCCATGCCAGGGCGTTGCCCCGCGTGGGGTTTCTTGATCGCTCATTTGTGTACCTCTCAAAAAGCGTTGGGGGCATCTTCTGGATGCCCGGTGTGGCGAAGGATAGATCTGGGGTTGGCGACGCGGAATTCGTTTTAAGCGCGTTCTTGATCAGAATATTGCGAACCATTGCAGGCCCAGGGAAATATTCCGGTCGCGGTTGCCCGGCGTTATTGCCGGGCCTGTTTCAACAGGCTTGGCTGCGTCGTAAACGTTGAAGGATCACCAACCCTCGGACGCCAACCTATCGATCGTATTTCATAGACCGACGAGGCAAGGCGCTTGACGCAGTTCAAGCGCATATTTCGGCACTTTGCTTGCTACCCGATTGGCTATTTCATGCTGCCGCCCTGCGACCACAACTCAGGTTGGCCGGCACCGCGACATCCATCATTCGCGGACTATCCAATTGCAGCCCATTCATCAGCTCGATGTATGCGTTGCGACTGCGGACCTGCAGGCGGGGATTGAACCGGCGTTCCTCGCCGATGGTGCTGACCGTCATGCCGTTGTAATCATGGGCCGGGTAGACATGGGTGCTGTCGGGGAGGCACAGCAGGCGTTCAAAGAGACTGTCGTACTGTGCACCTGGGTCACCATTCTGGAAATCGGTCCGGCCTGTGCCCCGAATCAGCAAAGTGTCGCCGGTGAAGACATGCTCCGCTCCGTCATCACGCAACAGGAAGCTGCAGGAGTCGTCAGTGTGACCCGGTGTATACAAGGTTCGCAG
>JBATKF010000167.1:0-14986 GCA_049669185.1 Sedimenticolaceae bacterium | reverse complement strand
GACGACCCGGTGCGCGATGTCCAGGCGGCGCGCGACCTGGGGATGGCGACCGTGTGGGTGAATCGCGACGGTAGCCCATGGCCGGATGAGCTGGAGCGCGCGGACCTCGAGGTCACCGAGATCGCCGGGCTCGCCGAGCGGCTGATCGGTTAGGATGCGGGCTGACTTGGTTCAGCCGACAAACCGATGGCGAGTAATCGCAGCGCTCTGAGGTACCAGATAACGATCTATGGCCCGGCCGCCTTGTTGGTGGTCGCGGCCTTTGTGCTCGCCTACCAGTTCATCAAACCCGCGCCGCCAAAGCGCGTGGCCATGGCCACCGGCGGCGTGGATGGCGCTTATCAGGCCTACGCGCAACGCTATGCCGCTTATCTGGCGGGCGAGGGCATCACCCTGGAGCTGCGCCCCAGCGAGGGCTCACTCGAAAATCTCGATCTGCTGCGGCGTGGTGATGTCTCGCTGGCGCTGGTCCAGGGCGGCGTGGGGGAAGGCTCGAATGACGCCGGCCTGGTATCGCTGGGTAGCCTGTATTACGAACCGCTGTGGCTATTTCATCGCGCAGACATGGACGTCAAGCAGCTTCGTGACCTGGGCGACAGGCGTCTCGCGGTGGGGCCTGAGGGCTCGGGCACACGCGCGCTGGTCAGCCGTCTGCTGCGCGACAATGGGCTGCACGACGAAAACAGCTGGTCGCGCGCAGGCGGGCAGGCCGCGGTTGCCGAACTGCTCGATGGCAGCGTAGATGCGGCGTTTTTCGTGATCTCAGCGGACAGCAAGCCAGTTGCTACGTTGTTGCGCGATCCCCGGGTGGCGCTGGCCGATTTCGTCCGCGCCGAGGCCTATCAACGCCGCTATCGGTTTCTCAGCAGTCTGACGCTGCCGGAAGGGGTGGTCGACCTGGCCGAGAACATCCCGCAACGCACGGTGCGCCTGCTGGCGCCGACCGCGAACCTGGTCGCCCACCCGGATCTGCATCCGGCGATCGTCGACCTGATGCTGTTGGCGGCGACCGAGGTCCACCGCGACGGCGGCTGGTTCGAGGCCCAAGGCGAGTTTCCGCAGCCCGGCCTGCTGGCCTTTCCGTTGAGCAAGGAGGCAGACCGTTTCTACCAACACGGGCCGCCGTTCCTGCAGCGGTTCCTACCATTCTGGGCCGCGTCGCTGGTCGACCGCCTCAAGGTGATGCTGCTGCCGCTGGTCGTGCTGTTGCTGCCGCTGTTCAAGGTCATGCCGCCGCTCTACACCTGGCGTATGCGTGCGCGGATTTATCGCTGGTACGACCAACTCGAACGGGCCGAGCAGCGCCTGGCGGCCGGCGACTGGGAAGGCGCCAGCGTGCTCGAAGAACTCGACCGGATCGAGGCGGAGGTGCAGCGGGTCAATGTCCCGCTGTCGTTCACCGATCAGCTCTACGAGCTGCGCCAACACATCGACCTGGTGCGCCGTGCGGCGTTGTCAAAGCCCTGAGTCATGCGGCAGGCCCAGCGCATGAAAAGTGGGTCAGATCTCGCGCAGGCCGTCTGATGGCTCGATCCTCGCAGAGCGCCATCCGGCCAGCGCCGCGGCAAATACGGCAGCACCGATGGTCAAGGCCAGCGCCATGGCGAAATGCTGCGGCAGCAGGATGCACACCTGCTGGCCGCTGGCGAGTTGATCCGCGAGCATGCTGTTGATCGCGTAGGCGGCGGTGAAGTAGATCCCGATCGCCAGTCCCCAACCCAACAAACCGGTGTAGAAGGCCTGGGTCACCGGAAACCAGACGATATCGCCGGTGCGGAATCCCACCAGGCGCAGCACCGACAGCTCCTTGCGCTTGCGATCGACATTGGCCCACAGGTTGGCGCCCAGCGACAGCGAAAAACCGATCAGGCCGATGATCGCAATCGCCCAGTAGATCGCAGAGAGATTGCGGTCCATGCGCATGACCAGTTCGATGTCCGCGGCCTTGGTGCGGACGTCCATCCCCTGTGCGTTGAGGTCTTGCTGCAGCCTGGATACCGCGTAGATCGACTTTGCATACAGGCGGAAGCCGGGGTAGGTCCGTTCACTGTCGATTTGCTCGCCTCCCCACCCGAGCTCGGGGACTGCCCGGCCGTCGCGAAAATCCTCGAGGGCCTCGACCAGGCGGACGTCGGCGAAGGCGCCGTCACGCGCAAAGGCCGCTGTCGGTGCCACGGCGGCGACGATCAAATCGATATGCGTGCGTTCCTTGGTGCCCCGGTAACGCCGCGTCAGACTGCCATCGATCTCGTCGCCCTCGCCGACCTTGAGCTTTTCGGCGGCCGACTGCGAAAGCACGATGCGGTTCATACCCTCCGGCAGCGGACTGTCGGCCGGCAGCAGCGGATCGCCGCGACCGGAGGGGATCAGCTCGCTGGGCACGATGCGCGACGACTGCGTACTCTTCAGCTCGATGGTGGCCGCGATACTGCGGGTTCGGGGGACGATAAAGGCCACATCGCCGCGGCGCTGCATGGTGCGAAACCAGTCCAGGTCGAAGCGCCCGCTGCTCACCGGACGGATCTCGCGGTTCTCGGGGTTCTCGATGAGCTGATCGAGCATGCCGCCGACGACCCCGAACTTGAGCCCGAACAGCACCAGCATCGGCCCGAGCACCGCGGCCAGGGCCAGTACGAAACAGCCTGACATCTGCCACTCGTGGGCATAGTCGCGCGATGCGAGTCTCAGGGTCTTGAACAGACGCATGGTGTTTTCAGCCGTTGACCACGGTCTCGGTCGTGCGACCGTCTTTGGAGCGATGGGTGTGATGCGCCAGGCGCCGCAGCTCCAGGCGCTTGATATGACGCCACGCATGGCTGGCGACCACGACTGTGATATTGCGTTCCTCGGCCAGCCCGATGAACAGCGACATGATTTTTTCGGCCGCAAACGGGTCTACCGAGGCGGTCGGCTCGTCGGCGATCACGATCGAGGGCTCGTGTGACAGCGCGCGTCCAATCGCCACCCGCTGGCGCTCGCCCACCGAGAGCGTATCGGGCAGCTTGTCGAGGTGTCTGGCGATCCCCAGTTCGCGGGCCAGCGATTCCACGGTCTCGTCCCGAGGCAGTCCGAGCACCACGCGCGATAGCGCCATATTCTCGCGCACCGTCAGATAAGGCAGCAGGCCACCGGTCTGCATGACATAACCGATGTGGCGTTTGCGCATGTCACCGAGCATGTTCATGCTCTTTTTTTTCCACAGTTTTGCCACGTCGACGGCGTCGTTTTCCAGCTCCGGACGAAAGCGGAACGCGGCCAGTTCGGTGGGTTGTGAAATAAAGGCCAGCATGTCGAGCAGCGTGGACTTACCGCATCCCGACTCGCCGATCAGGGCGATCTTTTCACCCTGCGAGATCTGCAGCGATGGTACGCGCAGGCGGAAGGTAACCCCCTCGGAGGCGCGGTCGCGGATCACATCGCGCAGGTGATACACGGTCGCTTTGGCCTTGTTGCGGGATTGAAATACGTTTTCCACGGCGTCCTGGGGTTTTCCTTGCGGTGCGTGATGCGAATCAGGCGGTTTCTCCGGGCTGACAATCGCTGCGATACGCTTTGTGGTCGCAACCTGAGGCAGTCGGGCGTTGCCTCAGGGCAGCATTTCCAGCGCCACCGGGAATACCGAATCACCATCGATCGGGCCGCCGTCCAGGCTAACCCAAAGGTCGGTGTGATCGTGCAGCGCGCGGTAATAGCTGATCTTGTCCTCGAGGCGATGCAGGAAGTCGATCTGGCGTCGCGCCGGCCAGGCCTCCCAGTCCTCGAGCGACAGACTCATCACCTCGCCGGTGTACGGCAGGTCCTCGATGTACTCGCGCATGAAACCCAGGTCGGCGAGGCTGTTGCCTTCGCCCGCGGTCGTCGCCGTGGTGCTGCCGAGCTGCTCCGGATCCCGTGCGGTGGTTGCGGCCAGGCTCTTCAGCTCGTTGAGGAAATTCTGCGGCGACAGCAGACCCTCTTCTGCGGTCTGCAGCACGCCGCGCAGGATGTCGTGCAGGTCCGACAACTGATCGCGGGTCAGCAGCACCCGGACGTCGAGGGTGCGCTGCGATGGATTGCGTATGTCGCGATCCAGTAACCAGGCGTTGAACACATTCGGAATCTTGCCGCCTTCGCTGCGCTGCAAATAGCGCATGCGCAGCGCATAACCGAGCTTGGCCACTTTGCTCTGCAGATCGGCCAGACGTGGATTTTCACTCGGCACCGGCGCTACCGGTGCGGCCGGCAGCGGCTGAGCGCCCGCCGCCATCTGTACCTGCATGGTGATCTGTCCGGCGAGGGTATCGAGTACCTGTCCGAACTCGATCACGTCGCCGGTCGGGACAGCGTAATACAGGCTGCCGATACCCGGAAACTTGGCGAGCTCGCGGTAGGCCGCAGCCGCGCTCGCATGATCGGCGCGATTCGCCTCGGTCAACAGGTGCAGCACGAATATCGCCACACCCTTCTCGCGCGCCAGCTGGCGCAGGGCTTGGGCATCCAACCCGGTGCTGGACAGGGGATCATTCGCAGTGCGCGGTCCGGCGTCGGTAACAAGCACCAGATAGCGCGCGGCATGAGATGACCAGTCCATATCGTCCAGCGCACGTTTTACGCCGGCGTAGGAGTCTTCCACGAAATCCTGGCTTGAAATCGTGGCCGCCGCCAGGTCGTTTATGCGACTGATGAAGGCGCCGGGATTGCGCCCCTGTTCGAGCGTGACGTAGGTGCGCGACAGGTACTCCAGCTCGGGTACGGCCTGCGGCGAATCGCGAAACGCCACCAGGCCGAAGTTGACGTTGCCCAGCAGGCCGGCATCGCCGAGCGCATCGTAGATCTTCATCACCGCTTCGCGGGTGCGCTCTATGTAGGGGTCCATCGACAGCGTCGAGTCGATCGCGAACACCAGCCCCGCTCGGTAGGCCGTGTCGGTCGCTATTGGTGTTGCTGCGGCTGGTGTTGCTGCGGCAGGGGCCTGTTGAACGGAGGTCGGGGGCGGAAGCGCTTTTTCGCCCTGCAGCGGCACGCTGGACACCTCGAGCAGCCGCGCCTGCTCGGCGCCGAGGTAGATGTCTTCATAACGCAGGATCGGCACCAGATAAAAGTTCTCACGAATATCGAGCTTGCCCGGTGGCTGGATCGCGACGACAGGTGAGTCGCTGGGTTCTTCACCGGCCTCCGCCGCGCGGTAGAGTTCGGTGTATCGCGCGAGATCGCGCTGGCTGGCCAGGTCGCGGACAGAAGCGGCATCGCGAAACAGCAGTGCACGATCCCGGCCGATGGCCTCACGAAACGCGACCGTGAGTCCCTGCGTCCACTCGATAGTGCTCTTCTGTGGTAGCCATCCCGTGGTACCGCCATGACGATCGGTGCCTATCTGCAGCCACTGCGCGCCGTTCTGGGTCTGCCTGGCGTAGACATAGAAAGCGGTGAACGGGGTGACTTCGTCGCCCGCGATGCCGCCCGGCGCGGTATGCAGCCTGGCGCCCGGCACGGCCAGTACACGCTGGAACAATGCCTGCTTGCCCGGTATCAGCAGCGGCCGGTCGGCCGCGAAAACGTCGGTCGTGAACAGCCAGCCAAGGGACAGCGTCAGCGCCAGCAACGCGGCGAGGCGTTTTCTCATGGTCATTGCCATATCAGCGAGATGCGTTGCGCCTGCGGGTCACCGTCCGCAGCGAGTTGTTCGACGCGCTGACGCAGATCGGCCAGTCGTTCGCGTCCCTGGGCGTTGCCATTCTGAGCGGCCGCCTGGTACCACTTGTGGGCCTGGATGATATCCGGGGCATCAAACACACTGTCTTGCGGATCGCGCTGGGCGGGGTCTGCCTGGGTGCCAAGGGCCAACGCCGAGGCCGCGTGTCCCTCGCGCGCGGCATAGAAATACAGCAGGTAGGCGTCGGCCATCTCCCCCTCGGCCTGCGCCTGTCGCGCGGCGTCGAATATCTCGTCGAGCTGGATATCGCCAGCGGCGCGCATCTCGGTGATCAGCGCACGCGCCTTGGCCCCGGGGCGAGCGTCCATTATCTCGGTGGACGCCTGGGTCTCGACGGGCGCCGGGTCTTCCGCCGGCCCGTCGCTCAGCAGACTGGGTCGCGAATCGGTCGGCGCCGCATCCGGGGCCTTGTCGACGATGGCGGCCGGCCGAGGCACCGCCTGGTCGTCGGGGGCCTCGTCGGGCACCAGCCAGACGCCGATGAGGGTCAGCACGACGACGACGGTGATGAGCTTCCACGGGCCGGGACGCCGCTGCGGGTCGCTGTCAGCGATCTCTGTTCTCACCAGGGGTTCGTCCATCGGCTCGGCACTCACTTTTCATTTTCTCTCGGTGGGAGGATTATCCAGGACTCAGTCACGACAGAAAAGGAGATGACGTGAACCGCGTCATATTGCTGCTTATTTTGCCGGCAGTCGTGTTTGCCGAGCCGCGGCAGTATCTTGACACTATCCCGCTGTTTTGGCGCAGCCTTTATCCCGACGGCGGGATCGGACTCTACTGCGGGCATCGCTTCGCGGCGCGCGATCGTTCTTACAACGTCGAGCACGTCTACCCGATGGGCTGGGTAAGCAGGGCGCTGCGCTGCGGCGACCGCCAGGCGTGCAGGCGCAACAGCCCCCGCTTCAACGACATCGAGTCGGACATGCACAACATGTATCCGGTGCGCAAGGATCTGAACCGGGAGCGCGGCGCCTACCCGTTCCGCGAGATCCCTGGCGAACGCCTGGTGGAGCGCGGCTGCGATCTCGAGATCGACCACCAGGCGCGGGTGGTCGAACCCAGACCGGCGTCGCGCGGCAACATCGCCCGCGCGATGCTCTACATGGCCGATCGTTACGATCTGGAAATCTACTCCCGGCAGCGTCGATTGCTGCTCGAGTGGCATCAGGCGGACCCCGTCGACGATGCCGAACGAGAGCGTAATCGTACCATTGCCCGGATCCAGGGGCGACCCAACCACTGGATCGAGTGACGGGCCCGCCGGCAGAGAAAACCGGGCAGCTCGCCCGGTTTTTGAGTCCCGCTGAACGGTGCAGCCTATTCCGTGTCGATCTTCTGCATCAACGCAAAGCTTTTGACGAACGGGCCGGCCATGCGCGGATCCTTGATCATGCCCTTGAAATCGCCGCTCAGAAACTTGAGCTTGCCCATCGCAAACGCAGTGCCGAGGCCCGCCATGCCGATACCGTCCGAGGCCCACTTCAGCCAGTTCTCGCGGTCGGCCCGCATGTCCCAGTCCGGGGTCGAGCCGTCGTAGTCGCCGGCACGGACGCATTCGCCGTTCTCGACCACGAACACGCCACGCGGTTGGTCCTCATTCTTGAAACCGCATGTGATGACCGAGTTGAAGCCGATGTCGGCGAGCTTGTTTTTGACCTCGGGGTCGGCGTTCCATGCGTCTTTCAGATTGTTCATCCACTCTGCCGAAAAGAGTTCTGCCATTATCGATACCTCCGGGGGGCTTTCTAGTATTTGCAGCCAAACGGTGTCGAGTCCGACAGGCTGCTTGCGTCGCCGCTCCTGCGCGACGGCATCATCTAACCACAGTGCGCCAACGACGTATCCACAAAGCTGCTTATGTCATGCCGCGCGGGATTTATTTGCTTTTTTGACCACAACGGCACCACGGACTCACCGTCGAGCCAAGGCTTGTATACTGTGGCGCTCGACGTCTCTCTATAAGACTACCGATGTCCCGCGACCGCACCGCGCAGCTCAACGCCCTGATGGCCCAGCGCATCCTGATCCTGGACGGCGCCATGGGCACCATGATCCAGCGCTTTCGTCTGGATGAGGCCGATTACCGGGGCGAACGTTTTGCCGACTGGCACAGCGATCTCAAAGGGAACAATGACCTGCTGTCGATCACCAAACCGGAGATCATTCGCGACATCCACGCTCAGTACCTGCAGGCCGGCGCCGACATCATCGAGACCAATACCTTCAATGGCACGCGGGTTTCCATGTCGGATTACGACATGCAGGATTACGCACATGAGATCAATCTGGCGGCCGCCCGCCTGGCGCGCGCCGTCGCCGACGAGTACGCGAGCGACGAAAAGCCACGTTTCGTCGCCGGGGTCTTGGGTCCAACCAGCCGTACCCTGTCGATCTCGCCGGATGTCAACGACCCCGGCTATCGCAATATCACCTTCGAGGCGCTCGTCGACCAGTACTACGAGTCTACCGACGCACTGATCGCAGGCCGCGTGGACATCCTGCTGATCGAGACGATCTTCGACACCCTGAATGCCAAGGCCGCGGTCTTCGCTGTCGAGAAATATTTTGAAGACAACGGTCTCACAGGTGATCGACGCCTGCCGGTGATGATCTCCGGGACCATTACGGATGCCTCCGGTCGTACGCTGTCCGGTCAGACCACCGAGGCCTTCTACAACAGCCTGCGCCACGCGCGGCCGATCTCGATCGGGCTGAACTGTGCCCTCGGGCCCGATCTACTGCGGCCGTACATCGAGGAGATGTCACGTATCGCCGAATGCCATGTAAACGCCCACCCGAACGCGGGTCTGCCGAATGAGTTCGGCGAATACGATCTCGGGCCACAGGAGATGGCTGCACAGGTAGGCGAGTGGGCGCGCAGCGGATTTCTCAACATCATCGGGGGCTGCTGCGGTTCCACGCCCGAGCACATTCGTGCGATTGCCGCGGCCGTCGAGGGCGTGCCGCCCCGCCAGCACCCCGAGGTGCCCGTCGCCTGTCGCCTGTCCGGGCTCGAACCGCTGAATATCGGCGCGAAGACGCTGTTCGTAAACGTCGGTGAACGCGCCAATATCACCGGATCCGCCAGGTTCAAGCGCCTGATCCTGAACGAGGAATACGAACAGGCGCTGGATATCTGCCGCACCCAGGTGGAGAACGGTGCACAGATCGTCGACGTCAACATGGACGAGGGCATGCTCGATGGCAAGGCCGCGATGGTGCGCTTCCTGAACCTGATCGCCGCCGAGCCGGACATTGCCCGGGTGCCGCTGATGATCGACTCCTCAAAGTGGGAGATCATCGAGGCCGGCCTGCGCTGTTGCCAGGGCAAAGCGATCGTCAACTCGATCTCCATGAAGGAGGGCGAAGAGGCATTCCGCGAGCACGCCAGATTGTGTCGCCGCTATGGCGCCGCGATCATTGTGATGGCGTTCGACGAGGCAGGCCAGGCCGACACCAGGGCACGCAAGGTGGAGATCTGCACACGCGCCTACCGCATCCTGGTCGACGAACTCGGGTTCCCGCCCGAAGACATCATCTTCGACCCCAATATTTTCGCCGTCGCGACCGGCATCGAGGAGCACAACAACTATGGCGTGGACTTCATCGAAGCCACGCGCGAGATCAAGCGCGCGCTGCCGCACGCGATGGTCTCGGGTGGCGTGTCCAACGTGTCGTTTTCGTTTCGCGGCAACAATCCAGTGCGTGAGGCGATCCACGCGGTATTCCTATACCACGCGATACGCGCCGGCATGGACATGGGTATCGTCAACGCCGGTCAGCTGGCGCTGTACGACGAGTTGCCCGAGGAACTGCGCAAGGCGGTGGAGGACGTCGTCCTCAATCGCGATCCCGAGGCCGGTGAACGCCTGGTCGAGCTCGCGCCCAAGTACGCCGGTGAGGGGCATGCGGAAAAGGTCGAGGATCTCGAGTGGCGCAGTTGGGCGGTCGCCAAACGTCTGCAGCATGCGCTGGTGAAGGGCATCACGGAGTTCATCGAGCAGGATACCGAGGAGGCGCGCAAGGCGGCGGAGCGCCCGCTGCTGGTGATCGAGGGGCCATTGATGGATGGCATGAATGTGGTCGGTGACCTGTTCGGTGCGGGCAAGATGTTCCTGCCGCAGGTGGTCAAGTCGGCGCGCGTGATGAAGAAGGCGGTAGCCTATCTCCAGCCCTTTCTCGAGGCCGAGAAGGCAGACAGTGCTGCCGAGGCCAAGGGCAAGATCCTGATGGCGACCGTCAAGGGCGATGTGCACGACATCGGCAAGAACATCGTCGGTGTCGTCCTTCAGTGCAACAACTACGAGGTCATCGACCTCGGCGTCATGGTGCCGGCCGACACTATCCTGCGCCGGGCGCACGAAGAGCAGGTCGACATCATTGGACTGTCCGGGCTGATCACGCCGTCGTTGGACGAGATGGTCCATGTCGCGAAGGAAATGACCCGTCAGGGCTTCGACATCCCGCTGCTGATCGGCGGCGCAACCACGTCCAAGGCCCACACGGCGGTAAAGATCGAACCCCAATATTCCCACGGCGCGGTTTATGTGTCGGATGCCTCGCGCGCGGTCGGGGTGGCGTCCACGCTGTTGTCGAAACAGCAGAAGAAGGGATTTCTCGACGCGCTGCGTAACGAGTATGCGGAGGTCCGTGAGCGGCGGGCGGCGAAGAACGAGGCCAAGAACAACGTCCCCCTGGCCGAGGCGCAGGCAAATCCTACCCCGATCGACTGGTCGACGACGCAGATCACCGAACCGGCCAGACTCGGCGTCACGGTCCTCCGCGATATCGATCTTGCCGCGGTCGCGCCCTATATCGACTGGACCTTCTTTTTTCATGCCTGGCAGCTCAAGGGTCGTTTTCCAAAGATCCTCGATGATCCGGAAAAGGGCGAGGAGGCGCGCAAGCTCTATGCCGATGCACAGGCCATGCTGCGCCAGATCATCGCTGAAAGGTGGTTGCGCGCCGCGGCGGTAGTCGGCCTGTTTCCGGCCAATGCGGTTGGTGACGACATCGAAATCTACGCGCCCGACGGTGCTGCCGGCACTGACCGGCGGCGCCGCGTTCGCATGACCCTTCGTAACCTGCGCAAGCAGGGCAGGCAGCCGGATGGCAAATACAATGAGTGCCTGGCCGACTACATCGCCCCCAGGGACAGCGGGATCGTTGATTTCATCGGTGGTTTTGCCGCCACCGCCGGGCTTGGCATCGAGGAAAGGCTCGCAGTGTTCGAGGCCGAACACGACGATTACCAGAGCATCATGCTGAAGGCGCTGGCGGATCGCCTCGCCGAGGCATTGACCGAATGGCTACACGAGCGCGTGCGCAGGGAACTCTGGGGCTACGCGGCCGATGAATCCCTCGACAACGCCCAGTTGATCGAAGAACGGTACCAGGGCATCCGGCCGGCGATGGGTTACCCGGCGTCGCCCGATCATACCGAGAAGGACCTGCTGTGGGACCTGCTCGATGTCGAGGCCAATACCGGTATCTGGCTGACCGAGTCCAAGGCGATGGTGCCGACGGCGTCGGTCAGCGGGCTGTACTTCGCGCATCCCCAGGCGCGTTATTTTGCGATCGGCAAGATCAACCGCGACCAGGTCGAGGACTACGCCAGGCGTAAGGGCGTGGCGCTCCAGGAGATGGAAAAATGGTTGGCGCCGAATCTGGCCTATGAACCCTGAGCTGTGGAGTGCGTGCGCGATGGCAGGGGCATCTGCCCGAGGTTTTTCCCTATAAGGACGTGGCAGCCTCCGGCCCGGCGCCGCTGCTGCAGATCACCCCATGCATTTGACGGATCCCGCCGGGTGAACAACGCTTGAGGTAACATGCTGGGCGATGGCCATGGGCCTTGCGCTCTGAGCGCCGACCGGCTGACGAGGTCTGATGAAATCCTGCACTACTGCCCGATTCTTGTTCGCGATGCTGCTGCTTGGGCTTGTGGGCGCGGCGCTGGTAATCGCGGCGCCTGGCGCAGGCCCGTCGCAGCGGGCCGTGATCTTGGAGATCGACGGCACCATAGGTCCGGTCGCCGCGCAGTATTTCCGCAGCGGTCTGCGCAAGGCCCAGGATTCGGGTGCGCAGCTGCTGATCCTGCGTCTGGATACACCGGGCGGTCTGGATGCGGCGATGCGCGATATCGTCAAAGACGTGCTCGCCTCGACGATTCCGGTAGCCTGTTTCGTTGCACCCAGCGGGGCGCGAGCCGCCAGTGCCGGGACCTATATCCTGTATGCCTGCCACATCGCGGCAATGGCGCCGGCGACTACTCTGGGATCGGCAACACCCGTTCAGATTGGCGGATTTCCCGGGCTGCCCGACGACGAGTCCGAGCGCGGTCGCGGCACCCCCGACGATGGTTCGGGGACCGGCGCCGCGGATACGAAGCCGGAACAGGCCGCAGACCCAGCGGTGGCGCCGGAGGCAGAAACACGGCGTACGTCGGAGCGCTCGGGCAGCGCGATGCAGCGCAAGATCATCAACGATGCTGCCTCTTTCATCCGGGGTCTGGCGAAGCTGCGAAACCGCGATGCGCAGTGGGCGGAGCAGGCCGTGCGCAATGCCGAGAACCTCACCGCCGCCGAGGCGCTGGAGCAGGGCGTGATCGACCGGATCGCGGAGAACAATGCGGATCTCCTCGCCCAGATCGACGGTCAGCCGGTGCAGGTGCTGGGTGAAACCGTGGTGCTGCACACCGCCGACATGACCACCGAGGTCTTCGAAGCCGATTGGCGGATCAAGATACTCTCGGTGATCACCGACCCGAACGTCGCCTACGTCCTGATGTTGATCGGTATCTACGGCCTGATCTACGAACTCGCCAACCCTGGGGCTATTGTGCCCGGGGTGATCGGTGCGATCGCGCTGATCACTGCGCTCTTCGCTTTCCAGGCGCTGCCGGTCAATTATGCCGGCCTGGCCCTACTCGCGCTGGGCGTGGCCTTCATGGTGCTCGAGGCCTTTGTGCCGAGTTTCGGTGCGCTGGGGATCGGCGGGGCGATCGCCTTCGTCATCGGCTCGGTGATCCTGTACCGTGACGAGGCGGGCCAGGTCGGTGTGGCTATCCCATTGATCGGCACCTTCGTCGTCCTCAGTCTGGCTTTGTTCGTCGGTGTGGTCGGTTACGCGCTGAAGACACGCAGGCGCCCGGTGGTCAGCGGTCGTGAAGAGATGCTGCTCGCGACCGGTGTCGCCGAAGAGGATTTCGAACGCAGCGGACGCGTCAGGATTCACAGTGAGACCTGGAACGCCGAGACCCTGCGGCCGGTCCGGCGTGGGCAGACGGTCAGGGTCAAGTCCATGGAGGGTCTGCAGCTGACCGTGGAGCCAGTGAGCGAAACCAAGCAGGAGGAGAGTCAATGACTAGCGTGACAATCGGCGTTGTGTTGTTCATCGCGGCGCTGCTGTTCGCGTCGATCAAGGTCCTGCGCGAGTACGAACGCGGTGTCGTGTTCTTTCTCGGCCGCTTTCAGCGCGTCAAGGGGCCAGGCCTGATCATCATTATTCCCGGGATTCAGCAGATGGTGCGGGTGGACCTGCGCACCGTGACCAT
Source organism: Sedimenticolaceae bacterium (assembly GCA_049669185.1). Taxonomy (GTDB): domain Bacteria; phylum Pseudomonadota; class Gammaproteobacteria; order Chromatiales; family Chromatiaceae; genus Thiosocius. Next base: position 1,739 of record JBATKF010000167.1, on the reverse strand, counting down.
GGATGTGCCGACCCAGGACGTCATCTCGCGTGACAACGTGTCGGTGAAAGTGAATGCGGTGCTCTACTTCCGCGTGGTCGATCCCGAGCGGGCGATCATCCAGGTCGAGGACTTCATCATGGCCACCAGTCAGCTGGCCCAGACCACACTGCGCTCGGTGCTCGGTGCGCACGAGCTCGATGAGATGTTGATGAACCGGGACCAGCTCAATCATGACATCCAGGCGATCCTCGACAAACAGACTGATGCCTGGGGCATCAAAGTGGCGAATGTGGAGATCAAGCATGTCGATCTCGACGAGTCGATGATTCGCGCGATCGCCAGGCAGGCCGAGGCCGAGCGCGAGCGGCGTGCCAAGGTGATCCATGCCGAGGGTGAGTTGCAGGCCTCGGAAAAGCTGCTGGCCGCGACCGAGGTGCTGACGCGCAATCCAGTCACCATCCAGCTGCGCTATCTGCAGACCCTCAGTGAGGTCTCCAATTCCAAGGGTTCGACGATTGTGTTTCCGTTTCCGGTCGAGCTCACCGATCTGCTGAAGCGGCACGCCGCCTCCGACTGACTAGCGAAGGCGGACAGATTAAATTCCCACTCGCTCCGAGCCGGCGAACAAGTAAATTCGCCGTCGGGCATGCGGCATGACCTGATATTCGGCCCTCAACTATCAGAGAAATCAGGCGATATCGTCTAAGATAGTGGTTAATTTCGGGTTGCCGCGTGTTGCTTACAGCCGCAAACAGGCGCCACAAACGGGATGCAGGTCGGTATGTCTGTGCCAGCTGAACGGCGCCGGTATGAACGTCACACCATCAAATTGCCCGGCAGGCTGAAGACGGATGCCGGGCGGCAGTCTGCCTGTGTCGTTCGAGACTACTGCAGCGGCGGTCTGCTGGTGCAGCAGCTGCTCGGCGCGGGTGGCGAGCCGCCGATCCGGTGGACGTCGGGCCAGACGGCACAGCTCAAGACCGATCTGTTGACACCCAAAGGGCCGCGCCGCGTGCGTATCGAGGGCGTCGTGGCATGGGCGAGCGACGACTTTCTCGGCCTTTCGTTCCCTCGCACCAGCGATGCCATCGTTCAGGCGCTAGGGCATCACGACCGACTGGCGCGATCCGACACCCCCGTCGGGTTGGTCGCTACGCCAGGCGGCGAGGCCCGCTATATGGCCAAACTCCGCCAGGTAGCGAACGGCGTCCTGCCCGGCGTGCTGCGTGAGATCCTGGTCAAGACGGGTGAGGCACTGCTCGACAAGACCGACCGGCTTGGCTCCAACGTCGAACAGCAGCAGGTGATGGGCGATATCAACGCGCTCGAGGGAACGCGTCAGGAAGATGCGCTGCTGACCAAGCTTCTGGCAGTGGCGCTGGATGGTAAGGCCAAGCCTGCGTCACCGGCCGATCCGGCACCCGGCGAGCTGAGCTTGGTGGATCCAGACGATTTCGAGCGCTGGCTGGAGGCGTCGCGGGTCGCGACTCTGCTCGACCGTCGCTTCACCGAGCAGCTCAACGGGATCGGATCGCGCCTCGCGGCGGTGCGCAGTGTCGCAACGCCGGGGTCCTTGACGGTGCCGTTCGAGCCGCAGCAATTCACCGGGGTCTTGAAGGATCTGGCGAAGGACCTGGGTTTCGGGGCGATCTCCCGCGGGGTGCTTTTCGATCAAGCGGCGCGGATCCTGGAAGACAGGCTCGGCGGCTTCTACCAAGAGCTGGACGCCGCCCTCGATGCCGCCGGGGCCCCGGCGG
>JBATKF010000166.1:0-6338 GCA_049669185.1 Sedimenticolaceae bacterium | reverse complement strand
CCGTGCGGCGTGCCCTCGGGCTTGCGCGGAACGACCCGCATAAGGCGCCGCCGAGTGAACCAATTCAGCGGCGAGCGCGGCGAATACAACCAGCGGTTACCCCGGTCGAGCACCGCGAGCAGGCGTGCGGGAAACGCACTGCGCGTCCCGCTGCTGCAGATCTGCCATATGTCAGGGCCACGTATGCGTCCGCGCAGTTCGACATCGTAGACAAAGGAATAGTGCACGTCACCCGATAGGACAACGAAGTGCTGCGGGGTCTTCGGATGACGAAAGACGTTGAGGATGGCGTGGGCTGCGCCGGGGTGTGCCATCCAATTCTCGGCGTCAACCAGCAGCGGATGGCCGAACCAGGTGAAGATGCGTTGGATGGCCTCGATCAGCTTCACGCCGAAGATCGGTGCCGGCGATACCAGCAACACCGCCGGCAGGCCGCGCAGGGTCTGCTGCAGATCCGTCAACGCCTCCCAGTCCATCAGACCGGACGGTTTACGGGCAGCCGACTCGGAGCGCCAGCGATGCGTCCGGCTGTCGATCACCACCAGGGGCGGCGTGGTCGGCCAACTGTAGTGCCAGTGGTCGAAGCGCAGCAGCCGCTCGATGCAGGCCGCATGCGCGTCGCTGCCCGGCGTGCTGAGGCTGCGCTGCAGCTGCTCCAGGATATCGTCGTCGAATGCTGCCGTGTCGTTACCCCACCCCTGGTTGAGCAGATACGCGATCAGCGCATTGCCTATGACCCGGTTCGAGAACGGGTGGTCATAGGCCACCTCCTCCCATTCACGGCTCAGGTTCCAATCGTCGGTGATGTCATGATCGTCGAAGATCATCGCCACCGGGAGGTGCGCGAACAGGCGTCGCACACTCGCCAACTCCGTGATAAAGGCCTCGATCGCAGGCCCTTCCCGCGCGTAGCGCGCGCGTGAGGCGGCATCCAGACCCGGTGGTGGATCCAAGTCGATCCCCGCCCAGGGGGCCGGCGACCAGGCCAACAGATACATCGCCAGCACCTCGGCCAGGGTGATCAGGTGATTGTGCGCGCTGTCGGTGGTGAACACCGGCTTCTCGACGCCCCCGAAAAACATCTCGATCAGCGCGTAATTGCGCCTGCGGCGCGGCAACAGCTTCTCCCGGTGGTAGTAGCCGGCCGGGTGGCGATACAGCGCGTCAGAATCGGTCAGGCCCGTCTCCCCTGCCCCCGAAAGCGCCTCGACCGGCAGGCCGAGCCGCGCGATGAGCTGGTGAATGGCGCGCAGCATGGGGCCGGCTACGTCGTCCGTGTAGATCTGATCGCCAGTCAACACCAGCGCCGATGGCCAGGCGGGCAGTTCCGGGTCTGAGACCTGGGCCAACTGCGTCGTGTCGTGCGATGCGTCATCCGCCGCAAGGCAACGCGCGAGCAGATGGTCGGCCTGCACCAGCCCATCGCGACCCGGAAAGTGCGGCTTGCGGCAGGAACCGTGCAGTACGGCAGCGACCCGGCTCGGCAAGAGGAAGCCGGGCGAAGACTTGCCCGGATAACAGAGATCGGGGGCCCACTCCGACGAGTCCTGCCAGCCCTTCTCCTCGCCCGACAGGGGTTGCAGCGCGAGCGTGTAGCCGATCCAGCAGTCATAGGGCAGCGCCTCGTCCAACGCCAGCTCGATCAGCAGATAATGCAGTTGGTCGCCTGCCGTCAGCGAACGAAAGGCCGCAGTACCCGGCTCGAGCGCATAGCTGCGCGGCGACGCCTCACCGCATGTCAGCGTCAGCCGGGCGCGGGCCGGTTCACGCACCGCGAGCCATAGGGTCACCCGCTGCGCGGTAAGTCGACGCAGTATGGGACCGGCCAGCACCAACGGTAATTCCGACGCGTTCATCGATTTCTTGTTCCACGGATCGCAACGCAATGGAGTTCAAGCGGCGAGATCGTGCGGCCCGGCTCTTCACCAAGGTTCTTTGGTCCCATCGCCTCAGAGCCTATATCCTTCGTCCGGCGCATGCCGGGCCGCGAATGCAGAAAGCCGTAGGGGATGGTCTGTGCGTCGCTGCACTGCGGTCGGCGATTGTCATCTATCCGGCCGTATTGAATTTTGGAGGGTGTGTATGGCGCTGGCAGTGCTGGCGATTCTGGGTGGTTTCGCACTCTTGATCTGGAGTGCCGATCGATTTGTGGAAGGCGCGGCCGCGACGGCCAAGCACGCGGGTATGCCCTCGCTGCTGATCGGCATGGTGGTTGTGGGCTTTGGCACCTCTTCGCCGGAGATGGTCGTCTCCGCGATGGCCGCGTTGGACGGCAGCCCCGGGCTCGCGCTGGGTAACGCGCTGGGCTCCAACATCGCAAATACCGGACTGATCCTCGGCGTCACCGCGCTGATCGCGCCGATCGCCGTGCATTCGAAGATAGTGCGCCGCGAGCTGCCGCTGCTGTTGATCGTCAGCCTACTCGTCTTTGTGATCCTCTGGGACCACGCGATCACACGCCAGGAGGCCCTGCTGTTGTTGGGCGGATTTCTCGGCCTGATCGGCTGGACTGTCTTCACCGGCCTGCGCAACCGCGAAGACACGCTCGCGGCAGAGATCGCGATCGAAATGGAAGCACGCACCATGCCCTTGGGTCGCGCGCTGTTCTGGCTGGCGGTCGGCATGGTGCTGCTGATCGTAAGCTCCCGCTTCCTGATCTGGGGTGCCGTCACGGTGGCCCAGGCACTCGGTATCAGTGACTTTGTTATCGGCCTGACCATCGTGGCACTGGGCACCTCTCTGCCGGAGCTGGCGGCCTCGGTGATCGCTGCGCGCAAGGGTGAGCACGATATCGCCATCGGCAACGTGATCGGCTCCAATATGTTCAACCTGCTCGCGGTGATCGGTATCGCCGGGGTGATCGCGCCCATGTCGTCGATTGCCGCGGAGGTGCTGTACCGGGATTGGAGCACCATGGTCGCGCTGTTCATCGCCGTGTTCATCATCGCCTATGGCTTTCGCGGCGAAGGCCATATCAACCGCATCGAGGGCTTCCTGCTGGTGACAGCTTACGTCGCCTATACCGGCTATCTGCTGATCACGATGACGGGCGCGTCCTTCTGACGGTCAGCGCTCTTGGAAGGGTGCGATGAGTATCGCGAGTCCTACCGCCTGCTCAGTGCAGATGGCCCTCGCGGTGGTTAAACCTCGGTGTAAAAAAACCTGACAGCAACATCATCCAGGTCGCCTGCAAACCGCGATCCACACCTCGCCTGATTAGCCGAATCGATCAGGATCTCGCGAAACATATCGAAGGTTAATAATAAACCGCGTTTTCGTCTTTTCCGGGCGCGTTTTTGAAGGTTTTCGGCCCGAATAAGGTGGCCAGTCACTGGGTGATTTCCCTAGGCCCCGAGGTGTCGACATTTTTAACACTCCCAGAAACTGTCAGGTAGCTTCAAAACATATCTTTCCCAGGAATACAACAACTTATCTTCGCTGGCATAAAAGATGCACCACCATCGTCAGCACGATGCCGTGCTTCATCGACTAGCCGAACGGGGAATCTGGTTCGGCGAGAACAACGAACTTATTGAGGATCGACAAATGAAACCGTTTCAATTGATAACCCTGGCCGCAGCTGTCTCGATGGCGCTCGGCATGAGCTCGGTTGCTTACGCCAACCCCAACAATAACATCGAGTCGGAAGAAGGCAACCAGAACAACTCGGTCACTAACACTGGTGCAGATTCGGGCGCGACTGCGGCTGAATATGCAACTGCCGAAATCGACAACAGCGACAACAGCGACAACAGCACCAACGACAACAGCGACAACAGCACCAACGACGCGAGCAACAACAGCGACAACAGCGTCGCCGACAACGACGATAACAGCAACAACAGCGACAACAGCAACAACAGCGACAACAGCACCAACCTCACTGACAGTCAAAACGACAACAGCACCGACGACGATGACAACAGCACCAACCTGACTGACAGTCAAAACAACAACAGCGTCAACACCGCTGACAGTTACAACGACAACAGCGACAACAGCGACAACAGCGACAACAGCATGAACGTCAACGCGGCGGGCGAAGAGAGTGTGGCCGCTGGTAACGATGCGATGGTTACAACCACCGAAATCGAGGCTGAGGGAAGTGACTCCATTGCGGCACTCGGTAACGTCTCTGTGAACCAGTCGGAACTCATGGGTGAAGTCACCGGCAACACCGTAACCCTGACGGCGACCAGTGGTCCTCCCGGGAGCGCTGCCAGCTTGGCCTATAACGCCGACAACAACATCACTGGCTCGTTCAGCGGGTTCTCCGGTCAGAACCTTTCGGCCCAGAATACCGGCGCCAACAGTCTGATCCAGCAGCAGGTGACCTTCCAGGGCAACATCAACGCAGGTGCTGCGACGCCTTCTCCGGCCCCCACCCAATAATCGGTTGGTGTGCTGAATGTAGGTTAGGTACCGGCGGATGCCTCGGCATCCGCCGGCTACCCGGCCTGAACGAACGTGTTAACTCTGGGAGTCGGCAGATGAAACACAAGCTGACTTTAATGCTTATTGCCTGCGCGCTGTGTGTGTCGCCCGGTTTGCAGGCCGAATCTACGGCCAAAATTGCAGAAGGCGACTCACTGATGCTCGAAGAGGCCCTCAGCGAGGATGACCTTGCGATTAATCGGGGCGAGGGCGTCGCGTTGGACGATATGACCCTCAACGAGATAGACATGGACGGCACGAATCACAGCAATAGCGTGATGAATTCGGTCACGGGCCAGAACTTTATCGGCAACGGCGCCTTCAATGGTGCGAGTGGTATGTTCGATACCATCCAGAATAGTGGCAACAATGTACTGATCCAGAACGCCACCATCGTCAACATCAACATGTCGGATTGATGGATGGGTGTGCTGAACAACAACAGGTGGAGGGGCTCTAGCGCCCTGATCCGCGCACTTGGCTTCGCAGCGGCGTTCGTCTATCCGACGTTCGCCGCTGCCCTCTCTATGGTGCTGCCGACCACCGGTCCCGGCGGGACCTTCACGGTCGACGTGGTTAGTTTTAAGGAATCACGTTTTCAGACCATCCTGCGCCAGCAATACGACTATAGCTGCGGCTCAGCGGCCGTGGCCTCGCTGTTGAGCTTCCATTACAACGATCCGAGATCCGAAATCGAGGTCTTCAAAGAGATGTGGGAGCGCGGCGATCAGGAAAAGATCCAGCGCCAGGGTTTCTCGCTGCTCGACATGAAGAACTATCTAGGGAACCACGGTTATCGGGCCGATGGCTTTCGCCTGCCACTGGACCGTCTGGCCAACGTCGGCGTACCGGCGATCACGCTGATCAATAACAAGGGTTACATGCACTTCGTGGTCATCAAGGGGGTCTCGGATGACGAGATCCTGCTCGGTGACCCGGTGCTGGGCGTCCGTAGGCTGCCGCGCGATGAGTTCGAGGCGATGTGGCAGGGCGGGATCGTGTTCCTGATCAAGGACAAGGCCACGATCGCGCGCGCCAGTTTCAACCGCGATACCGAATGGCAGACGGTCGCGGAGGCGCCGCTGGATGTCGGCAGGGCGATGAGCGTGCGCTCGCTCGCCGATTTCAATCTGCTGCTGCCGGCCCGTTCGGACTTTTGACGGTGGCAGGGGTGATGCGGCCGTGAACCAGCGAAGGATCAAATACCGCCCCAGCCTACCCGTGATCGGCATGCTGTTCGCGCTGGGTATCGGGCTAGCGTCTGCCGGACTGCTCACCAGCGGCGCCTTGGCGAGGCTGATGTCGGGCGATACACAGGCGTCGACCGCGCCGCAAGATGCTCACGTGCAAGCGCTGCAATCCAGCCACCAGGCATTGACTGAACTGCAGCGCTCCCTGCAGCGGCTCTCTGCGCCAGCCACGCGCAACGCGCCGCAACCTCACCGCGCCGGCCCGGAACACCTGCAGACCTTACTGGCCGGATTGAGCGTCGGCCGCACTGATCGTCTGGCTGTAGAGACAGGCCCAAGCATCGCTGGTTCGATCAATCGACGGGTCACGCAGCACGACGCCGCGTCGTTCATCGCCCGCGTCGCCGTGGATCTGAACCGGATCGAGCGCGACCTTGGGACGGCTGCGCGGCGCAAAGACACGCCAGAGATCGACGTCGCGATGCTGGATAGCGCACTGCGGCGATTCGACCGCGTCAGCGGCCCAGTCGTGAACGACACCTTCGCACGCGTGTATCTGGGACTCTCAGAGATGGTGCCGAGGCTCTCCGATAGCGGAGCCTATCACCCACGCGTCGCGAAGGCGGACCTGCGCGCCCAGGTAATCGAGGAGCGCACGGCCGAGGCACGGTTTGCCGCAGCATCGCGTGCGGCATCGCCGACGCTGTTGACGAC
>JBATKF010000165.1:0-40701 GCA_049669185.1 Sedimenticolaceae bacterium | reverse complement strand
AGGCGCGCTCCGAGGCCGAACTGCAGCGCCGTGCGCTGCAAGAGGCCGAGCAGCGCAAGGCTGGCGATAAACCCTCGAAGAAGGTCAAGCGTGAGCGTGACTCCGGTCCGGCTGAGCACGGCCGACCGGGGCGCCGTGAGCTGCATGTGGCATCCGGCAAGCGCGGCCAGCGCAGCGGCAAGGCCGGACGCAAGGCGGCACGCGTGGCAGCGGCCAGTGCAGATTCCCAACACGGATTTCAGCGTCCCACGGCGCCAGTGATCAAGGATGTCCCCGTTCCCGAGAGCATCTCGGTGGGCGATCTTGCACAGCGCATGTCTGTCAAGGCAGGCGAGGTCATCAAGTCACTGATGAAGATGGGCATGATGGTTACCATCAATCAGGTTCTCGATCAGGAAACGGCGATACTGCTGGTCGAGGAGATGGGCCACAGCGCCGTCGCGGAGAAGCTCGAGGACGTAGAAGAGGAGATCCTGACCGCCGCAGAAGACGAACAAAAAGGCGAGCTGTCGGCGCGCGCGCCGGTAGTGACCATCATGGGCCATGTCGACCACGGCAAGACCTCGCTGCTCGACCACATTCGCGCTACCCGGGTCGCCGCTGGCGAGGCGGGGGGCATCACCCAACACATCGGTGCCTATCACGTCGAGACCAACCGCGGCATGATCTCGTTCCTGGACACGCCGGGCCACGCCGCTTTTTCGGCGATGCGCGCGCGCGGTGCTCAGGCAACCGACATTGTCATCCTGGTGGTGGCGGCAGACGACGGTGTAATGCCACAGACCAAAGAGGCGATTCAGCATGCACGGGCGGCGCAGGTTCCCATCGTCGTCGCTGTGAACAAGATGGACAAGCCGGAGGCAAATCCAGACCGTGTGATGCAGGAACTGGTCGCAGAACAGGTCGTGCCCGAGGAGTGGGGCGGCGACGTGCAATTTATCAAGGTCTCTGCCAAGACTGGCGAAGGTATCGATCAGCTTCTCGAGGCCGTGCTGCTGCAGTCAGAGGTGCTGGAACTAAGGGCCGTCCATGAAGGGCTCGCACGCGGCATCATTGTCGAGTCCAGTCTCGATAAAGGGCGCGGGCCGGTAGCGACCGTACTGGTCCAGTCCGGCACGCTGAAACGCGGTGATGCCGTGGTTTCAGGAGCCGAATTTGGGCGCGTTCGTGCGATGTTCGACGAAGACGGCAAGTCGGTGGAGCAGGCGGGGCCGTCGATTCCGGTGCAGGTGCTGGGCCTGTCGGGCACGCCGTCTGCCGGTGATGATCTGATCGCTCTGCCGGATGAGAAAAAGGCCCGCGAAGTCGCCGAGCTGCGCCGCGTTCGCCATCGTGATTCACGCCTCGCTGAGCAGAAGGCCGCCAAGCTCGATCAGCTGTTCTCGCAGATGGCGGAGGGCGAGATCGCTTACGTCAATCTCATCGTCAAGGCCGATGTCCAGGGCTCCGTGGAGGCCTTGCGCGAATCGCTGCTGAAGATCGAAACCGACGAGGCCAAAGTGCGGATCGTCGCCTCCGGGGTCGGTGGAATCACCGAGTCGGATGCCAACCTGGCAGTCACCTCAAACGCCATCCTGATCGGCTTCAACGTACGTGCCGATGCCACGGCGCGACGCGTGGTTGAAGAGCATGGTCTCGATCTGCGTTACTACAGCATCATTTACGAGGTGATCGATGACGTTAAAAAGGCCATCTCCGGCCTGCTTTCACCGGTTATCAAAGAACAGATCATCGGACTGGCCGAGGTTCGCGACGTATTTCGTTCCTCGAAGCTCGGTGCAATCGCCGGCTGCATGGTCGTCGAAGGTGCCGTCAAGCGACAAAGCCCGATCCGCGTGCTGCGCGATAACGTCGTCGTATTCGAGGGCGAGCTCGAATCCCTGCGCCGCTTCAAGGATGACGTGAGCGAGGTCAAGGCCGGCACCGAGTGCGGCATCGGCGTCAAGAACTACAACGACGTCAAGCCAGGCGATCAGATCGAGGTCTTCGAGCGCGTGGAAATCGCGCGCGAACTCTGATTGTTCCGAGTAGAGACCGCTGATGCACGAATTCGGGCGTGAAGAGCGCGTTGGCGCCGAGATACATCGTGAGCTCGCCTTGCTGCTGCGCGACGAGGCCCGGGATCCGAGGCTGTCGGGGGTCACTATCCAGGAAGTTCGTGTGGTGCGCGATCTATCCCACGCGAAGGTATATTTCACCGTGATGGACTCGACGCAATCCAAGGCTACCGCTGCAGCGCTGAACAAGGCCGCCGCATTTCTGCGCCGCCGTCTGGCCGATAAAATGATGCTTCGGGTCGTGCCGCGGCTGGCCTTCGTCTATGACAAGTCGATCGAGACCGGCATACGCCTTTCGTCGTTGATCGATCAGGCGGTGGCCAAAGACCAGGGACACGGCGACTGAGTATGGGGCGACGTGGACGCGCCCGCGGTCGCCCCGTCAGCGGCATACTGCTTTTGGATAAGCCGCTGGGGCTGAGTTCCAACCAAGCGCTGCAGCGCGTGAAGCGTTTGTATGACGCGCGCAAGGCCGGACACACGGGCAGCCTCGATCCCTTGGCGGACGGCATGCTGCCGATCTGTTTCGGTGATGCCACCAAGCTCTCAGCCTTTCTCCTGGATGCCGACAAGTACTATCGCTTCCGGCTGAAACTGGGCGAGACCACCGCCACCGGCGATGCGGAAGGCGATATCCTGCGGCGCCGCCCGCTGGTGGGCGTGACGCAGCAGCGCATAGAAGAGGTACTCGCGGACTTCGTTGGCGAGATCGAGCAGCTCCCGCCGATGTACTCTGCGCTCAAGCACAAGGGCAGACGTCTGTATGAGCTGGCGCGAGAGGGCGTTGAGGTCGAGCGAGAGCTACGCAGGGTCAGGATCCATGATCTGACGTTGGGGGAGGTGGATCTGCCGGAGTTTGAGTTGGACGTGCATTGCTCCAAGGGGACTTATGTCCGCACCCTCGCCGAAGACATCGGTGAGGCACTGGGCTGCGGCGCGCACGTGAGCGCGTTGCGGCGCACCGGCGTCGGGCCTTACAGACAACTCCCCATGCACACCCTGGAGGCGGTCGAACGTGCCGCGTCTGAGGGCCAGGCGGCGCTCGACGCCCTGCTGTTGCCGATCGATACCGCACTGAGCGACTGGCCAGAGGTGCAGGTCGGCGGGGATGCGGCCTACTATCTCAAGCAGGGTCAGGCGGTGCTGGTGCCGAAGGCGCCGACGCAAGGCTGGGTGCGGGTCTACCATGCCGAGCGGTTCCTGGCGGTCGGTGAGGTGCAGGACGATGGGCGTATCGCCCCGAAACGCCTGATGACCGGAGGCTGACAGATCGGTGAAATTAGGCCAGAATACGCGACCTTAAATCCGCGCAGGGCCAATACCCGGCCCTGCTTTTCCATTGCCGAGGCTGCCTGAACTCATTGTTGGGGGCTTCACCAAGGCAGAATGACAGGAGAAATGTCATGACAATGAGTGCAGAGCAGAAACAGGCTATCGTCGGCGAATACGGCAAAGATGCCAAAGACACGGGTTCGACCGAGGTCCAAGTGGCCTTGCTGACCGCTCGAATTACCGAACTGACGCCGCATTTCCAAACGCACAAGAAGGACCACCACTCCCGCCAGGGCCTGGTGCGCCTGGTCAACCAGCGCCGCAAGCTTCTCGATTATCTCAAATCGAAGGACGTCGAACGCTACCGAGAGCTGATTGGTCGGCTCGGACTGCGCCGCTAAGCGATCACACACCACTAGGTTTGAGGAGTTTCAAGTGACCCCGATACAAAAGACGTTTCAATTCGGCGACCACACAGTGACGCTCGAGACGGGTGAGATCGCTCGTCAGGCGGACGCAGCCGTGCTCGTCAACATGGCAGACACAGTTGTGCTGGCCACCGTGGTGTACGACAAGAATCTCGATAGTGGCCGAGACTTCTTTCCTCTGACGGTCGACTATCAGGAGAAGACCTATGCGGCAGGAAAGATCCCGGGCGGGTTCTTCCGCCGTGAGGGTCGCCCCTCGGAAAAGGAGATCCTTACCTGCCGTCTGATCGATCGTCCGATTCGACCCCTGTTCCCGAAGAATTTTCTTGCAGAGACTCAAGTGATCTGCACAGTCAAGTCGCTGAATCCGCGCGTCGACCCTGAGATCCCGGCACTGATTGGCACCTCGGCCGCGCTGGCGATCTCGGGTGCGCCGTTTCAGGGACCGATTGGGGCCGCCCGGGTCGGTTACAAGAACGGGAAATACATCCTCAACGGCCCGACCGGGCTGAGTGACGAGACCGATTTGGATCTGGTGGTCGCGGGCACCGAAAATGCGGTACTGATGGTGGAGTCCGAGGCCGATCAGTTGTCCGAAGAGGTCATGCTGGGCGCCGTACTCTTTGGGCACGAGCAGATGCAGGTAGTGATCGATGCGATCAAGGACCTGGCGGCCGAGGCCAACAAGCCGATCGTCGCAGTGCCTGAGGTGGCGACCAACGAGGCCCTCAGCGCCGCCGTGGAATCGGTCTGCGGCGAGGCGCTGCGCAGCGCCTATACGATCGCGGACAAAATGGAGCGCTATGCGGCCATCGACGCTGCCATAACCACGGCCAAGGCACAGCTCAGCGAGGGTGAATCGCCCGCCTACGACGCCGATGAGGTCACGGGCGCCATCGGGAAGCTGAAAAAGAGCATCGTCCGCGGTCGTATTATTGCCGGAGAGCCGCGCATCGACGGGCGTGACACCAAGACTGTGCGGCCGATCCACATTCGCACCGGCGTTCTGCCGCGTACCCACGGCTCGGCGCTGTTCACGCGCGGTGAGACCCAGGCCTTGGTGGTGACCACGCTGGGCACCGAGCGCGACTCACAGATTGTCGATGCGTTGGAAGGCGAACGCAGAGAGGCGTTCATGCTGCACTACAATTTCCCGCCGTTCTGCGTCGGTGAGTTGGGGCGCGTCGGCAGCCCGAAACGCCGGGAAATTGGCCATGGTCGGCTGGCGAAGCGCGGCGTCCTCGCCTGTATGCCGTCGATCGCGGATTTTCCGTATTCGATCCGCGTCGTTTCGGAGATTACCGAGTCCAACGGTTCGTCTTCAATGGCATCGGTGTGCGGGACCAGTCTGTCGTTGATGGACGCCGGTGTGCCGCTCAAGGCGCCGGTCGCCGGCGTCGCCATGGGGTTGATCAAAGAAGGCGATCAGTTCGCCGTTCTCACCGATATCCTCGGTGACGAGGACCACCTCGGCGACATGGACTTCAAGGTCGCGGGGACCGTCAATGGCATCAATGCGCTGCAGATGGACATCAAGATCGACGGTATCACCCGGGAGATCATGGAAGTCGCCCTGGGGCAGGCCAAGGCAGGTCGCCTGCATATCCTCGATGAGATGAACAAGGCGATCAACGCACCGCGTGCACAGATGTCTGAACATGCACCGCGCATCGTCACCTTCAAGATCAACCCGGACAAGATTCGTGATGTGATCGGCAAGGGCGGAACGACCATCCGCTCCATTACCGAAGAAACTGGCGCTACGGTCGACATCAGCGATGACGGTACGGTCAAGATCTTCTCCGTCGACAAGAACGCCGGTGACGAAGCGCGCAAGCGGGTCGAACTGATCACCGCCGATGTAGAGGTCGGCACGATCTACGAGGGCCGCGTAGCGCGCCTGATGGATTTCGGCGCCTTTGTCACCATTCTGCCGGGCAAGGACGGTCTGGTACACATCAGCCAGATCTCCGATGAGCGGGTAGAGAAGGTGAGCGACAAGCTGTCGGAAGGCGATCGTGTCAGGGTCAAGGTGCTGGAGGTTGACAAGCAAGGCCGCATCCGTCTGAGCATGAAGGCGGTATCGGAAGCGGCGGAGACCTGACCGCCGGCAGCGAGATTCTGCGGCGCAGTTGCAGACTCAGCTTATGTTGTGCATGTTGAGCGGATAGCCGTGATCGCGATAGAAGCGGAAGCGTTCGCGGCTGGCTGACTTTACCGCGCTGTCGTGATCGACGCACTCGATCAGCCGCTCGAAGCGGCTGAAGAACATCGGGACTTCGGCTGCCAGATTGATCAATACATGGTGCTGTTCCATATCGCCGGCGCCATCGCCAATCAAGATCGGATTGACTTGTGGGTCAGCCTGGCCCAGCAGGCCGTGCGGTATAAAACTCTGCTCCCATAAAGTCCATAGCAGACCGTCAAGATGTTTCGCCTCGGCCTCGATCGGCGTATGGATCAGGACCCGGTGGCCCGCCTGCCGGGCCTTCTCCGCGATTCGGCAGGCGAGCTGGTAACGGTCGCCGCCGGTGTGTGGTGTCAGGACATAGAAATCGACTTGCGTCATAGGCTAGTCTGCTACATGCTGACCCTACACCGACGTAACAGAAACTCTGTCAACAAAGGTACGGGGCGACCGGTGGCCCCCTTTTCTTTGCCGCCGAGCCATGCGACTCCCGCGATGTCGAGATGCGCCCAGGGGTACGCTTTGGTAAAGCGTGAAAGAAAGCAGGCAGCGGTGATCGTGCCCGCGCCGCGCCCGCCGACGTTCGCCATGTCCGCAAAGTTGCTGTCGAGTTGAAGCTGGTATTCATCCCATAGCGGCAGGCGCCAAGCGCGATCGCCGCTACTGTCGCTTGCCTCGAGCAACTCGTCGGCAAGTTTGTCGTTGTTCGCCAGTAGGCCACTGGCCTGATCCCCGAGTGCGATGATGCAGGCGCCGGTCAGCGTTGCTATATCGATGACTGCCGCGGGATCGAATCGTTCGGTATAGGTGAGTGCATCGCAAAGGATCAGGCGACCTTCAGCATCGGTGTTGAGGATCTCTATCGTCTGACCCGACATCGAGGTGACAATGTCGCCCGGTTTATTGGCGTCGCCGTCTGGCAGATTCTCCGAGCTGGGGACAACACCGACCACATTGATTGGTAGGTCCAGTTCTGCACAGGCCGCAATGGTGCCGAGCACGCTCGCGCCGCCGCACATGTCGTACTTCATTTCGTCCATCGCCGCGGCGGGTTTGATCGATATCCCGCCGGCATCAAAAGTCAGTCCCTTACCCACCAGTGCGACGGGTTTGGCGCCGGGCTTGCCGCCCTTGTATTCAAGTACGATCAATTTGGCGGGCTGCCGACTGCCGCGGGATACTGAGAGCAGGGCGCCCATGCCGAGGTTCTGCATCTGCTTTTCGGTCAGCACCGTCACCTTCAATTTGCGTTTACCGCGGCCCAGCAATTGCGCTTGCTCTGCGAGATAAGTCGGGGTGCAGAAATTTCCGGGCAGGTTCGCGAGATCCTTCGCGAGGCGGGTTCCCTTCGCGATCGCATGCGCATGTTTCGCGGCGCGATTGCCGGTATTCACCTGCGGTCGCGTGTGGACCAGGAAATCGACGCGCTTGATTGGCTTCTTCGGTGGGTTTGACTCACTCTTGCACTGATCGAAAAGGTATACCGCTGCCTCGGCTGCTGCGACCGCCTCTCTTACCAGGCGATAGGTCGCACCATCGTCATGCTTGCTGGGCAGCAGCACCGTGCAGTCGGTCGCGCCGGATTGCTGCAGCAGCCGAAACGCCGGCAGCAGGGCAGGGCCATACTTGCGTGCGGAAAATTCTTTCTCGTCGCCCAGGCCGACCAGCATGAGGCGCGTCGCCGCGCATTCTTGCGGATCGTACAGGATTTGAGTCTGGCCAATATCCGCCACAAAATCCTGTCGTCTGAGGATGCGCTTAAGATAACCATCAGTCGCATCGTCCAGTGACTGGCCAAGTTCGGTAAGGCGATTGTTTTTGAATACACCAACCAGCAGGCAGGCCGATTTCATTCTTTCTGGGGCGCCGACTTTGCAAACGTGTTCCATTGAGTTCTCTCGTGTGTGATGCGCGCTGCTAGGCGCTTTCACCGATTAGTGGTTGGCGGTATCTTTTCGAGCAGTTGTTGCCCAGAGTGTAACGAATCAGGCGCGTAAAGGAAGCACCATGGGGCTGATCGATCGGCTGTTGTTGCGAGAAATTTTGTTGACTTTGTTCATCATTGTGCTGGTGCTGGCTTTGGTGCTGTTTTCCAGTACCCTGGTGCGCTATCTGGGTAAAGCGGCGAGTGGTGCGCTCAGCGCCGATATCCTGCTTCTCGTAGTGGGCCTGGAATTGGTGAGGGCGACGGGTCTGATTATCCCCCCCGCCTTCTTTTTCTCCGTACTCTGGGTGCTCGGCAGAATGCATCGAGACAGCGAGATCGTCGCGCTCGAGGCTGCCGGATTCAGTCAGGCGCGGTTATTGCGCTCGATAATGTTGGTTGCCTTACCGCTCGCCGTGATCGTTGCTGTCCTGGTAATGGAGCTGTTGCCCTGGGCACGTGGCAGTGTTGACAGGCTGAAAGCAGAGCAGGCGAATACTGCGGATATCTCAGGGGTGCGCCCAGGACGTTTCAGCGAGTTCAGTCGCGGTGGGCTGGTCGTCTATACCGAACGACTCGGTCCGGATGGCAGCAGGCTCGAAGGTGTCTTCGTACAGGATCGACAACAGGGTAGGCTCGGCCTGGTGACCGCGGAGGGTGCCTTTCAGACCACAGACCCGGAGACAGGCGAGCGCTTCGTCATCCTGACCGACGGCCATCGCTATGAAGGGACGCCGGGGGCGCTCGATTATTCGGTCGGCAGCTTCGAGCAATATGCAGTGCGTATCCCGACACTCGGTCTCGGCGTTTTCAAGACGCGTCAGAGTGCCAAGCCCTGGCAGGCGCTTCTTGCCTCCGGGACCCCACGGGACTGGGCCGAGTTTCAATTTCGACTATCGATGCCGCTGGCCTTGCTGGGGTTCGCGATCCTCGCCGTGCCCCTGGCCCGATCATCACCGCGCTCCGGGATCTATGGCCGCCTTACCTTGGCAGTGCTGATCTATTTCACCTTCATGAATCTGCAGCGGGTCGCAGAGCAATGGCTGGAGACAGGCTGGATGCCGGCCTGGCTCGGCATGTGGTGGCTGCCCCTGGTCATGTTGGGGTTCGCCGGCCTGATGGTGTTGCTCGATTCAAACTGGTTCTCAGTGCACTGGCGACGACGGCTGACCTGGCGGGCACCAACTTGATCCTTTTCGAACGCTACATCGGAACAACCATGTTGAAGGGGACCGGCATCAGTTTGGTCGTGATGGTGATCTTGCTGGTTTTTTTCGGTCTGATTGACGAGTCAGAAGATGTCGGCCAGGGGAACTACGAGCTTGGGGATGCCTTTTTCGTCGCCCTTCTGTCCGCACCTCGCTATGTGTTCGAAGTCTTTCCGGTAGCCGCGTTGATGGGTTCTCTGATCGGCCTTGGCGCAATGGGCGAGCATGGCGAGCTGACGGCGATGCGCGGGTGTGGATTCTCGCTGCGGCAGATTATTTTGGCCGTGTTGAAGACCGGTCTGTTGATGATGCTGATGGTCTTTTTATTCGGTGAATTTGTTGCCCCGGCCAGTGAGCAGTGGGGTGAGCAGTATCGCACGGAACAGCTGGAAGAGAAGGTTACGCTAAAGACGCGCTACGGATTCTGGGCACGTGATGGGCAGGCCTTCGTCAACATTCGCAACATTCTTCCCGGAACCCGTCTCGAGGACATCTTCGTCTACGAGTTCGACGATAAAAGGCAGTTGAGACTGGCCACGCATGCCGCGAGCGCCGAACATCGCGGCGACCACTGGCTGATGCGGGAGATCCGGCAGAGCGAAATCAGCGAGGAGGGTGTTCGCCAACGGCGCTTGGCGAGCGCGCGCTGGGAATCGATACTCGATCCGGGATTGTTGAACGCGGTGGTTATTCGACCGACGATGTTGCCGATAACCGAGCTTGTCAATTACATCCAGGTGATGCGCCGGAGTAAGCTGTCGTCGACCGAGTATGAAGTTGCATTCTGGTTGAAAGTCGCGACGCCGCTGGCGACGATGGTCATGCTGTTCGTTGCCGTTCCCTTCGTGCTCGCGAATCAACGATTTGTCAGCACCGGGAAACGCGTCTTTCTCGGGTTGGTTTTGGGCATGGCGTTCTACCTGCTTTCCCGCGGGATGTCCTATGTGGCGATAGTCTACGAATTCGACCCAATGGTTAGCGCGCTGGCGCCTGCGATGGTCTTTCTGTTGATCGGATTTTCTGTGCTGAACAGGGTACGTTGAACAGCAGGCTAGTTAGAGGCTTTTTCCAGCACGACCAGCCGGGTGCCGCTGAGGCGGTCGTGCCAGCTCAGGCCTTGGGGATCGATCCACACCCAGACATATCCCAGGCCGAGGGCCAATAGCGACAGCCAGGCGGCGCCGTAGCGAATCAGCGATTGACGCCAGGTGACCGGGTTGCCGCTGCTGTCGAGCAGCTTGAGACGCCAGGCCCGCATCCCGAGGGTCTGTCCGCCGTGCGTCCAGAACCAGCCGAAGAACAGCGCGGGCGAGAGCAGCAAAAAGGCCTGCAGTGGCCAGTGGGAACCGGCGTCGCCGCCGGTTCCCAGCCCTGCGCGGATGAAGGTCTCCACGGTGGCGCCGAGGAGCCAGATGGCCGCCACCAGCCAGCTGTCGTAGAAAATGGCCGCCAGGCGGTGCCACAATCCCGGAGGCGCCGCATTTTCGATAGGCAGTTGCATTGTTTCCTTGATGTTACGGAGAGGCTTCGGGCGCCGTCATCGTTGCGCCCATGACCGCGAAATCGGCTCACGAAATCCCAGGAAGGCTAAGGTAACCTATTATTTCTTAAAATAATTATCTCAATTCTAGGGAAATTACTAGGGTGATCTGGGATTGCTCCCAATGGTCTGCCCGGCGAGACAGCGATTAGCATATTGCCAGCGAGAGTTGACCAGCCACCCAATTCGAAAAGCGGCGCAGACCGCGGACAGCGGGTGAGAACTATGGGAGGGCAGGATGGAGCAGCGAAACTGTGAACGCAAGGTAGTCTCGCTCGATGCAGTCGTAGGGTGCGTGCGATTCGGCCTGATTAGGGGGCGTATTGTCGATCTGGCGCATGGCGGCCTGTATATACAGGCAGAAACCAGTATCGTGCCAATCGGTGCGGAGGTGACGGTAACTTTCAACCCCGGCGAGGACATCTGCGACGGCTGCCTCACGGCAAGTGGTCGTGTCAGCCATCAGAGCCTGCACGGCTTCGGAATTGAATTCGATTCCCTGGAGCCTTGCTGTCGAGATGCCCTCGATCGTCTTTTACCGAATATGTCGTCGGTTCCGCAGCGCGCGGTGCCTATTCTGCGTGCCATCTGAGCATCGGCAACCCGCGGTCGTCCGCCGATCGAGGTGAATAGAACGGTTTGGTAATTTGAGGTTCCGGCGTGATAATCCTGCAAAGGCGCCATTCCGGGACGATAAAGATCAGCAAACGGTCGCTGACACGCAGACTTCTCAGGCGGATACCCATCCCGCTGCTGGCGCTCGCCTTCGGGCTGGTGACAGGATTCGCCGTCTGGGTCATTGTCGATCGCGTCCAGACCCGCGCGCTCAGCAACATCTTCGACCAGGCACTGGAGAGTCAGCTCGATCAGCAGGCGCGTGAATCTCTGATTCGTTTCGACGAGTATCGACGATCGTTCGGTTTTTTTACTCAGCTGATCGCCACACATCGCCGTATGGCGGACTATCTCGATCCCATTATCTGGTCGCGGCATCCGGTTGATATCGCCCACTACGACGCCGGCAATCCACCGCCTTGGCTGCCGAGGGATTTGGCCTGGCAGGGGGGCATCAGCGCGCGGCACTTTATGCTCGTCGACCCGTCCGGCGCTGTCAGAGAGCTCTACAGTCCTGCCAACGAAAGTCTGCCCGAGGCGTTGCTCGGTGAACCCCGTAGTCACTTGGCGACCGGCCAGCAGCGTGCCTACGTCACACTGCTGGAAGATGCGCCGTGGTTGATTGTCTCCGAGGCGACCGAAGACAACGCGCGGACCCCGATGGGCAGCTTGGTATTGCTGGTGCCGCTCGATAGCGCCTTCCTTGCCGCCTCCCAAAAATTTGTAAAGCCGACCAATGTTGTCGCCATCCTCGATCCCGATGCGCAGCGCATCCTGTCGAGTAGCCATCCCGAAGGCGTAATCCCGGGCAGAAAACTCGCCGAGCTGCGCGAGGACTACCTGGTGACGGCCCAGTCGTTTTTCGATTATGACGGTTCCGACCTCAATCTGCTGTTCGCGACACTGTTGCCGCGCGGCTCGTTTGAGCAGACCGGACAACAGGTGCTGGATCTCGAACGCCGGCAGCGGCTGATCGGGGCGGCGGTAATGATCTCGGCCTTTGTGCTGCTGTTCCTATTGCTATCGAGCCGCATCAGTCGGCTGCTGAGTCGGGTCTCGAGTCTGTCGCGCAGGGCGCTAGAGATACCGGAGGCCGATCTCGATCGGCGCGGCAATCAGCTAATCATTCTCGAAGACTGGATCCGTGATTTCGTTCAGCTGGTGATGCGCGCGCGAGAGGAAATGCGGCGTCAGCACGAAAGCGAGCTGCAGGAAACGGAAAAGCTCCGGGTGGCGATCATGGATGCGTCCCTGGATTCTGTTATCACGGTAAACGAGCGCGGGGGGATCATCGACTTCAATCCGACAGCGCAGAAGACTTTCGACTACAGCCATGAGGAGGCCGTCGGTCGGTCATTTAATGACCTGGTGGTGGCCCCTAAGTGGCGCGAAACCTTTGATCGGCTGCTTTATCTTTCGCTAGTGGGGGCCGATCAGGGTGCCCCGCTGCAACGTGTGGAAATGCAGGCGGTGGCGCGCGACGGCCATATATTTCCGGTCGAACTCTCAATCAAGCCGGTGTTTCTCGAGGAACAGCTGGTGTTCACGCTTTATCTTCGCGACATTGCTGAACGCAAGGTGCGCGAGGCAGAGATTCGCAGCCTTGCCGCGATTCCCAGCGAGAGTCCGATCCCGGTGTTGCGAATCAACCGCCGTGGGGTCATCACCTATGCCAACCAACCGAGTGGTCCCTTGCTCAAACACTGGGGCTGCCGTCCGTTGCAGACACTCCCAGTGTACTGGCGGAACCGGGTCGAGGAGGTTCTGACCTCGGAGTCGACCAGCGAGCTCGAGGTAATGACGGATTACGGAGTGTTTTCGCTACTGTTTGCACCGGTTACAGAACTCGATTATGTCAACGTCTATGCGCGTGACATCACCGGTGAGCGTCTGGCCGAAGAGGAGCTAAAACGTCGCCAGAACGAGCTGGTGCATGTCACCCGTCTGAGTAATATGGGCGAGATGGCCACCGGAATCGCTCACGAACTTAACCAACCGCTCTCAGCGATCGTGAACTTCGCCAACGGCTGCGCCCGTCGCCTGCGCCTCGATATGGGCGACAAGGAAGAGCTGCTGCATGCCTTGGGCCAGATCTCGGCGCAGGCAGGAAGGGCGGGGGAGATCATAAAACGCCTGCGCGGCATGGTAAGTCGACGGCAGCCGGTGCGTGAGCATGTCGATCTGAACGTCCTCGCGCGCGAGGCCTGCTCCATGATCAGTCATGAGCTGCAGCGCCAGGAGCTTACGATCGAACGCCGACTTTCGCAGCGAGAGTTATGGGTGCGAGTGGATTCGGTACAGATCGAACAGGTACTAATCAACCTGCTGCGCAATGCGCTGGATGCCCTGGTCGAACAACGGGCACCGAACCGGCGTCTGACGATCGAATCCGGAGTTCAGCCCGACGGTATGGTATTCGTCAGCGTGAAGGACAATGGCTCGGGAATCAGCAGAAAGGCGATGGAGCACCTGTTTGATCCTTTCTACAGCACCAAAGAATCGGGTATGGGTATGGGTCTCGCCATCAGCCAGACGATCATGAGCCACCATCATGGTAAGCTTCGGGCCGAGTCGTTTCCCGGCAAGGGCAGTACCTTCACTATTGAGCTTCCGCCAAGTGTCGCGAACCTTGTGAGCGCGGCATCATGAGTCATGTCTGAATCCCCTTTCACCAAGAGCACTGTTTTCGTGGTCGACGACGACCAAGCCATGCGTAATTCCTTGAAATGGCTGATTGAGTCGGTGGGTGTGCAGGTCGAGAGCTTTGCATCGGCTGACGAGTTTCTTGCAGAGTATCAGCCAGGTCGCTCTGGCTGCCTGGTCCTGGATGTCCGTATGCCGGGAATGAGCGGCCTGGATCTGCAAGAGTATCTGGTCGAACACAATATCCAAATCCCTGCGGTGATCATCACCGGACATGGCGACGTGCCAATGGCAGTGCGCGCGATGAAGAGTGGCGCAATCGACTTCATTGAGAAGCCGTTTAACGACGAAGTGCTGTTGGATGCCATTCGACGGGCAATCGCTTATGAAGAACAACAGCGCAGCCATTACTCGGAGAATCTGCGGGTTCAGGAAAGATTAGCGCACCTGACGCCGCGAGAACGTGAGGTAATGGAAATGGTGACCGATGGCAGGTCGAATAAGGAGATTGCCAACTCCCTGGGCGTCTCAGCGAAGACTATCGAGGCGCACCGTGCGCGGGTCATGGAAAAGATGCAGGCCGGTTCGCTGGCCGAGCTGGTGCGAATGGCCCTGCTTGCAAACGAACGCGGATGAACCGCGGCAGTGTGACTCGGACCGCGCTTGGCTGACCGGGCGGATCAAGCTCTCGAACCCCTGATGCGCCTTGATGAGCCGCGTATACAGTTTCCCGCCGATTGCGGACGCAAGTGCCGAGCGGCTTGTGTTGGGCTCAATGCCGGGCAAGGCTTCGCTGCGCGTCGACCAGTACTATGCACATCCGCGCAATGCATTCTGGCCCATCGTCGGTGCCCTGTTTGGGGTTGACCCTGGGCTACCGTACGACGAGCGCTGCGCGCGCCTGATCCAGCAGCGCCTTGCAGTTTGGGACGTACTAAAGACCTGCACCCGACACAGCAGCCTGGATTCGGATATCGAGCCGGCCTCGATCGTGCCGAATGATTTTCAAGGTTTCTTTGAGCGGCATCCCACGATCCGGGTGGTCTATTTCAACGGTGCGATGGCGGAGCGGAGTTTCTTGCGCTATGCCCTGCCGGAATTGCCGGCAACGCTCGCGGCTCTGCCGCGAATCCGCTTGCCGTCGACCAGCCCCGCCAACGCGTCCTTCAGCTTCGAGCGCAAGCTCGCGGCCTGGCGCGTACTGTCGAGGTGAGATAAGCGGGCTAGGTATCAGAGTGGGCGCAGTTCAGTGATCGCCCCGGGATTCTTCGCGTCTACCTTAGCATAGAGATCGTAAAGCGCCGCCTGCAGTGCCTCCTCGATGACCGGATGGTAAAAGGGCATCTGCAGCAGTTCCCCGACCGTCAGATCTTGTTGAATAGCCCACGCGAGCAGATGCCCAAGGTTCTCTGCCTTGATGCAAGCCATCTCTGCGCCGAGCATCTTGCCGCTGGCCCTGTCGGCGTAGACACGGATGAGCCCCTTATTCTTGGCCATAATGAGCGCGCGGCCGACGGGCGCCATTTGCACCTGACCCACCGCCGTTCTATCTAGGTCAAGTGAGGCATAGGTCTGACCGACCTGGACGATATTCGGATCGCAGAAGGTAATGTTCAGCGGGGTCTTGCGTTGAAAGGCCATGATTTTTTCACCGACCGCATTCTGACCTGCGATGCGTCCCTCGTCGCCGGCCTCGTGTAAAAGCGGGCGCTCGCCGGTGACATCGCCGGCGAGAAAGACCGGCAAATCGCCGAGCTGCATGGTGTTTGGATTGTAAATGGGGAAGCCGCGCTGATCGACCGGTGCCCCGATTGCGTCCAGCCCGAGCTGGTCGATATTCGGCCGGCGGCCGATGCTCGCAAACACTCGGTCGACCTCGATGCTGTTCTCGCCGGCAGTGACCCGCAGTCTGCCGTTGCTGCCCTCGCTGATCTCCGCCCCATGACCTAGCCACAGCGGGAACTCTTTACCAAGGATATCGATTGCGGTCTTGGCGACCTCGGGATCGCTAAGGCCTCCGATCACCTCCTGTATGTCGATGCCGACGACTTCGCAGCCAAGGCGATGCAACGACTGGCCGATCTCCAGGCCAACAACGCCAAGGCCTACAACCGCGATCGATCGAGGCAGCACGTCCAGCTCAAAGAACTCCTCTGTGGTGATAATCCGGTCGCGGTAGCCCTGCCAGGCATCCGGGACTATCGGTCGAGAGCCCGTTGCGACAATGACCTTGTCGGCACGGATGCGTTGTCCGTCTTCCATTTCCAGGAGGTTTGGCCCGACGAAACGGGTATAGCCTTCGATGAACATACCCTCGGGCATCTTGTCCGTGCTGTTTGAGATCACCCGTTCGACGAAGATATCGCGCAGATCCTGGACATACCCCATGGCCTCGCCGACGTCGAGGCTCAGGGTCTCCTCGCCCTCCAGCCCGAATCGCTTGAATACCCCGCGGCGATGGAAGTCCTCGGCTACCTGAATCACCGCCTTCGACGGCATGCAACCGACGCGGGCACAGGTGGTGCCCAGTTCGCCGCCGTTTATAATCACTACCGATTTGCCGGATGGCCGGACCCGGCCCATGGCATAGAGACCGGCGCTACCCGAGCCGATGATTGCAACATCTACCTGGCGTTCTTTCACGCGAGCTCCTCGAAATCTGGACTGAGTATCCGGCCATTTTAACCGCAGCGGCACGGTCCGTTTGTCTCGCTCCGTCAAAAATTTTCACACGGCTAGCCTGCAAATCTCAATGCGCCGATTCCCTGCTGCGGGCGGCTCACGCCGCGCGAGATGAGTTTGAGGGAGAGACCGGTAGTAGATCGCGTGTTCGAATTTCGATTGTGGACCATCGCGTTCGATCCGCAGTGGGTGTCGTTGATGCACTCGCGGCCGACAGACGCGGTCGAGGATGGCCGGTGCGAACGCCGGCCGTCAGCGGGTCACGGTGCGCCGATCCACCGGCCGCCACTGCATCGGTCGCGGCCGGGGGCGTGGCTTCATTGCCTGCCTCGGTGGTGGTGTTTGGCGGGGCACGATCGGGGGCAGATAGTACGCAGGACGTTGATAAGCAACGCCCGGATAAGGCATCGATCGCGCAAAGCCTTTGCTGCTGGGTCCCGCCTTCATACAGAAGAAGGCATGCGCCGCCTGTGGCAAAGCAAGCGCGGCACAGATCGTGACAATGGCGCTCAACCGTGGCGGACTGACGGACCGGATTGAGAATCCCAACCGGATCCAAGGTCTCTTTGATGCCGCGCGAGAACCGTTCACGGACATTGTCGAGGAGGTGAAAGACGGGTGTTTCACTGTCGCCATGCCGAAAAAGTATGGCACGTCCGCCGATTTTTGCGACCTGGGCGCCGCCCCAAAAGGACCGTCCACAAAGCCAATCGACTGGTGCAACATGCAGGCTTAAGCTGCAATTTGCAGATCAAGCCGTTTTGCTAACCTTTCCGGCGGCGAGGTCTACGGACATTGCACGAGGCCCGTTGAAGACGATTATGGCGAATTTCTCAGGTACGCTTTTCATCATCTCGGATCGCACGGGGATCACGCTGGAGCACCTGGTTCGAACGCTGGTAACCCAATTCGATGAACTGCGCTGCGAGCGCGTGGTGCTGCCGTTTCTTGACACGCCGGTGAAGATCGCGGCGGCGGTGCGCGAGATCGACGCCGCCGGCCAGGAAGACGGTGCGCCCCCGGTGGTGTTTTCCAGCCTCGTCGACGAGGCGTCTCGCGCGTTGCTGCAGACGGCCAATGCCCGGGTTTTCGATATCTTCGACACCTTTCTGCCGTCATTGTCGGATGCATTCGGCATGCCGTACATGGGGCACGTCGGCCGCAGCCATGGCATCGGTGATCTCGGGAGATACGATCGCCGCGTCGCGGCGGTGAATTTCGCGCTCAGTTTCGATGACGGTGCTCGCCTCCGGGGTCTGGGAGATGCGGACCTTATCCTGATCGGCGTATCGCGCAGCGGCAAGACCCCGACCTGCTTGTACCTGGCAATGCAGTACGCGGTGCGGGCCGCCAATTTTCCGCTGACCGAAGATGACTTCCTTCTCGGCAAACTGCCGGGCCCAATGCTAGAGCATCGCGGCAGCCTTTTCGGCCTGACTATTTCGGCCGACCGGCTGCACCGAATTCGTGAAGAACGCCGTCCTGGATCCGATTACGCGAGTCTGGGTCAGTGTCGCAGGGAGATCGCCGCCGCCGAGGATCTGTTTCAGGCGCATGCGATTCCGTACATCGACAGCACCACGGTATCGATTGAAGAGCTCGCGATTGAGATTATGCAGCGGGTCGGGGTGTCGCGGCATTATTGACCGCGTGGCTGATGCGTCCCGGCTTCGCGAAGACCGGCACTCAACGCAGCTGGTTGCTGAGCGTGCCGACCCCGGGGATTTGAATCTCGATGGTCTGGCCATCCGCGATATCGGCTGCGCCGACCGAGGTGCCGCAGGCAATGACGTCGCCGGCGTAGAGCGGGACCTCGCGCGCGATGTGCCAGACGATCTGCTGCGGTGAGAAGATCATGTCGCTGACCGGGTAGTCCTGTTTGACTTCACCGTCGAGTATGCCGCGCACACGCAGGCCTGCGGGGTCCACACCACAGGCGATCAACGGCCCGATCGGGCCGAAACCGGGCATGCTCTTGCCCCGACACCACTGATGAAACTCGTCGTTGGAGAACAAAGACTCGGGCGCGGTGACGTCGTTGACGCAGGTGTAACCGAAGATAATGTCGTCAATGTCGTTGTGTTCGGGCTGAAAACAGGCGCGACCTATAACGATGCCCAGTTCTGCCTCAAACTTGACCCGTCCGGTGAAGCCGGATGGTCGGCTGATCGGCCGCTGGTGAGCCGACAGTGACCCGGCAAGCTTGACGAAGAACAGCGGGAAATCCGGAATCTTAGTGTGTTCCAGCCGCTGGCGCTCGTGGAAGTTGTTCCACAGGCCGAGAAACTGGCGCGGCTCGACCGGGGCCAACCAGTTGACCGCCGCAGCGTCGATTTCCACTCCCGTCGCCTGCGGCTGTTCGAACAGCTCACCGCGATACAGCGCAATCTTGTCGTCGTGCAGGCGCCCCAGCGTGGGTCTGCCGTCGATCTCGATTCGGCACCAGTGGCTTGTGCTCATACGGGCTCCTAGCCTGGATATGTCACCGGCATCGCGGCGGCTGGTCTAGGTGACGACATCCGGCGCCTCCCGGCCAGTCCGCTGTGCGATCTCGGCCAGCTGACTGGCAATCGTAATCAACGGCGCCAGCGCCATCTGCGGATCCTCCTGCTGCCGCCCCGGGTCCGGCTCGTACGCCTCCAGGTAGACTCTCAGTGTGGCGCCGACCGTACCCGTTCCGGAGAGACGAAAAACGATGCGCGAACCGTCACTGAATCCGATCCGGATCCCCTGATGTTCGCTGATCGAGCCGTCGATCGGGTCGGTGTAGCTGAAATCGTCGGCATAGCTGACCGTCATGCCGCCGAGCAGACTGCCGGGCAGCTGCGGCAGGCGCTCCCGCAGTGCCGTCATTAAGCCATCTGCAGCCTTGGTCTTGATGCCTTCATAATCATGGCGCGAATAGTAGTTTCGTCCGTACTGCTGCCAATGAGTGGCGACGATTTCGGCAACCGATTCACCGCGTCCGGCAATCACGTTGAGCCATGCCAGCACCGCCCACAGGCCGTCTTTCTCCCGCACGTGGTCGGAACCCGTACCGAAGCTTTCCTCGCCACAGAAAGCGATCTTTCCGGCATCCAAGAGATTGCCGAAGAACTTCCAGCCGGTGGGCGTCTCGAAGCACTCGATGCCCAGTGCGGCGGCTACCCGATCCACCGCCTGGCTGGTCGGCATCGATCGGGCTACGCCGGGAATACCGTGGCGGTGCGCTGGGATCAGCGTCGCATTGGCGGCCAGGATCGCCAGGCTGTCACTGGGCGTGACGAAAACTCCGCGACCCAGGATCATATTGCGGTCGCCATCGCCGTCCGAGGCCGCGGCAAAGTCGACACCGTCCGCGCCCTGGGTCATGGCCACCAGGTCGGCCGCATGGACCAGGTTGGGGTCGGGGTGATGGCCGCCGAAATCTTCGAGAGGGACACCGTTGATCACAGTGCCTGCCGGCGCACCGAGGTGCTTCTCCAGGATGCGGATTGCATACGGCCCGGTTACGGCGTGCATGGCATCGAAGCGCATACGAAACCCGCCGGCCAACAGCCTGCGAATGGCGTCGAAGTCGAAAATGCCCTCCATCAGCTGCGCGTAGTCGGTTACCGGATCGATAATGTCGACCCGCATGTCACCGAGCTGATAGGTCTTGCTCGTGTCCAGCGGCAGGTCCGGGTCGTTACTGCTGCGGTAGTCGCTGATCTCCAGGGTGCGGGCGAATATCGCCTCGGTGACCCGCTCGGGCGCCGGTCCGCCATTGGCGGTATTGAACTTGATGCCGAAGTCGCCGTCCGGCCCCCCGGGGTTGTGACTGGCCGACAGGATCAGGCCGCCCGCCGCCGTGTATTTTCGGATGATGCACGATGCCGCCGGCGTGGACAGCAATCCGCCCGTGCCCACCAGCACGCGTGCAACACCGTTGGCAGCCGCCATTTTCAGAATGATCTGAATCGCCTCGCGGTTGTAAAAGCGCCCGTCCCCGCCGAGCACCAGGGTGTTGCCGACCAGTTCGGTCTGGGTGTCGAACACCGCCTGTACGAAGTTTTTCAGATAGTTGCCCTGGCGGAAGATCTCGACCCGCTTCCGTAGTCCGGAGGTACCGGGGCGCTGGTCCTTGAAGGGCTGCGTCGAATAAGTGGTGAATGACATTTATAGGGGGCTCTGCGAAATCTGGACAGATTTTTACCACAGCCGACTCTTGAAATCCCGTTTCGCGGCCCCATGTGCGCGGCCAGCGAGAAAATTTCGGAGGATCACGACACCATGGCCGCGACTGCACAGAAAGAAACCCTTGATTTTCAGGCCGAAGTGAGCCAAGTGCTCAATTTGGTCATCCGCTCGCTGTATTCGAATAAGGAAATATTCTTGCGAGAGCTTATCTCGAATGCCTCGGACGCGGCTGAGAAACTGCGTTTCGAGGCCCTGGGAAACGATAGCCTCTACGAGGATGACGCCAACCTGAGGATCCGTCTTTCGGTAGACAAAGCCGCCGGTACGCTGTCCATCAGTGATAACGGCATAGGCATGAGCCGCCAGGAAGTCACTGAGACCATCGGCTCCATCGCCAGTTCGGGCACAAAGAAGTTCCTGGAGAATCTGTCTGGCGATCAGGCGAAGGACAGTCAACTGATCGGGCAGTTCGGCGTCGGTTTCTACTCGGCCTTTATCGTCGCCGATAAAGTGACGCTGACCACGCGCCGGGCCGGAATGCGGCCGGACGAGGGCGTGCGCTGGGAATCCAGCGGCGAGGGCAGCTACACCATCGAAAACCTCGATCGTGCCGAGCGTGGTACGGAGATCGTATTGCATCTGCGTGACGACGAGAAGGAGTTCCTCGACGACTGGCGGCTGCGCAGCATCATCGGCAAGTTTTCTGATCACATCGCGATACCGGTGGAGATGCTCGAACAGCCAGAGCCGAGTGACGAGGGCGAGGGCGAAGCAGCGGAGAAGGCAGAACCAGCCTCCTGGCAGCAGGTCAACAAGGGAACGGCGCTGTGGATGCGCAACAAGTCTGATATCGCCGACGAGGAATATCACGAGTTTTATAAGAATACCTGTCACGATTTTCAGGATCCGTTGGCCTGGTCGCACAATCGCGTCGAGGGCAAAAGCGAATACACTTCGCTGCTGTTTATTCCTTCACGCGCACCATTCGATATGTGGGATCGCGAGCAGAAGCATGGCGTGAAGCTGTATGTGCGGCGGGTGTTCATCATGGACGAGGCCGACAAGCTGATGCCGCATTACCTGCGTTTCGTCAAGGGCGTGGTCGACTCAGATGACCTGCCGCTCAACGTATCGCGCGAACTACTGCAGCATGACAAGAAGATCGATACCATCCGCAACGCCAACGTCAAACGCGTCATTGGTCTCCTCGAGAAGCTCGCCAAGAATGACGCCGATAAGTATCAGACCTTCTGGAAGGAGTTCGGCAAGGTCTTGAAAGAAGGGCCCGCCGAAGACTTCGGCAATCGGGAGAAGATTGCCGGGCTGCTGCGCTTCGCGTCGACCAAGTCCGAAGGAGACGCTGAAACCGTATCGTTGGATCAGTACATCGAACGTATGGCTGACAAACAGGAGAAGATCTACTACATCACTGCAGACACACTCGCGGCGGCGCGCAACAGTCCGCACCTCGAGATCTTCAAGAAGAAGGACATCGAAGTGTTGTTGCTGACCGACCGCGTCGATGAGTGGCTGGTGTCGCATCTCAGCGAATACAAGGGCAAGCATCTGCAGTCGGTGGCCAAGGGCCAGCTCGATCTGGGTGAACTTGAGGACAGCGCCGACAAGGAGAAGGTCGAGAAGGCGGCTGAAGAGCACAAACACCTGATCGAGCGGGTCAAGGCTGCGTTGGGGGAGACCGTCAAAGAGGTTCGGGTGTCCAGTCGACTGACGGACTCACCGGCCTGCCTGGTGGTCGACGACTACGACATGAGCCAGAATCTGGCCCGGGTGCTCAAGCAGCTGGGGCAGGATGCGCCCATGCCGACGCCGATCATCGAGATCAATCTTGAGCATCCGCTACTGCAGCGAATGGATGCTGAGACCGACGAGGACAAGTTCAGTGAGTTGGCGAAGTTGGTGTTCGACCAGGCGTTGCTCGCCGAGGGCGGGCAACTGGCCGACCCGGCCGGGTTCGTGCACCGCCTGAACCGGTTGATGCTCGATCTGTCTGCCTAGCAGCCAAACAGCGTTAAGTCCGACAGGCTGCCGGGTCCCCGGGTACCGATAGACGACGGTTTCCCTGGCCGCGTTCTCGTCTACTCTTACACGGTAGGACTGACGTAAAAATATCGCGGCGAGAATGACATGCCAAGCATTGGTGAGCTTCTAGGCGATGATCGCCTGAAGGCGGCGGGGATCGCGCGGGAGCGCCACCTCGACAGCGGTGAGATCGTGATTCAGGAGGGCTGCGATGACCGGGTCGTTTATCTGATCCAACGCGGGTGCGTGCGAGTGACTGAGCGGGTCGAACTCGAAGACCGCCGCCACATCCAGCCGGGGATCTGTGATCTGGGGGCGAACGAGGTCTTCGGCGAGCTCAGCCTTTTCGATACCGGACCGCGAATGGCGACCGTCATGACCCTGGAGCCCTGCGACCTGCTGGTCTTTGATGCAAGCGCGCTGGCGGGCTATTTCGATCAGCAGCCGGACTTTGGCTATCAGGTGCTCAAAGAGCTGTTTCGCGTGCTTTCGTCCCGCTTGCGTCAGACCGATCGACGCGTCGGGACCCTGTTTGCCTGGGGCCTCAAGGCGCACGGAATCGATAGGCATCTGTGAGAACCGCCGCGAGTGAGTGTCCGCGCACGGGACCGCGAACGGCAGTGCACCCGTAATGGTTGATAAAGACCCTGAATCCGCCTATTGACAGCCTCGACTGGCGACCTGTGTAGACGCTGTGTCAGACTCCGCTTCCCGGAATAGCCTCACATAGTGTAGGGAGTAGCTCTTATGCGCGTCATACTTCTCGGCGGCCCTGGCGCCGGCAAAGGTACCCAAGCCAACTACATCAAAGAGCGCTACGGCATCCCGCAGATCTCCACCGGCGACATGCTGCGGGCGCACGTCAAGGCCGGTAGCGAGTTGGGCGTGGCCGCAAAGAAGATTATGGATGAAGGGGGCCTGGTCTCCGATGACATCATCATGGGCATGGTAAAAGAGCGCATCGCCGAAGACGACTGCAAGTCTGGCTACCTCTTTGACGGCTTCCCTCGCACCATCCCCCAGGCGGAATCCTTGAAAGCGGCCGGGGTCGCGATTGATGCGGTGGTTGAGATCGATGTGCCGGATAGTGAAATCATTAAACGCATGTCAGGTCGTCGGGTGCATCTGGCATCCGGCCGCACCTACCATGTGTCGTTCAATCCGCCGAAGGAAGAGGGCAAGGATGATGTCACCGGCGAGCCGTTGATCCAGCGCGACGATGATCACGAAGACACCGTGCGTGCACGGCTCAAGATTTATCATGATCAGACGGAGCCGCTGATCAGCTTCTACAGTGCAGCGTCGAAGTCAGGCGAATGCAAGTACGTCAAGATCAACGGCGTCGGCGGTGTCGACGAGATTCGGGATCAGATCT
The DNA here is from genome assembly GCA_049669185.1 of Sedimenticolaceae bacterium. Lineage (GTDB taxonomy): Bacteria > Pseudomonadota > Gammaproteobacteria > Chromatiales > Chromatiaceae > Thiosocius. The sequence goes on along the minus strand of JBATKF010000165.1, from coordinate 16,571 downwards.
TTGCGGGATTGGATGGCTAGCCCGAATCGACCGTTGCCGACCGCAAGAGGCCCGGAATTCCCGGGCCTCTTGCTCTCTGAGCCGCCCCGTTGCTGTGCTAAGGTACGGGCCTGACTGAAGAATTCTGTGGAGGCCATAATGGCGGTAGTCGAGCTGACGAAAGACACCTTTGAAGAGGTGGTTACCAATAACGACTTTGTCATCGTGGACTTCTGGGCGCCCTGGTGCGGCCCCTGCCGCTCGTTTGCCCCAACCTACGAAAAGGTCTCGGAAGACCATGCAGACGTGGTGTTTGCCAAGGTCAACACGGAGGAGCAGCAGGAGATTGCTGGGCACTTCCAGATCCGCTCGATCCCGACGTTGATGATCTTCCGCGAGAAAATCATTATCTTCAGCGAGGCCGGCGCGTTGCCGGAGTCCGCGTTCCGAGAACTCGTTAAAAAGGCGGGCGAGCTGGACATGGAAGAGGTCCGCCGCCAGGTCTCAGAACAGCAGTCGGGACAGGCCTGAGTCCGCATTTACGAGAGGGCGTCCCGATTGGCCCACGGCGACTATACTGGGATCTTACTTTTCCCGGACAGGCATATGCAGGTTTCTGATCGCACAATCGTCAACCAATGGCTGGACAAGCGCCCCTCAGTCGGCGATCTGCAGGCGCTGTGCGAAGAAAACTACCATTTCTTGCTCAGCCTGGTGCCGCAGTTGCAGCGTCTACAGGGGGAGCATCGCTCGACCCATACCGACCATCAGGACCTGCACCTGACGATTGTCGAACAAACGCCCTACACCACGCTGGTGCGTCTGACCTATCGCTTCGGGCATGGCAACAATGACACCTGCGATCCCGATGCGTTGCTACGCGTCTATCACGATGCCCGCCAGGTCGAGGTGGAACACCTGCGTCAGCAGACGCTTCCTACAGATCGGCTCTATGAGGCACCGGGTCTGATCAATAAGTGGCGCCTGAATCTGTTCGTCTCCAAATGGCTCGCATTCTGTGTGTATCAGGGCCACTTGTTCGTCGACGACGTTACCGCGCTTCGCGAGCCGGCCTGCGACATTTCCTGACGCGTCGCAACGGCTCGCCGCCAGGGCTAACCTGCATATCTCACCAATTTCCTGCTGCGGCCCCCGATACCCTCGCCCTGACGGGGCGTACACGTTGCAGGCGGTTCGACGTAGGGTCGACTGCGCCTTCACCGCCTTCCACTGTATGCACCCCGCCATAGCGGCGTCTCGGCGGCCTTGTTACGAAACACGGTGAGATAGGCAGGGTAACGGTGGTGCTTCGACTTTGCGAGCAACCTGTTTCGAGCACCCGATGCGGTAGCGCTGGACGTCGCAAAACCCTGCTTGTCAGGTGTTTTGTCGGCCTGTCGTCAGGGAAATTTGGTTGTTGCGCCCGCGTTTCAGGCCGTCTCTGGGCGTTCTGCTAGCTATTATGTCGACGAAACTTCGTCAATAAAATGTTGACTAAATTAGTCGGCTACTGCTAATTTTAAACCCGAGAAAATTAGTAGGTATTTATTGCCCCAACGTCCACACGAGGAATACGCAATGAGACTCTCAACCAAAGGCCGATATGCCGTCACCGCAATGCTGGACTTGGCAATCAATGGCACCCAGGGACCCGTAACGCTCGCCGACATCTCCGAAAACCAGGGTATCTCCTTGTCCTATCTCGAGCAGTTGTTCGCAGCATTGCGCGGTAAGGGGCTTGTGCGCGGGGTACGTGGTCCGGGCGGCGGCTACTATTTGGGTCGCGATGCGGACGAAATCTCGATCGCTGACATCATCTGTGCAGTCGACGAATGGGTCGAATTCACGCGCTGCAAGGGCCGGCAGAATTGTCACGAAGGCCAGCGCTGCCTGACCCACAATCTCTGGGATGACCTGAGCGAACAGATCTTCGTCTTTCTGACGGACATCACGCTGCACAACCTCGTTCAGCGCGGTGAGCAGCGCGAGGCAGAACGTCGGCAGAAAAAGGCCGCCACGCGGGTGGTTGGCTTGAAAGAACAGGCGGCTTGACCTCACGCGTCAACGCCGGGCGGCGATATCGGCAGAGATCACCGGGAACCTCAGGCGCGCGCGCGTGCCATTTTGCGCGTCCGACTCCAGTGCGATCTGGCCGCCGTGGGCATCGACAATACGCTGCACAATCGGCAGACCGAGCCCCGTACCGCCCGGCTTCGACGTGAAGAACGGCTCGAAGACGCGCATGAGCGTCTTTTCCGGGATCGGCTCCCCGCCGTTTTGGATCTCCACCTCGACCTGGTGGCCGCCGATCGGCTGACAGCGGATCTGCACCGAGGAACCGCTCGGCGACGCCTGCTGGGCATTACTCAGCAGATTGATGAACACCTGGCGGATGCGATCAGGGTCGGCGGATACCGCTGGACAGTAGCCCGGACGGAATACGATTGGCGTCGGGTCCTGCGCCATCGCACCGATTACATCGCCGATCAGTTCGCTGATGTCCAGCGCCCTGCGATTAAGCGTCAGCGGTTTCGCATAAAGCAGGATATCGGTCAATAGATGTTCGAGGCGGCGGATTTCGTTATCCGCCAGCTCGATACGCCTGCGCGCGCTTTCGGGTAAGTTCGTGAGGCCCTTGAGGTGTTCGAGGGCGAGGTTGATGGTCGCGAGTGGGTTGCGAATCTCGTGCACAATACCGGAGGCGAACTGGCCGATGCTGGCCAGACGCGTGCTTTCGGCCAGCTGGATCGTGCGGGCCAGGCTGACGCCCACCAGCACGCCCAGGTTGCGCAGCAGCGCGAGGTGCTCAGGTCGGTAGTTGTTGGGGAATCGGCTGGCGAACACCGCGACCCCCTGCACCGTGGCGCTGCTGCCGATCGGCAAGAATATCGCGTCGCGTCGTCCCAGGTCGGACAGCTGGCCAAGAAAGACGTAGTTATCAGAGAGCGTCGCGATCTCTCGCACATCCGGGATGTGTAGTGGTTCGCGGTTTCTGATGCATTCCTCGAGCAGCGTCTTGTCCGGTTCGAAATTCAGCTTGCCAAGGGGATCCGGCTTGCCGTCGCTGAACGCCTTCTCGAGGTGGATCCGGCCGTCCGGACCGAGCACCAGGACCCCAATCCAGTCGACAGGGATCAGCGGGGGCAAGGTTTCCGACAGGATATGCAGAGTTTCCTCGAGGTTCGCCCCCTGTTCGAGGCCGGTCAGCAGCCTGCGCAGCGCTTCCATGCGTCCGGACAGGTGGTTGAAGGCGGTCGCCAGCCAACCGATCTCATTATCCTGGCTGACAGCTACGCGGTAGGAAAAGTCTCCGTTCGCCACCTGCTTGAAGCCCTCTACCGCCGCAGACAGTGGTTGGAGCACGCGACGATAGAACCACACGGCGATACCGACCGCGACCACGAGCGCAGCGGCCAAGAGCAGACGGTTGACCAGATTGGCGGCGGCGGCGCGGGCGCTGACATCTTTTTCGAGCGTGCTCAACAGGCGCCTCGAGATCTCCTCGAGGGTTGCGTTTTGTTCCACAATCCACGCGGCCGCCCATTCCAGCCGTGGCTCTTCCCGATCGGGGCCGATACGCTCATCGAGCTTGGCGAGGAAGTCTTGCCATACCGCCGCCAGATCCTGGGCCACGGCCTGAGAACGCTCGGGCAGCTGCGGCGGCATGCGCATGGTCTCGCCGATCAGCGAGCTGTCGAAGCGGTTCGCGGCGAATGCCTCGATGATCCGGTTCATTTCGGCGCGGGTCTTCTTCTGATCCTCGAAATACAGGCGCAGGTCGCGAAAGTAGCTCGGGTAATCCCTGGGTGCGTTCTCCTGATAGCGCATGGCCTGCACCGTGAGACGCTGCTGATTGAACTGCAGCCGTCCGGCGAGCTGGACCAGTACGTCATCGCTGTGTTGCTGATCGATGACATGCAGGGAGTACAGTATGGAGACCGCGAACAGTACCGTGAGCGATGCGATAGCTGTGCTGATCTGCAGCTTCAGGGATTGCAGTATTCTCGGCACCGTCATGGGCTCCAGGTCCGGCAGGCCAGTCCGCGCACGGGCCGGCTCCCATGCCATTGGGCGTGCGTTGCAAGTGCGGCTATAGTAGCGGCTTCTGACGCCGGGCCGGAGCCGTCGAACGGCGCGGAGCATTATCTGCGCAAGGCATGACTCGGCGGGGCACAAGGGTCTGCGCACGGGTCTTTGGCCCGGGGACCAGCGAGGCGGTGGCATGCAGCTCCCACAACACAACGAACTTATCAGCATGCGCGACTGGGTACGTTGGGGTGCCAGTTCCTTCAGTGCCGCGGAGCTGTCTTTCGGCCATGGCACGCAGAATGCTTTGGATGACGCATTGGCGCTGGTTCTGCATGCGGTGCACCTGGATCACGCTCTCCCGGCCGACTACCTTGCGGCGCGGGTGACGGCGGCCGAGGCCGAGCGCATCGTCCGGCTGTTCGAGGCGCGGGTCGAGCAGCGGGTGCCGGTAGCCTACCTGATCGGCGAGGCGCGGTTTGCGGGCCTGGACTTTTTTGTCAACGAGAATGTGCTCATTCCGCGCTCACCGATTGCCGAATTGATCGAGGAGAGCTTCGCCCCCTGGCTGGACCCGGACCACGTCGCGAGCGTGCTGGATCTGTGTTGCGGCAGTGGCTGCATCGGGATCGCGTGCGCCTGCGCATTCCCGCAGGCCCTGGTGGACCTGAGCGACATCTCTCCAGCGGCGCTCGAGGTGGCCGCGCGAAATATCGAGCGCCATCAGCTGGAGGACCGGGTCAGGGCGCTGCGCGCCGATGTCTACGACGGCCTAGACGGTGAACGCTACGACCTGATCGTCAGCAACCCGCCCTATGTCAGCAGCGCCGAAATGGCGACGCTGCCGCCCGAGTATCGTCATGAACCACCACTGGCACTGGCAGCCGGAGAAGACGGCATGGACGTCGTATCACGGATTCTGGCCGGTGCGACGGACTACCTGCGGCCCGGTGGAATCATGGTAATCGAGGTCGGGGCGAGCGCGGACCTGCTGATGGGGCGCTATCCTGACGTGCCTTTTCTATGGCTGGATTTCGAACGTGGCGGCGATGGTGTCTTCCTGCTTACCGCGGAGCAGCTGGCCGAGTACCGCGAGAGTTTCGAGGAGAGTTGAGAATGAGTCTGCGCCGCGCGCGAAGCGCCGAGGAATACGCCGAATGGGTGAAGCAGGCAATGTTTGAGGTCGGCGATCTCAAGGATTGCCTGCTGTATGAGGTCGAGGATCTGCAACGTTTTCCGGCCTACATCGAGCCGCTCGAAGAGGGCATCAAGCAGGTATACGATGCGATGGTCGCCGGCAGCTACCAGTTTGGCCGCGAAGACCTGATGTTCATGGAGATTCTGCGCCTGTACGAAGATCAAATCCCGTTTCATACCCTGCTAAAACAGATCAACGAGACGCATCGCAGGGGCCTGGATGTCCCCGATGAGGTCTGACAGAGTTTTTGACGCGGGTCAGCCCGCCACGAGCGAGACGCTACTACACTGCGAAAGATGCAACAAACACTCGTTCTCGACCAGGCCCTGATCGGCCGCTACGACCAGTCTGGCCCGCGCTACACTTCTTATCCGACGGCCGTGCAATTTCACAACGGCTTCGGGCCGGAGGACTACCGGGCCGCGGCGCAGCGCAGCAATGCCAGCGGCCGGCCGCTTTCGCTGTATTTCCACATCCCGTTCTGCGACACCGTCTGTTTCTACTGCGCCTGTAACAAGATCGCGACGAAAGACCGCACTCGGGCTCAGCCTTACCTGGATAGGGTCTATCGCGAGATCGAAATGCAGGCCGCACTGTTCGATTCGGAACGCCCCGTAGAGCAGTTGCATTGGGGCGGCGGCACACCAACCTTCATCAGCGCAGCGCAGATGCGCGAACTGATGGCCGTTACGGGGCGTCACTTCAAGCTGCTCGACGATGACAGCGGCGAGTACTCGATAGAGATCGACCCGCGCGAGGTCACCGACGATACCATCGCCCTATTGCGCGAAATCGGCTTCAACCGGATGAGCCTTGGCCTGCAGGATCTCGATCCGCGTGTTCAAAAGGCGGTCAACCGTATCCAAACCGCCGAACAGACATTCGGCGCCCTAGATGTGGCGCGTCGCGAAGGCTTTCGCTCGATCAGCATGGATCTGATCTACGGCCTGCCGCTGCAGACTGCGCAATCTTTCATCGCCACGCTGGATCGCGTGCTGGAGGCGCAGCCCGATCGACTGTCCGTTTTCAACTATGCGCACCTGCCCGAACGTTTCAAGCCTCAACGCAGGATCAACGAGGACGAGCTCCCATCGCCGGACCAGAAGCTGCAGATCCTGCAGCAGATCGGTGAACATCTTGCGAAAGCGGGGTATGTCTATATCGGTATGGATCATTTCGCACGCCCGGAGGACGAACTCGCGGTTGCGCAGCGGGAGGGCCATCTTTATCGAAATTTCCAGGGCTATTCGACGCATGCGAACTGTGACCTGGTGGCCATGGGCGTCACCTCGATCGGTATGATCGATAACACCTATGCGCAGAACATGCGCACCCTCGACGAGTACTATGCGCGAATCGACGCCGGTGAACTGGCGGTGTTTCGTGGCTTGGCCTTGACGCATGACGACGAATTGCGACGCGCAGTCATTACCGAGCTGATATGTAATTTCGTGTTGGACACGCAGGCTATTGCCAGGGCTTGGGACATCGAGTTCGGCCAGTACTTTGCCGATGAGATGCGGCGGCTCAGCGACATGGCGCAAGATGGCCTGCTGTCGATCGATGGGTCGCATATCGAAGTGCTGCCGGCCGGGCGCCTGTTGATCCGCAACATCTGTATGGTGTTCGATCGCTACCTCGCTGGCACGGAACAACAGGGGCGGTTCTCCAAGGTCATTTGACGACCCGATCAGCGCGGCGCTGTGGTGTGTAAATCGGCGTCATTTCTCACAAGCACGCAAGTCCTGCTCGCTGCGCAACGCCGCGGCAGAGGATCGTAAGCATGCGCGACAGCGTCTCTATACCGGCTGCGTTTCGGGCCGCTGTGGATCGATTTTGCGACGACGCGCTGGTGGTGACACCCGATGGCCGGTACTCGTTTGCGCAGGTCGATGAAGCATCAGATGCGGTTGCCGGCGCGCTGTCTGCGGCGGGGGTTGCGCGGGCTGATCGCATCGGTCTTTATTGCCCCAATTGCGTCGAGTTCGTGATCGCCTATCTCGGGATCGTCAAGGCCGGTGCGGTGGTAGTGCCGGTCAATCTGTTGATTCAGACCGGTGAGATCGAGTTTGTCCTGCATGACGCGGGTGTCTGCGCAGTGATCTATCATGGCGCGATGGCCGACAAGGTCGCGCTAGTGAGACCTCGCCTGGCAACTGTTCACAGCTGGATCAGTATCGGCGATCCGGTCGTATCGATCGGCGACCCCTCGCTGGAGATGCTGATCGCGAGTAAAGCAACGCCGCCGCGGCCTGAAATCGATCCCAAGCGGGATCTTGCCGCCATCCTTTACACCTCAGGTACCACCGGGCAGCCGAAAGGCGCGATGCTGACGCATCACAATCTCGTGTCTAACACACGCAGTGTGCACGCGGCGCTGCGGTTGCGCGAGCGCGAGGATCGCCTATTGGTCGTGCTGCCGATGTTCCATTCATTTGCAGCTACGGTCGGTCTGCTGACACCCGCCTTGCATGGGCTGTCGCTCGTGCCGATGCTGCGCTTCGATCCGGCGCTCGTCAGCGAGACCATTGCGCAAACCGGGGCAACGATCTTTCTCGGTGTGCCGTCGATGTACAACCTGATTCTGAATCTCGACGACCACAGGGCAGCACAGTGGGGTAGTGTCCGCCTCGCCGTGGCGGGCGGGTCCGCCATGCCGGTAGAACTGTTGAAGCGCTTCGAGCAGCGGTTTGGCTTCCCTGTCTTGGAGGGTGATGGCCCGACTGAGTGCTCGCCAGTGACCTGCGTGAATCCCCCCGATGCCGTGCGCAAACCCGGTTCGGTCGGTCTGCCTGTCCCGAATGTGGAAATAGCGATTCTCGACGACGCGGGGCATGCAATGCCGGTTGGGCAGATCGGAGAGATCTGCGTGCGTGGTCCCAATGTGATGCAGGGATACTGGCATCTGCCCGGTGCCACCGCTGAGATTTTCGCCGGCGATTGGTTGCGCACTGGTGATCTCGGCCACATCGATGCCGACGGCTATGTCTTTATCGTCGATCGCAAGAAAGACATGGTCATCGTCAACGGCATGAACGTCTATCCCCGGATGGTCGAAGAGGTCCTCTACCAACACCCGGATATCCTCGAGGCGGCTGTAGTCGGCGAGCCGCATGGGTCGCACGGTGAGATCGTCGTGGCGCATGTCGCGGTGCGAGAGGGGGTCGATCTGCATGACCCGGAGCTCAAGGCCTTCTGTCGACGGCAACTTGGTTCGCACCAGATGCCGCGCCGCTTCATATTTCACGACCACCTGCCAAAGAATGCGACCGGGAAGATCCTGAAACGCGTCCTGCGTCGGGCGGGAGAGGTCGAGCGAGGTGTCGACGCCACCCCGTGAGCCATCGCCATGCGGAGGCGCATGGAATCTTCTGGCAAATGCAGGGGTAGACTTGCGACTCCGGTCCCTTCTGGCTGCCTGCGAACGCGCCCAACAAGCGACGCCAAAGGTCATCGGGTGGCCGGTCTGGAGAAATACCAGAAGCTCGCTGCAATTAGTACCAGCCACAGGGTCGCCAGCCAGCCGGTGATGTCGTCATAGCTGCCGATCCACGCAGAGGTCCGACCGGCAGCGACTGTCGGTTCGGTCGTATATCGCGTCAACTTGATGATCATGACCCAGCCGGCGTGGATGCCGATCACCCATAGGATGTTGCCGGTCCGCTCGCGCACCATACTGAGAAAAATGCCGGCCACCACCAGGGTGGAGAAACTGTCGGCGATCGGGGTGAAATCCCCGAGGCGCCCGATCCCTGCGCCGATCATCCGGAAGGCGTTGGCGATGTCGAATTCGGCTGCGCCGGGTGGGGCCGGCTTCATAAAGTGAAGACTCGCGTATAACGAGGCGGTCAACAGCGCGGTCGGCCAGAAACTAAGACGGCGGCGCATGCCGGAATGCATCAGCCCGCGAAAAAAGGTCTCCTCGATCAAGGCGACTGCAAGCCCGGAGAGTAGGCCGGAGACGAGCGTGCGCAAAAAATATGAGCTGTTCCATCTGTCTGCGCGTGGCGCGAAGTGGTGGATGTTCAGCGCCCATTGCACGACGTTTAGCACCACCATGATTGCGATGCCGATCAGCAGCCCTTTCACCAGCGCCTTCCAGGCCGCCCGTCGCGGCAGGGTATAACCGGCATACTGCCAGCTGTTGAGGTGCAGGTAGCGCAGGAAAAAAGGCAGGGCGATTACCGCGGAAAGCATGGCGAAACGGTACAGGCTGCTCTCCGGCCTCAGGCCGATTGGATCGAATACCCAGGGTTGAAGGACGGGGACGAATAGTGCGGCGAGCGCGAGAAAGCCGAATAAAAAAGCGAGAAAGAGCAGAAAAACGACCATCGCAGCAGTAAATTTCCGTCGATTAGGGGCTGTTTCGGGCGGCGAACTGTTTTGTATAATGCGCGATTGCGCCCAGCAGGCGAAAGTGGCGGAACTGGTAGACGCGCTGGATTTAGGTTCCAGTGGGGCAACCCGTGAGAGTTCGAGTCTCTCCTTTCGCACCATTGCCCTCCCGGTGTTCGACCGCTGGCCGGGTCGTGCCAGGGTAACCGGAATTAAATAGTAGATTACAGGCAGTTCAGACTGCCGGAGTGAATTGGAATGCAAGTTTCTGTTGAATCGGGCGAGGGTCTGGAGAAGCGCCTGCTGGTCGACCTGCCGGCAGATCGTGTCAATGCCGAGATCGAGAAAAAGCTCAAGAATCTGGCGCGCCATGTGCGGCTGGATGGGTTTCGCCCCGGAAAAGTCCCGATGCGCACGATCAAACAGCGCTTCGGCGCGCAGGTTCGCTCCGAGACCTTTGGGGACTTGATCCAGGAGACGCTCTACGAGGCCGCCAGTCAGCAGAAACTGATGCCGGCGGGTGAGCCCAAGATCGAGCTGCGTGATGCAGTGGAAGAGGGTGGTCTAGGCTATACGGCCACCTTCGAGATCGTGCCCGAGGTAACGCTGGCAAACCTTGCCGAGCAGTCTGTCATGCGCCCGGTGGCCGAGGTGGCCGAAGCCGACATCGATGCGATGATCGAAAAACTGCGTAAGCAGCGCACAGAGTGGACCGACGTCGAACGGGGCGCGAAGGACGGCGATACGGTCCACCTCGACTTCAAGGGCATGATTGACGGCGAGAGTTTCGAGGGCGGTAGCGCAGAGAACGTGCCGCTGGTCCTCGGTGCGGGTTCGATGATCGAGGGTTTCGAGTCTGGCCTGCTCGGCGCCAAGTCGGGCGATGAGCGAGAGCTCGAAGTGACATTTCCCGCAGACTATCGCGCCAAGAATCTGGCCGGCAAGGAAGCGATATTTGAAGTCAAGGTGCTGCGTGTAACCGAGCCACAGCTGCCGGAGGTCGACGAGGAATTCATCAAGTCGTTCGGCGTGGCGGAGGGCACGCTCGAAGGCCTGCGCGCCGAAGTTGCGAAGAACATGCAGCACGAATTGAAACAGAAGCTGAGGGGCATAACCAAGGAACGCGTGATGGACGCGCTGATCGCAGCCCATCCCCTGGATCTCCCGCAGGCGATGGTAGACGCCGAGGCCGAGCGAATGAAGCAGCAGATGCTGCAGGATATGCAGCAGCGCGGGCAGCGCTCGAGTATGGACCTGCCCGCCAGCGTGTTCGCGGAGCAGGCCCAGCGCCGCGTCCACCTTGGCTTGCTGGTCGCCGAGATCATCAAAGAACAGCAGTTGAGCGCGAGCGACGAGCGCCTGCGTGAGACCATCGGCGAATTTGCGGAATCGTATGAGAATCCGCAGGAAGTGGTGGACTATTACATGCAGGATCCCAACGCCCGTCGAAGCATTGAAAACGTGGTCCTCGAGGACGAGGTGGTTGACTGGGTGCTTGGTCAGGTGAAGCTTTCGGACGAATGCAAGTCGTTCAACGACTTAATGGAAAACACGGCTTAGCGCAGGCTTGCTCAGTGGCTGATTTAGGGGTAGCTTCAAGGAATCCGAGTAATTCCCGATAAGCAGGACATGAATAAATCTCAACCGATGAATCTCGGCCTAGTGCCGATGGTGGTGGAACAAAGCGCGCGCGGCGAACGCGCCTACGATATTTATTCGAGATTACTCAAGGAGCGGGTCATATTCTGCGTCGGGCCGGTCGAAGACCACATGGCCAATTTGATTGTGGCGCAGCTGTTGTTCCTGGAGTCGGAGAACCCCGACAAGGATATTCACCTCTATATCAACTCGCCCGGTGGTTCGGTGACCGCTGGACTGGCGATTTACGACACCATGCAATTCATCAGGCCGCACGTAACCACAATGTGCATCGGCCAGGCTGCCAGTATGGGGGCACTGCTGCTCGCGGGTGGAGAGAACGGAAAGCGCTATGCGTTGCCGCACTCCCGGGTGATGATCCACCAGCCGCTCGGTGGTTTTCAGGGCCAAGCGACCGATATTGAGATTCACGCCAAAGAGATCCTGCTGGTGCGCGAGAAACTCAACAAGATTCTGGCGCATCATACGGGCCAGGATCTTGAGCGCATTGGTCAGGATACCGATCGCGACAATTTCATGAGTGCGGAGCAGTCTGTCGCTTACGGGCTGATAGATCAGGTGTTGGACCGCCGTCCGGCTCGCGAGCAGTGACCGAAGTCAAAGCCACCCGGAACTGGTGGCTTGTTATCCGACGGCTTTCGGATATCATCAGATAAGCGGAGTGACTGTCTGGCTGTCCGGATCGAGGCGTTGGCAGACGAAGGGTGGATGATGTTATGAGCGACGACAAGAAACCGGGTAAGGGTGACGACGGAAAGTTGCTGTATTGCTCGTTCTGTGGCAAGAGCCAGCACGAGGTGCGCAAGCTCATTGCGGGCCCTTCTGTCTTTATCTGCGACGAATGCGTTGAACTCTGCAACGATATCATCCGCGAAGAAATGCAGGAAAACGTCGGTCAGCCGACCGATAAACTGCCGATTCCGCAAGAGATCAATAGCACGCTAGACCAATATGTGATAGGGCAGGCGCGCGCCAAAAAGGTGCTTTCGGTCGCTGTCTACAACCATTACAAAAGGCTCGAGGCGAAAGGCAAGAAAGACGATGTCGAGATAGCCAAGAGCAATATTCTTTTGATTGGACCGACGGGGTCGGGTAAGACCCTGCTGGCAGAGACGCTCGCTCGACTGCTCAATGTCCCCTTCACTATCGCGGATGCGACCACGTTGACCGAGGCCGGCTATGTCGGCGAAGACGTGGAGAATATCATCCAAAAATTGTTGCAAAAATGCGACTATGACGTCGAGAAGGCACAAACCGGAATTGTGTACATCGATGAAATAGACAAAATCTCGCGTAAGTCGGACAATCCATCGATTACTCGCGATGTATCCGGCGAAGGGGTTCAGCAGGCCTTGCTGAAGCTCATCGAGGGTACCGTCGCGTCGGTGCCGCCCCAGGGTGGGCGCAAGCATCCTCAGCAGGAGTTCCTCCAGGTCGATACGTCAAACGTGCTGTTTATCGTTGGCGGTGCGTTCGCCGGGCTCGACAAAGTGATCCGCGACCGCTCCGAAAAGGGCGGTATCGGTTTCTCCGCAGAGGTCCGCAGCAAGGAAGATCAGCGGACCGTGGGCGAGATACTCGCCAATGTAGAGCCGGAGGACCTCATTCGCTATGGACTGATCCCGGAATTCGTCGGTCGCCTTCCGGTGGTTGCGACCCTCGAAGAACTGGACGAGGACGCACTGGTCAAAATCCTGACAGAGCCGCGGAACGCGCTGATCAAGCAATATCAGCGACTGTTCGAGATGGAGGGCGCCGAGTTGGAGGTGCGTGAAGAGGCGCTGCGCGCGATCGCGCTCAAGGCGATGGAACGCAAAACGGGTGCCCGCGGACTGCGTACGATCCTCGAGCAGGTGCTGCTTGATACCATGTACGATTTGCCGTCTCTGGAGAACGTAGACAAGGTGGTTATAGACGAGGCCGTTATCAAGGGCGAGTCGCTGCCCTACATCATTTACAACGGTTCTGAGCCCCGCCAGCTTGCCGCTTCAGATTGAGCGGGCTGTCTGACTCCCGAGTCAGCGGGGTGTTTCCCGGTAATCCGCAGCCCACCCTCGTGACTCGCTCTGCCGCGCTTTCCAGCGGCTCTGCCTGGAAGCCAGTCCTGTCTCCCCACAAGCCCTACGCTGCGTGACTTTTCGAGTTAACGCACCAATTTGCCGGTTGAAATTTACGCCGCAAGTCCCCATGTTGGACAAAGTAGGCCGCGCCGTATCCAAGGGCGTGGTCCGGCCTTACATCTTGTACCGTGCACAGGCGCGGTGACGGAGGATCAGATGGGACAGGAAGATACAGACGTGACAGCGCGCGATGAGATGCCAGGCGCCCTGCCGGTGCTGCCGCTGCGCGACGTAGTCGTCTACCCGCACATGGTCATTCCGCTGTTCGTGGGACGGGAAAAATCGATCAAGGCGCTCGATGCCGCGATGGCGGACAACAAGCAGATTCTGTTGGTTGCGCAAAAGAGTGCGGATGTCGACGAGCCTCAACCCAGAGACATGTACGAAATCGGCACGCTGGCCAGCATCCTCCAGTTGCTGAAACTTCCAGACGGCACCGTCAAGGTTCTCGTCGAAGGTGGTGAGCGCGCTGCGATCAAGCGCATCGAGTTCGCGGACGATTTCTTCGCAGCGGACATCGAGGCGGCTGCCGACGTCATCGAGCTGCCAGAGCGCGAGATGGAAGTCCTGATGCGTTCAGCTACCACACTGTTTGATCAGTACGTAAAGCTGAATAAAAAAGTCCCGCCCGAAGTCCTCACCTCGCTCGCAAGCATCGATGAACCGTCGCGTCTTGCCGACACCATGGCCGCACATATGGCGCTCAAGCTGGATGAAAAGCAGCATGTGTTGGAGATGTTCAACGTCCGCGAGCGTCTCGAACATCTCATGGCGCTGATGGAAGGAGAGAACGACATCCTGCAGATGGAGAAGCGCATCCGCGGTAGGGTGAAGCGCCAGATGGAGAAGAATCAGCGTGAGTATTATCTGAATGAACAGATGAAGGCCATTCAGAAGGAGCTCGGCGAACTCGATGAGGCGCCCAACGAGCTCGAGGAACTGGCGGAGAAGATCGAAAAAGCCGGAATGAGCAAGGAGGCCAAGAGCAAAGCCACCGCGGAGCTCAACAAACTTAAGCTGATGTCACCGATGTCGGCCGAGGCGACTGTGGTGCGCAATTATGTAGATGCCTTGGTCAGTGTGCCGTGGAAGAAACGCACCAAGGTGCGCAACGACCTTGCCAAGGCCGAAGAGGTGTTGGACGCGGATCATTTCGGCCTCGAAAAGGTGAAGGAGCGGATACTCGAGTACCTGGCCGTGCAGCAACGTGTCAGGAAGCTCAAGGGCCCCATCCTCTGCCTCGTTGGCCCGCCCGGCGTGGGAAAGACGTCTCTCGGTCAATCGATAGCTCGGGCCACAAACCGTAAGTTTATCCGTATGGCCTTGGGTGGTGTTCGCGACGAAGCCGAGATCCGTGGCCATCGGCGCACCTACATCGGCGCCATGCCTGGCAAGATCGTTCAAAATCTGACCAAAGCGGGGACCAAGAACCCGTTCTTCCTATTGGACGAAATCGACAAGATGGCGATGGACTTCCGCGGTGATCCGGCTTCCGCGCTGTTGGAGGTGCTGGATCCCGAGCAAAACCATACCTTCCAGGATCACTATCTCGAGGTGGATTTCGATCTCTCAGAGGTGATGTTTGTCGCGACAGCCAACAGTATGAACATTCCACCGGCACTGCTGGATCGGATGGAGGTAATCCGTCTTTCGGGCTATACCGAGGCCGAAAAAGTCAGCATTGCAGAACGCTATCTGATTCCAAAACAGATTGGAAACAATGGCTTGAAAGGCGAAGAGCTGGCGATTCGTGAGAACGCGGTGCGCGATATCGTTCGGTACTACACGCGTGAAGCAGGCGTAAGAAATCTCGAGCGCGAGATCTCTAAGATCTGTCGCAAGGTGGTGAAAGACGTCTTGCTGCAGAAGGGCCGAGGCAAGCTCGTTACGGTAACGACAAAGAATCTCGAAAAATACCTCGGCGTGCAGCGCTTCCGTTACGGCCGCGCTGACGAACATGATCAGGTCGGACAAGTGACCGGTCTGGCGTGGACCGAAGTAGGCGGGGAACTGCTGCGAATCGAGACGGCACTGACGCCAGGCAAGGGTCGTCTGACCCACACGGGCCAGCTCGGTGATGTGATGAAGGAATCCATTCAGGCGGCAATGACCGTGATCCGCGGACGTGCAGCGGCGCTTGGATTAGAGGATGACTTCTACCAAAAGATTGACGTGCATATCCACGTTCCGGAAGGTGCGACGCCAAAAGACGGTCCAAGCGCCGGTATCGGTATGGCGACATCCCTGGCTTCGGCACTCACCAATATCCCGGTGCGGGCAGATGTGGCCATGACGGGCGAAATAACGCTGCGCGGTGAAGTGCTGCCGATCGGCGGTCTGAAAGAAAAGCTGCTCGCGGCCCACCGAGGCGGTATCCAGACAGTAATCATTCCGGAGGAGAACGAGCGCGACCTGGTGGAGATTCCGAAAAACATAAAACAGAATCTCGACATCCGACCGGTGCGTTGGGTCGATGAAGTGCTCGAAATTGCATTGGCTGGCCGACCCGAACCGCGTGCGTCGCAAACTAAAGAAGACGTAAAGGCCGCTGAAAATAAAGAAGAAAACCCAGACGACTTAAATGATGCCTTGAGACATCATTGAACTCTACACGCAACGCTGGTAGAAGACGATGTCGAGCGAGTCCTAGTCCATGCGCGAACGGCTTGCTTGACACCGAAATTTTTTGGCTGCTATAAAGCGGCCCGCACCAAAGCGCCGGCTTAACCGGAACACTTGAATTATTCACCAGACTGCAGCCAACCAAGGACTGGGTTGTATTCCACCAATAAGGGGGCACTTTCCAAATGAACAAATCTGAGCTTATTGATGCCATGGCCGAATCTGCTGACATCTCCAAAGCAGCGGCTGGCCGCGCACTGGACGGCCTGATTGACGCCATCACGGCGGCCGTCAAGAACGACGACAGCGTATCGATCGTTGGTTTTGGCACTTTCCTGCTACGAGCCCGCGCAGCGCGCACCGGGCGCAATCCCAAGACCGGCAAGGCGATCGAGATCGCGGCATCAAAAACGCCCGCATTCAAGGCTGGCAAAGCCTTCAAGGACGCAGTAAACTGACGCGCCGCGTTTTTGGGTGCTTAGCTCAGCTGGGAGAGCATCGCCCTTACAAGGCGAGGGTCGCAGGTTCGATCCCTGCAGCACCCACCAAGAGTTCGGAGTGGTAGTTCAGTTGGTTAGAATACCGGCCTGTCACGCCGGGGGTCGCGGGTTCGAGTCCCGTCCACTCCGCCA
>JBATKF010000164.1:0-28370 GCA_049669185.1 Sedimenticolaceae bacterium | reverse complement strand
GAGTATTTCCATGGGCGACTTGTCCGTCGCTCCGCCCTTAGCGTTCGAGAACGCTGCCTTCAGGGCCCAGGCGATTACGATGATCACCAAGATCCAGAACAGCCACATGAAGCCCCCACCGAAACCGTGTCCATCGAGCATAATCGCCACCTCACGCTAGAAATCGGCACGTCGCAATCTCAACGCATTACCGATCACCGATGCCGAGCTGGTCCGCCACTGCTTCGGCCGTGGTGCGGTTATCACCGGTCAGCATGACGACCTGGATGCCGTCGTCGTGAAGTGCAGCAATCGCATCCCGTGAGGTGGCCTTTATCGGGTCGGCCACAGCGATCAACCCTGCGACATACCGGTCCACTACGACGAACATCACGGTCTGGCCCTGCCCGCGACCCGAGTCCGCCACCGATGCCAGGTCCCCCGGGTCCAGCAACAACGCCCGCAACAGCTTTTCACTTCCCAACGCCACGGCCTTCCCATCGACCGTGCCTTTCACCCCTTGACCGGTGATCGACTCGAAGCCGTCGACAGAGGCCAAGGCGATACCTTTTTCCTCCGCGCCCCGCACCACAGCCTGGGCCAGCGGGTGTTCGCTGGCGCGCTCCAGGCTCGCGGCGAGACGCAGCAGCTCGTCCCCATGGAACCCTTGGGCGGCCTCGACGCCGATTAGCTGCGGTTTTCCCTCGGTCAAGGTGCCGGTCTTGTCGACCACCAGCGTGTCGACCTTCTCCATGACCTCCAGGGCCTCTGCATTCTTGATCAACACGCCCAGGCTGGCGCCTCTTCCCGTGCCGACCATGATCGACATGGGTGTTGCCAGACCCAGTGCACACGGACACGCGATGATGAGCACCGCTACCGCGTTGACGATCGCATGCGCCAACTTAGGTTCGGGCCCGTAAATCAGCCAGACCGCAAATGCCAATAGGGCGATAACCACGACCGCCGGCACGAAATAGCCGGCGACGATATCGGCCAGCCGCTGGATGGGCGCCCGCGAGCGTTGCGCCTCGCCGACCATCTTGACAATCTGAGCAAGCAGGGTGTCGCTACCGACCTTTTCGGCTTGCATAATCAGGGATCCGGTACCGTTCACCGTGGCGCCAACCAGGCGATCCCCGTCGCGCTTTTCGACGGGTATCGGCTCCCCGGTGATCATCGACTCGTCGACCGCACTTCCTCCCTCGATCACTACCCCGTCTACCGGCACCTTTTCACCCGGTCGTATGCGCAAACGGTCGCCGGGAACAAGCTGTTCAAGCGGGATATCTTCCTCGGTGCCGTCAGGACGCACGATGCGGGCTGTCTTCGGGGCGAGACCGAGTAGCGACCGGATGGCTGAACCGGTACGGCTCCGCGCCCGCAACTCTAGTACCTGGCCGAGCAGGACGAGAGCGGTAATGACCGCTGCGGCCTCGAAATAGACGGCGACCGTTCCATCCGGATGTCGCATCGTTGGCGGAAACAGGCCGGGTAGCAGCAGCGCGACGACGCTGTACAGCCAGGCGACGCTGACACCCAAGCCGATCAGCGTGAACATGTTGAGATTCCATGTCCGAACGGACTGCCAGCCACGTACGAAGAATGGCCAGCCACCCCACAGCACCACCGGTGTAGCGAGCAGAAATTCCACCCATTGGACGGTTCGCATGGCAAGCCAGTTCGGCAACCACTGCGGCGCCAGATCAGCAACCATGGCAAGAACAAACACCGGCAAGGCGAGTGCGCTGCTCACCCAGAAGCGACGGGACATGTCGACGAGTTCGGGATTTTCCTCCTCGCTCACCAACTCGCGCGGCTCAAGTGCCATGCCGCAGATCGGGCAATCGCCCGGGCTGTCCTGAACCACTTCGGGATGCATCGGACAGGTGTATTGCGTACCGCTTGCCGCCGGGCCCGGCGACTCACGTTCCAAGGCCATACCGCACTTCGGACAGCTGCCTGGTCGGCCTTGACGGACTTCCGGATGCATCGGGCACGTGTACACGTGCTCAACCGCAGCGGTTCCAGCGCATGCCAAACAATGTTCGGTGGATGCCGGTTCTGCGGAAACATGATGCGGCGCATCGACACTGAACGCCTCGCCCAGGTAGGCTTCCGGCCGTTCTGTGAACTTGTGTAGACAATGCTCGCTGCAGAAGAAATAGGTCTTCTGCGCATAATCGGCATGTAAGGGCGTATCACCGGACACCGTCATACCGCAGACGGGGTCCACATGGTGACGACCGACATCCGAAGACACGTCTATGACAAAGGGTTTCACGGCTCACCCCCGACTCGGTTTCCTGCAGAGTTCATTGCGGTGTTCGACACGGGCTCCTTTCTCGTACTGTTGCATCAACGACGGGCATACACCCTGTAACCTCCGTCTCTCCCGACCGCGATCACGTCATAGGGATCCTTGCGGGGCCCTTCCATACCCGGCGATCCCATCGGCATGCCGGGCACAGCCAGTCCCTTGATATCGGGCTTGTCGGCCAGCAGTCGCTTGACCAGGTCCGCCGGCACGTGGCCTTCCACAAAGTAGTCGCCAACCTTTGCTGTGTGACAGGACTGCATGCGCGCTGGCACACCAAGCTCACGTTTAACCGGAGCGATATCGCGCATGTCCTCAACGTCGACGCGGAAACTTGCTTGCTCCAGGTGCTCGACCCACTTCCCACAACAGCCACAGGTCGGGCTCTTGTAGACCACGATATCGGCGGCCATGGTCTTCTGGACCGCCAACACCACTAACAGGCCCAGCACCGTTGCCAGGAAGGTGCTCCAGATCCACCACTGCTTGGTCGCCTTGGCTGTAGGGGACTGCTCTTTCTTTCCATCCATCATGGTTTCTCCTGAGTAGCGCACTTCGCGCTCATAGATCACTATCGTTTCGCCTGCATGCCTTCACGCGCTGCGACATCACGTTCGTGCCAGAGTGCATAGATCCTGTCGGACCAGTGCGATTGCACCCAAGCCAGAATTGCATCGATCTCTTGCGGCGACAGCTTGTCGCCAAACGCGAGCATATTGCCCCCGACGGGCGCACCTCCACGACTGACGACGGTACGCAGGATGCTCAAAGGGTGATGCCGCGTGTGTGCCGCGCCGTTTAACGGGGGTGGCGGCAGGTTGCCGTTCGCGTCACGTTTCATCCAATCCGCCGTACCTTCAGCGTTGTGCTTGTGACTACTCGCGCAGTTCTGCGCATACAAAAGGGCACCGGACGCCACCTGCTCAGATGTATACCAACGGGCCGGTGCTGAAGCGTTCGCTGGCGCTGCCGTGTCGGTCCAGCGCGCCTTCTGGTCCGCTTGGTCGCGTTCACATGCCGACAACGCGACGAGCGCCGTCGACATAAAAACAAGTGTCCTAATCTGCATCTTCCGGCATCTTCCGGCCGCTGAGCGAAGTCACGGCGCGACAGCAGGACTCTCCCGGCTGGGGGCGAAAAAACTTCAACATGATCGTGTCGTCCTCTATGGACTCGAAAGCCAGGGCAAAAACCGAGGCACTGGCCGGACAGTCTGGTCCGACGGTTACTCAGCTAGAGGACGTCAGCCGCGGGGAGGCTTAAACGGCGGGGTCTGGCGATCACTGCCCTCTCCATCACCAGAGGCATGAGTCAGGACACCGTGCATGCGTTCAGGCTGAGCAGACACGTGAGAGGCCAACGCAACAGCAGTACCGCAGGCACACACAGAACACGCGTGGTCAGCACAACACTGACAGGCGCTGGAGCCCTCCGAATCCTTCGTGTCACCCGCAACCGTCTGCGAGGCGTCGAGATGTTGGGCGTGATCCATCTAGGACATCGCCACACCCGGCCCTTCGCACGCGTAGCCGTCCGCCAAGACATTCCCCAGCGGTAAGCTGACCAGCATCAGCGCGAGCACGGTGGCAAGCAGTTTATTCGGCGTCGAAGGCATACGCAGAGTATAGGCACTGGCCGCAGGCTATTGTCCGGTTAGAGACACCTTGCGGCGAAAAGTGCCGCAACTTTTAGGGCAATTGGCGGGTTCTCCGCCTCGGCCGGCGGGGCTATCGGGCCGGAAAGCTCTCCGGCAAAAGCAGAAGGTCCGCAGTCAAGCACTCTCCGCGGTTTGCGCATTCGCCACCCCGCGAAAGGCATTGATTTTATTGAGGTCATCGGAACTTTATTGGCTGTCTGGGTCACTTAACGATCAGTGCGGATCTCGTTTTCGACTCAGCCACAACCCGAGAATTCGCGATAGCAATCACAAGGAGATTATCGATGCGACACATACCCATTGCTTGCGCCATTCTTGCTGCCGGCGCTGCTGCGCCCGTAGCTTTAGCAGACGAGATCGTGCCCCATAAAACACACATGCAACATGCCCCGTCGGAGCGAGGGGGCATGATGCGGGTATCGAACAACGCAGGAGCCACAGGTCAAGGCATCATCCATTCAGTGGACGCACAGAACAACATGGTGAATCTCTCGCACGGCCCGATCCCATCGCTGAGTTGGCCAGAAATGACCATGGACCTGCCTGTGGCGGGTGGCGTAGACATATCGGGGCTAAAGCCGGACGACGAAGTGCGCTTCCGAGTCGTCCTGGGCGCTGATCAGGTTTACCGAATCACGTCCATCGACGTCCTTCGCTGAACGTCACGCGGCGGCACCCTTGGGTCGTCTCCCTGGGGAGCCGTTGGCCATCTCGCAGACGATCTGAGATGCGCGGTTAGCGCAACAAGCGGGCAGTGCTCGGACGATCATGCGGGGGACGAAAGGGTCGTTAACGCCGCCGTAACCAGCAAGACCGCTGCGATTAAGAAACTCTCAATCTGAATGGAGCCTCTCAGCCCTTTCCCAGCATGTTCGTCGCCCGCCAAGAGCATTGGCGTAAGACGTAACTTGTTCCACGCGGCGAAGCCGAGCACAGAGGTGAACACCAACAGCTTGACTGCGAAAAACTGCCCGTAGGCCGTTTCGAGCGCGGCGAGCGTTCCGCCGGTGAGAACAACCAGGGCCACGACACCGGCCACGGCCAACAGTGCAACAACCCAAACGGCTTTTACGCCGAATTCGCTCGCAACAACGCCCACTTGCGCCGAGCGCACCGACAACCGATGCAATGGCCACAAAACTCCGATCCAAAAGGCAAGGCCCAAAAGGTGAACGCTGACGAGTAAGCCCAGCAAGACGCGAGGATCCTCGAGCGCGTGACCTCTGAAGGCAAAGGAGACGCAGACAACGACGGCTCCAGCCGCCGCCATCCACTCAGGTATCCGCCCGGAAAACACCAGCGCCAACAGAAGAAGAAGTCCAGCGAGACGGAGCGCGACGCTCGTTCCGAGCGGGCTGTCGATAACGATTTGGACGAGGACAGGATCGATTGCCCCGGCCCAGGTGCCACCATCCAAAAAACTCGCCCGAACGAGAATGCGTGACACGGAAAAAAGCGCCGCAAAAACCGCAGACCCCACCGCTAACCATCGCAATCGCTTCTTCGCCGCACTGTCGATCGACTTGAGCGAAACGATTACCAGTGCGCTTCCAGCGGCGACTAGCGTTGTGCCATAGACCAGTGTCTTAACAACGATCGAGACAAACGTCAGCTCGTCGATGGAACCAAGAACGTCCAACAACGCCCGCAAGCTCAGTCGCCCACCTGAAAGGAAAAGCTTCCCGACATGGCGTGGCCGTCACTGGCAAGGCCGCGCCACTCGACAGTGTAGCGACCGGGTGACAAGGTCTCTGGAACGGCTTCAAACCGCTTGAGGGGCTTCAAGTCGTCGTTCCGTGCCAGGTCGAAACCCTTGCCAGTGCTATCGGTCAGCGTAATCTTTGTGATTCGCATAGGCTCGTCGAATCGCATAGCGATAAGCTTTGGTGACGCGTCGATGACAGCCCCATTGGCCGGCTCGGTCGCCTCCTTGCTTGAGTGCGCCAGGGACAATCCAGAGGCGAAAACAAGCACAAGTGCGATGATTGCCGGAGTCAACTTAGGCCGATTCCCCATTTTTTCGGATCTGTCCTCTGCGCACGCACGGAATTTGAAAGGCGAACAATCGCCACGCACTGCGGCGGTAATTCGCATTTTCCGATTACAGACTAGCTTAGTCATCTTTGCTGAAACTACCGGTCTTTGTCGTGCGAAACGTTGTGAAACTAGAGATTGCAGCCATACTCGACCAGGTGACCTAGGAGTAAAACGATTCTCCGGAATTCACTCGGGAGGGCTTGCTCATGAAATTTTCATATGGGGTTTTGGTAGTCAGTTTACTGTTTAGTTCGGGCTCGCTATTGGCAGAGGAAATTAGTGCTACGCCTGCGCAAGCCTTCTCACCCTGCGCGAGGCCAGGTACGGGACCTGGTAAGGGATGTGGTTATGGACGAGGGATGATGCATGGCATGACGCCTGAACAGCGCCAGCAGCATTGGGAGCAGATGGGGCAACGACGATACGGCCCCGGTATGGGGCGAGGCATGATGCACGGCATGACGCCTGAACAGCGCCAGCAGCATTGGGAGCAAATGCGCCAACGAGGATACGGCCCTGGTATGGGGAGAGGCATGATGCACGGTATGACGCCTGAGCAACGGCAGCAGCATTGGGAGCAAATGCAGCAACGAGGATACGGCCCCGGTATGGAGCGAGGTCATGGGCGCGGGTTGATGTACGGGACACCACCAGCATCACCTGCAGAAAATTGAACTCGCCGCTGCAAGACCTCAGCAGAGTCTAGGTGCAGTTTGAGCTTCTGGGCGAGTTTGCTCTTCGAGAAAGACTGGGCCGCCTTTCGAGGCGGCCCAAGTTGTTTCGAAAACCGGCAAGTGCCAAGTTGCCGAATACCCATCAACGCCACAGCGTCCAGATGCCAATTGCAATAAAACCGATTCCGGCCACCCCCCTCAGGGTGCGTTCGCTGACGTACTGAGCAATCAATCCACCACCCAAGACTCCAATCGCTGACGTCGCGATCAGAGCCAGAGAAGCACCGACAAACACGAGCCACTTGCTGACCTCCTTGTCGGACGCAAACAGAACGGTTGCGAGCTGTGTCTTGTCGCCGAGCTCGGCCAGAAAAACCGTACCGAACACGACAGCCAGTGTCTTCCAATCCATGCAAAGAATCCTCATGTTTTATTATTAAATAACGTATTGATTTTTGTATTTAATTCGGCCGCACCTCGCCGTCCAAGACAGGTGGTTCGATGCTGGATATTCCCCGTTACTTGTCGTTCGTTCTTACAGACTAGCGAGCCACCCCATTGGCAGTCGATCACTCCATCATCCAAGCCTGGGCTTATGCTCAGATCTGCCCCCTCGGGAACTGGACTCGGTTTGCGAACGCACGACGCTGCTCTCATTCGAGCCAAATCAGTTGCCGTTCGATTGCGGCACGTCTTGTGCCATGTTGCCTTTGGTTCTTGCTGGTTCGGTAAGAGTTTTCAAACGGAGCGAATCGGGTCGAGAAATTCGCTTGTAACGGGTGACCAGCCATCAGCTTTGTATCGTCACGCTGGGTTGCCTGTTGGGGACAACAGCCACCCTACAATGGGGAACGGAAAGCCCAGTTTCAGCTTTTCCGTTCCGAACACTCTATTCCATGAACTGGTAGGTAGCCAAGGCAGCCCTGTTTTTCTCCGCCTTTGCCATTATGGCACCGGCTTATCTTAGTCAGACGTGGTTTTTAAGCCTCGACTTGCACTCGCCCGCTCCTCATCGACGGAGCGGGCGCGATCGTGATCGCAGGCAGTCAGTGATTAATCGGCCTGAAGTTCGTCAATTTTTTCATTACGCCATGCGGTCAAAGCTGACCAGGGTCCATTGCGAACCATGTCTTCGTAGTCGATACCCTGTGACTCAAAATGTTCACGCTCCCCCGGATGTGTGCAACCCACCAGCCAATCCGCAGGCTTACGAAGCTCAGCAGGAATACCGTCTGGGTCATCAAAGCAGTAAAAGTCGTCGGCTAAACCGTCTGGTCGCGGCTTATCCGGGGCATTGATGTAAGAAGCAATATTCAATGCCTGTTGTGCGCTCAGGGAGTTTTCCTTTCCATAAGGCATGTGGGTCTGGACATACGCAGCAAGAACGCCGTTACGGTAGAAAGCAGCGGCGCGCGAATGTCCGTCGCGATCACCCCAAAGAGCGGGGGTACGTGGCCGCCCCTCATCCGTGCGGTACTCGCCACGGCCAGGACCATCTTCGTCGTGGCACTTGGCACATTGCCTTTCGTACAGTCTCTCACCTCGGTCGGGGTTCGCCCGCATATTTGATAAACCGGCGATTACTGGTAAACCAGGGCCCGCCTCTGCTGGTAGCAGACGCCAGTCCTCTTTCATTGCCGGGTCCTTGATCCCGTCCGAAACCCAGTCGATGTAGGCAACCAAGTCGCGCATCACCGGATCGTCCTTGGCTGGCGATACTTCTGCATTCATACAGTTCCGAAAACAATCGATAATGGAATCCTCGAGGTCCCGGTAGTAGCCCATTGGCCCGAAATATGGCCCCAAGCCCGTGCTTGGGTCAGGAGTGTATTTACTGGGCGACTGGTAAACCGGCGTGCCGAAGGGCACATGACCGCCGGTGAAGTGACAGCTCGAACAGGCGGTAGCCGCAGTCGCGTAAGGCGCACCGTCCGGATACTTCACGTTGCCGAAAGGGCCCAGCGTGCTACTGGTATTGTGCATATATTCGTAGCCGCGCTGCACGTCGGCAGGGGCTGTGTCGATATCACGGCATTCAAACCAGCTGCTCATGGCATCACAGTCTGGCTCGACCAACTTATGACCGTCCATTCCCAGATCGTCGGCGAACGCAAGCGGCGTCGAGAAAGCGGTCGCGATGACAATAGTGACTACAGTTTTCATAATAATCTCCCAAGATCCGCACGGTGAGCGAATTCACCGCGCCTGGTGTCGACAGCGAGTGATAGCTTTAGGACGACTTGCAGGTCTTGATGCCGAGCAGCGTATATGCTGGGCACCAGCTGACTAAGGCTGTGACCAGGGGGACGATCCCGATCCATCCCCAGGGCCCCGTGGTACCGGTGACGCTAAGGGCGATCAGTGCCAATCCAACAATGACACGCAAAGTGCGATCGATAGTTCCAATGTTCTTGGTCATAGTCATGGTCTGAACCTCCGACAGGTTGTTTGTGACAAGAAGCTACACAACGGTCAGACAAAGGTTGCCTCCGCCTGCCTGTCGGTTCAGTGACTTGGTCACAAAGAAGTGTCAGCCAATTCCTGTAAAGCTTCGAAACGCTTTATTGACACGGTCGAGCGCCCGAGCTCTACGAAGCCCAAGGACTCAAACCGCTTGAGATGGCGCGAAATCACCTCGCGGGCGGTACCCAATTCGGCAGCTACTTCCTGGTGCGTAGCTTGAACGCTCCCCGCACTGTCACATTGGGACAGCAAATAAGACGCCAACCGGCGCTCAACGGGGCGAAAGGCGACTTCTTCCATCCGGGCGATTACGTTGGCAATTCGTCCGCCGAGATTCGTGAACACGAACTGGCGGAAAGCCGGAGCCACGCCCATTGCCTTGTCGAACGCATTTCGGTTGATCACCAAGGCGCGAACTGGAGATTCAGTGAACCCCTCGGCTGGGTAATCGTCACCTGAAAGGATGCAGCAGGTAGTGAGCACACAGGACTGACCGGGCGAAACCCGGTAAAGCATAGCCTCACGCCCATTCTCACCAATCACTTGCACCCGAACGCTTCCTTCGAGAAGCAAGACATAGTTGCTGCAAGGAGATCCAGCGCGAAAAACCCATTCGTTAGCCGGCATCGAAACGAGTTGGGCGCTGTCCAGTAAGGTTCGCGACTGCCGATCGCTCGAGGCCAGGGCCGGAAACAGGTGTTCCCAGTCCGCGTTGCTCTTTTTCATTGTGCTCTCGTTCCTCTATTAGCCTCTCGCTGAAGGAAGCCATTGCTGCAAAGCCGGGCTATCGTGATGTAAACCAAACCGATTTCCTAGAATAGTAGCGAGAAAGAACCAATTCGGACGCGGATGCTCCATCTGGTCGGTCCGTAGGTGCTCTTTAGGGCGATTCAGGACGCGTTTTCGCCTCAACGTTTTTAGGCCCTTACCCCGCCTCGCGATGGCAAGAGCCCAATTCGGCCGCGTACGTTTCGGTGAACCGGCCCGTGAGGCCCGGAATCTGCCTGCGTGAAGCTCAACGTTTGTCGTTCCTCCAGACGACTCGACCGACGTTGGTACGGCCAGCACAATCCGATAACACAACCGTCGCCTGCAAATCGGCGGAACACATACGCATTACTGATCACCAGACGGAAGGCTCATGTGACGTAGCGCCTCGTGCGTCGCCAACAATAGGACGCCGCTCGCCACGCAGATTTCATTGCAGGGTTGAGACCCACAGGGTCAACGACAACGTTGGGCTGGTTTGGGCTACGTTAGGCCACGATTTTCGGATTATCGTGGTTCAGGCGAATGCGCTTGCGCATAAGCTTTTGTTTTAACGACTGTTCGCGCAGTGCGGATCGACCGTATCGAGGGTTCGAAAGGATTTATAACTTATTGTTTTTATTGATTAAATGGCGGAGAGGGAGGGATTCGAACCCTCGTTAGGCGTTAACCTAAACACGATTTCGAGTCGTGCGCTTTCAACCACTCAGCCACCTCTCCTGACTTTCTTGCTGCGTGAAACGCGATATGCCAAGTCCGGCAACAGATCCGGTGTGAATCTTCGTGTCACCATCGTCGAACGCCGTGACAAACCCTGGGCTATCCGCCTGCTTCACCGCAAGCGCCGAATATTACCTCAACTGAGGACCGTCAGGACATCGCTGGCGCGCTTACAATCCACCTTGGTATCGAAGGCTACATCGCAGGCTTTCGGGAAGTCCTGCGCCACAATCCAGACCTGACTGACGTCGTCGCCCAGATCGGCCAGCGCCTTCAGGGCCCGGCAGGTCCGCTCCTCGTCGAAGAACGCAAAGGGCTCGTCGAGAAAGGCGAACTGTCTGCCCTTCACCGTGCGGCTCAGCAGCTTTTTCGACAGCGCAAGGCGCAGGGCCAGCATAACCTGCCGCTGCGTACCACTGGAGACCTCGTCGAGGTCTATGAAATCGAGTTTCTCGCTGGAGAACATCCTTACCCTGAGTTCACTGTCGATCTGCAGATGCTGATAGCGGCCATCGGTGAACAACGGCAGCATGCGCGCGACCAGATCCTTGATGTCGCGATTGAACTGGTTCGCCAGATGGGCGATTGCCGCCTCCAGAAGCTCAATACCTCGCCGGCGGTCGGCGATGCGTTCCTGGATATCCTCGCGTCTGTCGCGAAGACCTACCAATACGTCGGACAGATTCACGGCCTCCTGCAGACGGACCCGCTCATCCTCGATCTGCTCATCCAGTGATTCGGTCTGCAATGACAGCCCTCTCCCGACATGGTCCAGCCAGGCCAGCTCGCGCTCGCTGTAGTCGTGGGCCATGCGCGCCGCCGGCTCACGCTGATCGAGCTGTTGGCGCAGCGCCTCGTACTCGGCATCCTCCGGTCTCGGCGGTGCCTGTGCAAAGTCGTCCTCGTCACCGTCGATAACAGGCTCAATGCCAAGCTCGCGGGTACGCGCAAGCACATCGCCTATCTGACCGGCCTCTGCACGCAGCCGCGCGATGCGACGTTGCAGACTCGCCGCCCGAACCCAGAGCAACAGAAACAGCGCAACCAGGCCCGCCGCCAGATAGCCGATCCATGCCCGCTTGGATACATCCCATTGCGGCAGGTATTTCACCAGCACATCGTGTGCCGTGGCGGCCAGTGGAGAATCACTTGCGAAGCTCAGCAGAGCCCATAGCGCCGCCGCTGCCAGCGCCAGCAGCGCTACGACAACGCGCAGAAAGCTCGCGCGTCCCCTCGCCCCCCGGGCCCGGTGAATACTCCTGGTATTGGTCTCCCAGGTATCCAGACCATGTTGGATCTCCGCCGTCAGCGTAGTGATCTGGTCGAGCTGTTTTGCTGCTTCATGGCGCTCACCCTCCAGCCCGGCCATCAGACCTTCTTCGATTCCAAGGGCCTGAATGTCCCCCTCGACCGCATACCATTCCGCTTGGATTTCGCCCAGCACTTCCTCGCGCTCGGCAATCTCGCTGCCGAGACTATGCATCACGTTCTCCAACGGAGCGATCCCGGCCATGATCTTGATTGCATGGCTGTGCGGATGGGGCGTGGTGATCTCACGCTGCGCGAGATAAAAGGACTCGACGAATTCGTCATACGCGTAACCGAGGATCTTGAACAAGGCATCACCCACGGTCGTCACGCCCCGCGCTATGGGGTTCTCCGGATCATCGACCAGTGCAAGCTTGGCACTGTGATTGCCGTCGCGGTCAAGGAATCGCGACAAGAGGTAATGCGTATCCTCAACCGCGAACTCGATCGTCACGCTGCAGTCGTCTTCGCCCCAGCGCACCACCCTGTGCAGATCTTCCGGTGGGACCGAGAACGTGCGCCCGAACAGCGCGAAACACAGGGTCTCGCCGATGCTGCTCTTGCCAGACTCGTTTTGGCCACTGATCGCAATCAGGCCACGTTCGGCAAGATCGATCGACAACTCCGAATATCTCAGGACATTTTGTGCGCGAATGCTTACGACGATCATTAGCGTTCTTCTCGCTCGAGCCGAATCAGTCGATCGATGACCATGTCCCTGGCCTTGCGATAGAGTCCCTCGTCAAATTCTTGCCCGGAGTTGAGGCGGCGCTCGAACTCCGTCTCGCAAAAGGCAGAAAATTCCTCTGAGGGCATTTTTGCTCCTGATGACCTCTTGGGTCCCAGTGTGCCGCTCGCGGCCATGGCGTCCTCCTCACAGGCACGTATTGTTCTAGACACCAGAAGTATAAAGGCATGGTGCGATTTCTCTAGCCGATCGACCCGCTCAAGGCAGAACGCGGAAATAGGCCGTCTGTGCGGGCAGATCGACCTCGCGCACGCCGAGGCGCAACGTCTGACCGAGGGAGAAATCGCTCGACAGGCGAATACGGGTATCCAGCGCGAGCTCGGGAATTATCACGACGGCCTTGCGCTCCTCCAACGCGACCACTACGGCCTCGCCCTCCCAGCCGGGATTCCGCAAGAGATGCACCAGCTTCCAGTGCAGATTCGACAGCCGTTCCGCGCGCCGAATGGTTGCCCCCGCGCTGTCCAGCGCAGCAGTACGCTGCAGCACCTCGTCCACAGACAATGGTGGCCTATCGGTGACGAAGGCACGCAGCTGCTGGTGGACAACGAGATCGGCATAGCGGCGCAGGGGGCTGGTCGCGCGCGCGTAGATCTCGAGTCCCAGGCCAAAGTGCGTGTCGGGTTCCAGCGATACCCGGCTGGGCCTGAACAGACGACGGTAGGCATACATCTCGGCCATGCCCTGAGGCTGGCGAATCTCATCCGGGCTGGGTTGGGCCACATAGGGGATTCTGACCCCATTGGCGTCCGCAAACCGGGCAGCCGCCTCACCGGCCATCAACATCGCATCTGTGACCATGTCACGGCTTGCCAACTTCGGCAGCGGTCTGATGACCACCTCCGCGTCGATCAAGCGCACCGAGACCTCCGGCAGGTCGATACGCGCCGCGCCCTGCGCCAGGCGTCGCGCGCGATAGGTATCAGTCATCTGACGGATGGCGGCGAACAAGGGTTCATGCATGCGCGTATCGATTTCATCATAGCTCGCGCGTTGCACCCGCACCCAGGACGACACGACCTCGATATCGAAGATCCGCTCACCGTCGAACCGCATGCCAAACGACAATGCCGGCGACTGTTCGGCCAGGCCGAGGCCGAGGCGGTGGGTAACTGCCATAGGCAGCATGGGATAGACGTTCTCAGGCAGATAGAGGTTGGCGCTGCGCTCGCGCGCCGCCAGATCGAGATGCCCGCCGGGACGAACCAGTGCCGCGACGTCGGCGATATGCACCCAGAGTCGGTCACCTTCCATGCTGATGGCATCGTCTGGATCCTGGTTTCCGACATCATCGATCGCCCACGCCTCGAGGTGAGTCAAGTCACGCCGCGGCTCATCCGGCAGCTCAGGGAGGCCGATGTCGAGTGGCTCGAGGCGGGCCCCGGCGCGATGCGGCCAGGGGTTCTCAGCGGCGTCCCAGTAGCCACAGCGCAGCAGGAAACGATGCGCCGCCTCCGGTGTCTCCGGCAGTTCGAAGCTGGTCAGGATGCGACTGTGCTCAGCAGAACCCAGCGCTACCCGCTCGACCTCGGCCAGGCGCTTGCGGTCCTGGTCTTCGAGTTCGGCTCGCTCGACCCGCTGCAGAAAATCCGCCCAATCTTGCTCGGCCCGTTGTTTCGTCTCGCGCGCGCCACGCTCGGCGGCGACTGCCTGCTCGCTGCGGCGGCGAATCTGCTGAGAATTTCCCTCGAAATACAGGCCGTCCTGCAAGATCCCCCAGGCCCCCCACGCCGTTGCCGGTGAAAATTCGCCGTACAGGAACTCCGCGAGGTCTGAGAGACCGATTTCTTCACCCTCCAAGAGCTCCCAGGCCTCCTCAATCGCGGGCTCACCAGGTTCGAGCGCGCCCAGGCTCGCCAAAGGCCCCGGGTGCAGCAGCATCACGTCCTTATCGCGTACCCGCTTCGATTTGCCGCCGGCCAGCTGGATCTCGATTTTCTCGCCGACGCTACCGACGATCGCCGGGTGGATCTTGTACAGCACCAGGCTGCCGGGGCGTAGAGGGTCAGACGGCACAGGAAATCCCTGGGTAAAGCAGATTAATCGGTCGGCGATTTGTTTATGATACCGCTTACGGCCACGCGGTCAGGCATCAATTCCACAATCAACAGGCAAAACAGCATGAGCACCTGGCAAGAACACGTCACCGAGAGCACGCCGCAGACGACGGATTTTCCGGCATGTGCGATCTCGGACCTTTCGCACTTCGGCCTGATCCGGCTCAGTGGCGCCGATACGCGGACCTTTCTCCAGGGCCAGCTGACCAACGATATCCGCGCGGTGACCGCAGAGCGCGCACAAATCAGCAGCTATTGCAGCCCTAAGGGCCGCATGCTGGGCAGCTTCTGGATTTTTCAGCGCGGCGACGACCTCTTTCTGCAGTTACCGAAGGAGCGGCTCGATGCAGTGCTCAAGCGCCTGCGCATGTTCGTCCTGCGCGCCCAGGTGCTTGTCGAGGATGCCAGCGATAGCCTGGCGCGTTTCGGCATCGCCGGCGAGTGCGCTGCCGCGCTGCTGCCGTTCGTACCGGCCGAAGACAAGGCCAGCATCACGCGCGATGAGATCACGATCATCCGCATGCCAGGTGACCGCGCGCGGCTCGAGGTCGTTGGACCAGAGGATCAGCTGGCGCCGGTCTGGGACCATGCCGCGGCGCAGGCCGTGCCCACCAATGCCGACTTCTGGTCCCTGATGGACATCCGCGCCGGGATGCCGAACGTGCTGGAAGAGACCGTGGAGGCGTTCGTACCGCAGATGGCGAACCTGCAGCTGATCGACGGCGTCAGCTTTTCGAAGGGCTGTTACACCGGCCAGGAGGTCGTCGCACGGATGCAATACCTCGGCAAGCTCAAACGACGGATGTATCGGGCACGCATCGATACCAACGAAAGGCCGGCGCCGGGCAGCGAGATATTTGGGTCCGACGGCGACCAGGCCGTCGGACGTGTCGTGGACGCGGCCCCTTCCCCGGACGGTGGATTCGAGGCACTCGCCGTGCTGCAGATCAGCAGCGCAGAGGCGGAAGAGCTGCACTTGGGCAATGCGGCCGGCCCGACCATTGGCCTGCTCGACCTGCCGTACGCATTTCCACCGACCGAGGCCTGAGCCGTCTGCCACACGACCATTGGCTGCGCTCGCGATCGCCATCGCAACCCTTTCGCCCGGAAGTCGCCCCTGCGATAATCCGGCCACCCGGCCACAGCCCAGATCACCAGGAATGCAGCCTTGCCGTCTGCCGCCGACAGCGACGACCGTCGTCCGCTGATTGTCCATGTCGTTTTCCGGCTGCAGGTGGGCGGTCTCGAGAACGGCGTCGTCAATCTGGTCAACCGGCTGCCTGCGTCGAGTTATCGTCACGCCATCGTCTGTCTCAGCGAAGCGACCGACTTCCGTGCACGGATCCGGCGTGACGACGTCGCTGTCTACGAAATGCACAAGCGACCGGGGCAGGACCTCGGCTGCTGGCGTCGCCTGTTCTGGCTGTTCCGCAGGATCCGACCCTCTCTGGTCCACACCCGCAACATCGGCTGCCTGGAGGCGCAGATCCCAGCCTGGCTCGCACGCGTACCCTGCCGGGTGCATGGCGAGCACGGCTGGGACGTCAATGATCCGGATGGCAGCAACCGAAATTACCGTTGGCTGCGCCGCCTGCACAATCCATTGGTGCATCGTTTCATTGCACTGTCGCGTGAACTCGAACATTACCTGTCACAGCGCGCCGGCATCCGGAAACGAAAATTGCGACGCATTTATAATGGTGTGGACGACCACACTTTCCGTCCCGGTAGCAGCGACGCACTGCCCGACGGATTTCGCGATGATCACTGCGTCGTATTCGGCACGGTTGGCCGTATGCACGGGGTCAAGGATCAGACCAACCTGTGCCTGGCCTTCATCCATCTGTGCACTGAGCACCCGCAGCTGGCCGGACAGATGCGCCTGGTGATGATCGGTGACGGCCCATTGCGGCAGGCGTGCATCGAGCGGCTGGCCGCGGCGGGACGCGGCGAACAATCATGGCTGCCGGGCGAGCGAGACGATATCCCCGCGCTTCTGCGTGGCTTCGATGTCTTCGTGCTGCCATCCCAGGCCGAGGGAATCTCCAATACCATACTGGAGGCCATGGCCACCGGCCTGCCTGTCATTGCGACAGATGTAGGCGGGAATAGCGAGCTGGTCGCTGCCGGAGCGACCGGCGCGCTGGTGCCGGCCAATGACCCGGCCAGCCTCGGCACGCAAATGGCCGCCTATGCGGCGCAACAGGGCCTGCGGCGGATGCACGGCGAGGCCGGCCGCCAACGCGTCGCAGAGTGTTTCAGCCTGGCCCACATGTTGCGCGCCTATGCGGGCGTATACGATGAACTCTTGGAGGAGCGCGGCGTCGCGCACTGATCGGGCATGTGCGGCATAGCAGGCATCTTCGACACCCTGAGCGACGCGAAGCCGGAGGAGGCGCTGATCCGGCGCATGACCGATGCGATCGTCCATCGCGGTCCCGACGAGGCGGGATATCATCTCGGTCCAGGCATCGCCCTCGGTCACCGCCGGCTGTCGATCATAGACATCGCCAGCGGGCAGCAGCCCCTGTTCAGTGCCGATCGCAGCACTGCCATCGTCTACAACGGCGAGGTCTACAACTTTGCCGAGTTACGCGAGGAACTGCAGGAGCTCGGCTTTCGCTTCCACACCCGGTCGGACACCGAGGTCATTCTGCATGCCTGGCAGGCCTGGAACTCGGCCTGCGTCGATCGCTTGCGCGGTATGTTTGCTTTCGCCATCTTGGATCAGACGCGTCGGCAGCTGTTTCTCGCCCGCGATCGCCTGGGTATCAAGCCGTTGTATTACGCATTATTGCCAAACGGGCATTTTGTATTCGGCTCCGAGCTGAAGGCACTGTTGCCGCATCCACAGCTGCCGCGTCAGCGCGACCCGCGGGCGATCGAGGATTACTTCGCCTACGGCTACATCCCGGAACCGAAAACAATCTTCTCCGGCGTATACAAGCTCTCACCGGGCCATACGCTGCTGATCGACAAGAGACGGCCTGGTCTCCCTCAGCCCAATCGCTACTGGGATATCCCGTTTGCTGACGATGGACTCGTCTCGCAAGACGCGGCCGAAAGCGAACTGATCGAGCGCCTGCGCGAGGCGGTCGATATTCGTCTGGTCGCCGAGGTTCCATTGGGCGCCTTCCTCTCCGGCGGCGTCGATTCCAGCGCGGTCGTTGCAATGATGGCCGGTCTGATGGAGCAACCTGTGAAGACCTGTGCGATCGGCTTTGATGTCGCAGGCTACGATGAAACCCGCTACGCCCAACAGGTCGCCGAGCGGTATCGAACCGACCACCAAACCGACACCGTGGCGGCCAACGACTTCGCACTGATCGACAAGATGGGATGGTTATACGACGAGCCCTTCGCCGACAGCTCCGCGATGCCGACCTACCGGGTGTGCGAGGCCGCCAGGCGGCGGGTGACGGTCGCGCTGTCCGGTGACGGCGGCGATGAAAACCTTGCCGGCTATCGCCGCTATCGCATGCACCTGGCCGAGGAACGCTTGCGCAGCCGGCTTCCGCTAGGACTGCGCAAGGCGGTGTTCGGCGCGCTCGGCGCCGTCTACCCGAAGGCTGATTGGGCGCCGCGCTACCTGCGTGCCAAGACCACCTTGCAGGCTTTGGCCCGAGACAGCGTAGCGGCTTGGTTCCACAGCGTCTCGCGCACCGATGATGCACAGCGGGACAAGCTGTTCAGCGCATCGTTGCGGCGTGACCTGGCCGGCTACAATGCCGTGGAGGTGTTGCGTGAATACGCGGCGTCTGCGCCAACCGAACACCCCCTGTCGCTGGTCCAGTACCTGGACCTAAAGACGTTCCTGGTTGGCGTCCTGCACAAGGTCGACCGCGCCAGTATGGCGCACTCCCTTGAGGTGCGTGTACCTTTGCTGGATCATCAGCTGGTGGAGTGGATGTCCGGCCTGAAACCGGAGTGGAAGCTCGTCGGTGGCGACGGCAAGCACTTGTTCAAACGTGCGCTTAAGCCCTATCTGCCGGATGACATCATGTACCGTCCCAAACAGGGCTTCTCCATCCCGCTCGCTGAGTGGTTCCGTGGCCCGCTGGCAGAGAAATACCGACGCGAGGTGGTGCTGAGCGAGGCCATGACCGACAGCGGCCTGTTCGACGGCAGCTATCTCCGAACGCTGCAGCAGCAGCACGCCAGCGGCCGCCGCGACAACAGCACCACCATGTGGGCGCTGCTGATGTTCGCCTTGAGCGAGCGACACCTCGGCACAAGCTGATCTGCCGCGCGGAGGCCGGTCGGCTGCACCCGGAGTGGCGGAAGCCGCAGCGGCGCCGCAGATGCGGATCGCGCAGGTCTTCTCCGCGGTCAGTCCTTCAACGCCGCATGTGCCGCCGCCAGTCGTGCCACCGGCACCCGCGGTGCCGAGCAGGAGACATAGTTCAATCCCGCGCTGTGACAGAAAGCGATCGACGACGGGTGTCCACCGTGTTCACCGCAGATGCCGACCGATAGGTCCGGCTTGACCTCTCGGCCCCACTGCACCGCCAGTTCCATCAGCTTGCCGACACCTTTGATATCCAATACCTCGAACGGGTTGTCGTGCAATATGTTGCTCTGATTGTACAGCGGCAGAAATTTGTTTTCGGCGTCCTCGCGCGAGAACGAAAAGGTCGCCTGGGTCAGATCATTGGTGCCGAAGGAGAAGAAATCCGCCTCTTGCGCCAGCCCTTGGGCACGCATACAGGCGCGCACCACCTCGATCATGGTGCCGAATCGGCAGTTGAGCGTCTGCCCGGCCGTGGCCTCGATGTCTGCGCGGATTTCGTCGACATATTGCTTGATCCAACGCAGCTCCGCCGCGGTGCAGACCTGCGGA
This sequence comes from Sedimenticolaceae bacterium, assembly GCA_049669185.1. Classification (GTDB taxonomy): domain Bacteria; phylum Pseudomonadota; class Gammaproteobacteria; order Chromatiales; family Chromatiaceae; genus Thiosocius. The sequence goes on along the minus strand of JBATKF010000164.1, from coordinate 8,802 downwards.
ACCATCATCTGCGGATGCACCTCGAGCCCCTTGGCCGCGCACTCCGCCTCGGCCTCGAGGATCGCGCGGATCTGCATGCGGTAGATCTCCGGATAGGTTATTCCCAGACGCACCCCACGGTGACCGAGCATCGGATTGACCTCGGTCAGTGCGCGCACCTTGCGCAGCATCTGCTCCTTCTTGCTGATCGCCGCCTCGACCAAGTCCGCGCTGACGATCTGCTTCGCGGCCGGCTCGCCTGCGGCACTGATACCCCCGTCGAGCAGCATCAGCGAACCCGCAAGCACCTCCATGCCGCGCGCCGAGTCGCGCAGGTGTTCCAGCTGCTCGATGTCGTTTTGCAGCTGACGCTCGCCCGGCAGGAACTCATGGATCGGGGGATCGAGCAGGCGGATGGTCACCGGGTAGGGCGCCATGGTCTCGAACAGGCCACGGAAATCTGCACGCTGCATCGGCAGCAGCTTGTCGAGTGCCGCCTGACGCTGCGCCGCATCGTCGGCCACGATCATCTCGATCACTACCGGCAGGCGGTCCACGGCATTGAACATGCGTTCAGTGCGGCACAGCCCAATACCGCGCGCCCCGAATTTCAGCGCACGCGCCGCATCGGGCGGGGTGTCGGCATTCGCCAGCACATGCAGGCGCGCAAACTCGTCGGCCCACTGCAGCAACTGCTTGAGCTCGTCAGAGAAATCGGGCTCTACCATCGGCACCTGGCCGAGAAAGACATTGCCGCTCGAGCCGTCGATAGTAATCATCTCGCCTTCGCGAATCACGTGTGTCCCGACATGCGCCTCGCGCCGCTGCACGTCCACCTGGATACCCTCGGCGCCTGCCACGCAGGGTTTGCCCATGCCGCGCGCAACCACGGCGGCGTGCGACGTCTTGCCGCCGCGACTGGTCAAGATACCCTGTGCTGCAAAGAAGCCGTGGATATCCTCCGGCTTGGTCTCCTCGCGCACCAGAATCACGGGCCGCCCGAGGTCCTTGCCCTGAATCTCGGCACGGTCGGCATCGAACACCGCATAGCCCGAGGCCGCGCCGGGCGACGCGGGCAGACCCTGAGCCATCGGCGCGCCCTTGAAATCGGGACTCAGACGCGGATACAGCATCTGCTCCAGATGCATCGGATCGATGCGCAGCAGCGCCTGTTCCTTACTGAGCAGCCCGGCGTTCACCATCTCCACCGAGGTTCTCACCATGGCGATCGCGTTCATCTTGCCGTTGCGCGTCTGCAGGCAATACAGCGTGCCGCGTTCGATGGTGAACTCGAAGTCCTGAACTTCTTTGTAGTGACTCTCGAGTCGGTCGCGCAGCTCATCCAGCTGGCGCGCCATCTCCGGCATCTCGACTGCAAGCTGGTGGATTGGTTTCGGTGTCCGAATACCGGCGACCACGTCTTCGCCCTGGGCGTTGACCAGGTACTCACCAAACAGCTTGTCCTCGCCGGTCCCCGGGTTCCGCGTGAAGGCAACCCCGGTGGCCGAGTCGTTGCCGCGATTGCCGAACACCATGGTGCAGACGTTGACCGCTGTACCATTGGCCATCTCTGGCGTAATCTTGAACTCGCGCCGGTAATCCACGGCCCGCTTGCCCATCCACGAACCGAACACCGCCTTTATCGCGATCTCGAGCTGTTCGAGGGGGTCGTCCGGAAAAGGCCGGCCGGTATGTTCCTGGAACACCCTCAGGAAACGGTCACTGATCTCGCGCAGATCATCCGCCGACAACCCAATGTCAGTCGTCACATGGGCGGCCTGTTTGACCGCCTCGAACTCGGCATCGAAGACCTCATCCGGCACGCCCATGGCCACCTTGCCGAACAGCTGGATAAAACGGCGATAGGCGTCATAGCCGAAGCGCGGATCGCCGGTCTGGCGGATCTCGCCCTGCAGGGTCTCGGCGTTGAGACCGAGGTTGAGGATAGTGTCCATCATTCCAGGCATGGACATCGCCGAGCCGCTGCGCACCGAGACCAGCAGCGGATTGTCGGGATCACCAAAACCCTTGCCGGTCGCCTGCTCCACCCGAGCCATATGCTCGCGCACCTGGCGCATCATGTCTTCGGGTACGGACTTGCTGCCCGACTCGAGAAAGTGCAGACAGGCCTCGGTGGTAATCACAAACCCGGGCGGCACATTGAGGCCGATCTGGGTCATCTCACAGAGATTTGCCCCCTTTCCTCCGAGCAGCTTCTTGTCTTTGCCGTCGCCCTCTGAGAAGGCGTAAACCCAATTCTGTTCGGCCGTTTCAGGATTTGCTGCACTGGTTTCCATACGAGCGCCCCTCGGTTGCTGTGAAAGTGTTCGTTTTTAACACGCCTCGCGTGTCATTCGCATGACGAAATTCCGCATTGTGCAATGCACAAGACGAGAAAATACGACCGTCAGTCCTCTGGACGCATGTGCGGAAACAGCAGGACATCGCGGATCGACGCCGCGTTGGTGAACAACATCACCAGGCGGTCGATACCGATGCCCTCGCCGGCGGTCGGCGGCATCCCATGTTCGAGCGCCCGCAGGTAATCCGCATCGAAATGCATCGCCTCGTCGTCGCCCGCCTCCTTCTCCTCGACCTGGCGGCGGAATCGCTCGGCCTGGTCCTCGGGATCGTTGAGCTCGGAGAAGCCATTGGCGATCTCGCGACCGCCGACAAAGAACTCAAAGCGGTCGGTCACGAACGGATCCGCGTCGTTGCGGCGGGCGAGCGGAGAGACTTCCGTCGGATATGCGGTGATAAACGTAGGGTCTTTCAGCTGATGCTCCACGGTCTTCTCGAAGATCTCGATCTGCACCTTGCCCAGACCGTAGGAGGTCTTCACGTCGATTCCCAGACGTCGCGCATGCGCACTGGCCCGGTCGAGCTCGTCCAGGTCCGCGTCGCCGATCTCGGGATTGAACTGCAGGATGGACTCTTTGACCGTCATGCGCGCGAAGCGATTGCCGAAGTCGTAGGTCTCGCCCTGGTATTGCAACACCTCGCTGCCCAACAAATCGCGCGCGATGCCGCGCATCATCTCCTCGGTTCGATCCATGCAATGATGGTAATCGACGAATGCCTCATAGAACTCGATCATCGTGAACTCGGGATTGTGCCGCGTCGACAGCCCTTCGTTGCGGAAATTGCGGTTGATCTCGAAGACCTTCTCGAACCCTCCCACCACGAGCCGCTTGAGATAGAGTTCCGGTGCGATCCGCAGATACAGCGCCATGTCGAGTGCATTGTGATGGGTCACAAAGGGTCGCGCCGTGGCGCCGCCCGGGATCACCTGCATCATGGGCGTCTCGACTTCCAGGAAACCCTGGTCGACGAAATAGCGACGGATATAATCGATAATCCGGGAGCGCATGATGAACGTCTGTCGGACCTCCTGATTCACGATCAGATCGACATAGCGCTGGCGATAACGCTGCTCCTGATCTGCGAGGCCATGCCACTTCTCCGGCAACGGACGCAGTGACTTGGTGAGCAGGTGGGCATCGTCGAGATAGACGTACAGGTCGCCTTGGCCCGATTTGTGGACCGGGCCTTCACCGCCCACGATGTCGCCGATGTCCCAGCCCTTGATTTGCGCAGTCAGCGCCTCAGGGAGGTTTTTCTTGTCGACATAGAACTGGATCCGTCCCGACATATCCTGAATAACGATGAACGGGCCCCGCCTCGCCATGATTCGACCGGCGACACAGGCACGCTGGCACAGCCGCTCGAGTTCTTCCTTGGTCTTGTCGCCCAGGCGATCCTGCAGTTCCGCAGCCAGTACGTCGCGGCGAAAATGATTCGGAAACGCAATGCCGTTCTCACGGATGGCCGCCAGTTTCGCGCGGCGCTGCGCGATCAGTTTGTTTTCGTCATGCGGCTGATCGGTCATGTGCGGGATCGTCTCCGGATAATCTACAGGCCGCTCTTCAGACTGGCCTCGATGAAGGCATCCAGGCCACCATCCAGCACTGCCTGGGTGTTGCCCGTCTCCACGCCGGTGCGCAGATCCTTGATGCGTGATTGGTCGAGCACATAGGAGCGGATCTGACTTCCCCAGCCGATGTCCGACTTGCTGTCCTCGACCGCCTGCCGACTCTCGCTGCGCTTCTGCATCTCCAACTCATACAACTTGGCCTTGAGCTGCTTCATCGCCTGGTCTTTGTTCTTGTGCTGTGAGCGATCGTTCTGGCACTGGGTGACAGTTCCCGTCGGATTGTGCGTTATCCGCACGGCCGACTCGGTCCGGTTGACGTGCTGACCGCCCGCACCCGAGGCCCGATAGACGTCGATACGCAGATCGGCCGGATTGATGTCGATCTCGAAGGAGTCATCGATCTCGGGCGATACGAATACCGAGCTGAACGAGGTATGCCGGCGATTACCCGAATCGAACGGCGATTTTCGCACCAGGCGGTGCACCCCCGTCTCGGTGCGCAGCCAGCCAAAGGCATATTCACCTTCGAAGCGAATAGTCGCAGACTTGATACCTGCCACCTCCCCCGGCGAGACCTCCATCAACTCGGTCTTGAAGCCATGCTGCTCGCCCCAGCGCAGGTACATACGCAGCAGCATCTCCGCCCAGTCCTGTGCTTCGGTCCCGCCCGAGCCGGCCTGGATATCGAGAAAGGCGTTGTTCGCATCGAGTTCGCCGGAGAACATCCGCCGGAACTCGAGATCAGCGACCCGTTCCTCGCATGCCTGCACGTCCCCGGCAATGGAATCTACGGTCTCGGCGTCTTGTTCGTCGACTGCCATCGCCAACAAATCGGCGCCGTCGGCCAGACCGGCCATCAACTCGTCGATCGAGAGGACCACGGCCTCGAGCGATGCGCGCTCTTTGCCAAGGGTCTGCGCCCGCTCCTGGTCGTTCCAGATATCCGGATCCTCGAGTTCGCGCAGTACCTCGGTCAGGCGCTCTTTCTTGCCCTCGTAGTCAAAGATACCCCCTGAGAGACTCCAGGCGCCCCCTCAGATCATTGATTTTCGCGGTGATTGGATTGATGTCCTGCATTCTGACCCCTAGATCGAAGCGCGGCATTGTAACGCAGACCGGGAGCCCCCCCAACCGCGACCGACCCCTTTCAGGCAGCCGGGAACAGCCCCACAAACGGCAGACCCTCGCGCGGCGTGGCCATCATGTCGGCCACTGTCTCGCGCCAGGCGTGATAGTGGGCGGTTTCCTTATGCGCCTTGGCATCCGCCGCACTCGCGTAGGCCTCGTACAGGACGAAATGTGTGGGATCCTCGGCATCCTGCAGGATGTCGAAGCGCCGGTTGCCGGCCTCGGCGGTCGAGCCTTCGTGATTCAGGCGACATGCCGCGATGAAGGCGTCGAGGGATTCGGGTTTGATATGGACGTGGACCAGAGTGACATGCACGGTTTCATCTCCTGACAGGGTCTGAATGAGGCGTCTGTTGACCCGGCTCGGCGGTGTATCTGCCGATCCAGGCGGCCAGCAGCATGGTCAGAACGACACTGGCGGCGAACGCATAGATCCCCAGTTCGACATGCGCCTGCGCCAGCGAACCCAGTTTGACCGACACCACCAGCAGTGCGACCACGAATACGTCGAGCATCGACCATTTGCTGTACACCGCGAGCCAGTGCAGGTGCTGTCGGTGCGCTGCACCGTTTGACGGGTCGAGATTCCAGATCAGCAGCAGGCTCAGATTCTTCAGGACCGGAAAGACCACGCTGAAGGTGCCGACCAGCACGAAGAGACCCCACTCCGCCTCCTGCGCAAGCTGCTGCAGCGCCGACAGCAGGCTCACCGAGTTGCTGAAGAAATAGAACTTTTCCAGCGTGAGGATCGGCGCCTGCAGTCCGTAGAACAGCAGGGCCAGCGCCGCCAGCAGCAACAGGTTGACGACAATCCCGCGCAGCGGATGGCGAAAGGCGTAGCTGTTGGTCAGTCCCATCGAGTCTCGGCGCGGCCAGAGATGCCCTTAGCTTATCAAAGACGCTCAGCGTACCTCGCGCTGATAGATGACCTCGGTGTCGCGATTGTAGATACCGAAAGTGCCCAGACCGATGGGGTCGGTGTCGCCCGCGCTGAACCAGTCGAATTTGGCATAGGCCGGCGCAACCGCCCTGATGCGCAGTGCACCCGTCTTCGCAGCGCCCGGTGCCCTCAGGCTGGTCACATATCTGCCCGCCACAGCCACGGCGGTGTACTGGTCGCCTGGGGTCCCCGACGCACAGGCAAAGGTGCCGCTGGCCGCCGCCGCGTCGACGATGCAGGTGTCGGCGACGGCCAGGCCGTCGGCGGCATCCGCATCGCTCAGATCCACACTGGTGATCGGCGTGCAGTTGTCGTCAGGATTGACCCGGAAGCCTCCGTTCGGACCGTCGAAGAACTGCATCGCGACCGGCACCGCCAGATCACGCAGTTCCGATCCATGTGCATTGCCTAGCGAGAGACGCCCTCGGCGTACCTCAGTCTGCCCGACATTGACGAAGTCATTTGTCGAATCGCCGTCGACGTCGAGATCCAGATCGAGCATGCCAACGCCGTCCGAATCCCTGACGGTCAACCCCAGTTCGGTCGCCGGATAGGGGCCATCCGGGACGGCTAGGGACGCGATGCTCAGGTCGATCGCCATCTGTGCGGCGCCCGCCGTCCACGACCCGGGGATCGTCGCGGACGGGCCTATGATTCGGCTGCTCAGGTTGGTACCGGTCGGGGTGGATCGGGCGCCCAGCGTGAATCCTGGGCTGCCGCCATAGGAGAGAGATGGAAACTTCGCGAAGTCGCCCAGGTAGTTGCGTGCCGTCAACCCGTCGGCATTCAACGCCGTCAGCGTGACATTCACCCGCAGCGGTTCGTCCATGTAGGTGAAGGGATCCCCGCATCCAGCAAGGAGAAAACGGTCGTCGACCGTGCCGGGCGTGGCGCTGAAACCGGCCGGTACGAAGCGGCCGATCGCCAGCGGAGCGGCGCTGATCGTATGTCCGAAATAATCGGAATCGAGCAGGTAGAGGGTCACCAGGCCGACCTCGGAATACTCTGCCGCCTCGTTCTTGAACTCCCCGGGTTCGAAGTCAGTTGGCCTTATGCCCGCTGCCGTGTAGTCGCCCGGCCCGGACGGCGCGCCGAGGCTGCTGGTGACACTGCCACCGGCGATTGCAATCGACAGGCTGCCCTCTGACCCGCCGCTCGTCGGCCCGGTACGCTGCACATAGGCCAGCAGGCGGTCGTCGGCCTGCGGCTGATAGCGCGGTGTCGGCGCGCCGCCCGCATTCACCGCCCTCACCTGGAGGGTGAATGCCTCGCCGGCCGCATGGATGGGACCCGCAGTGGCCGAAGCGGCATTGAGATCGGCACCTGCCGGCTTGGCGGCAGTGACGATCAAGGCGGCCGGATAGAACGCCGCGGTATCCGCACCGGACAGCGTCACACCGGCGAGCGTCCCGGTGCCGTTGAAGGTCAGCTCCAGGGCGATCTGGCCCGCATCGACATACGCGACCTGTAGCGGCGCCACGCAGTTCGCATCGAAGTCCAGGTTCAGCGTGGTCGCACTGCCGTCGTTCGGTAGAGCGCTGCCGTTGACCTCCACCGACGGCCCCGGCGTGGCCGGTGACACATACTGCACCACGACATCGATCGGCATGGAGACCGACTGAAAATCGACGAAGCAGGTCGGTAGCGAGACGCTGCCGAGCGACTGGCCGCCCGCGACCTGATCCGGCAGCGACACGATGAGATCTGTCGCCGCGAAGGTGATGCTGCAACTCTCGGAGCCGGCGATGAAACAGCGATTCGGGTTCTGCGGCGACGGGGTCGAGGTCAGGCCGATGTCGAAGGTGCCGGGGGTGCTGCGATGCAACGTGACATCCCGCTCGCCGCCGGTGAAGGTCACCTGGTTCCCCAGCACCCCCGGTCCGGACCACGAGGTGCTGGCATCGACGGGCTGGAAGGTCACGGTGACACTGCCGGTATACAGCTGTGAACAGTCGGCGTTCCGGCACGCCTGCACCCTGACCGTCTCGGGGACGCCAATGATGCCGAAGCCGTCGTGCAGCAGGCGGAAATGATCCAGGTCGCGGGCCTGAGTGACAAAGTTGCCTGAGAACACCACCACGCCCGCCCTCTCTCGGACGCTGTGGTTGCGATTGCGGTCGCCGATGTTGCCCTGGCGAACCTCGTCGATCTGCAGTCGCGTATCGGTCGTCGAGGTACTGCAACGACGCAACCAGCCGCCATCGCCGTCCCCGATACCGGCATCGCCGTCACGGGTATTCTTGGTCGCCAGGACCACAGGCACCTTGCTCCAGGGACTGGAAAAGTTCACCCGATTGGCGTTGCAGGTACCCCAGCCCTGCAGCAGCTCAGCGGTGCGGATCACCTCCATCTCGACGACCTGGTCGCTGCCGTCCAGGAAGCGGAGCCGGTCGACAGGCTCCACGGCGAGGTAGGCGACGGTCTCGTTGCTGTCGACGCTGCCGCTGACCGACTCCGAGCGCTCCAGCGCGATCTGCATCCCGGTCGCGCTGACGCCCGTGATCGCCGTGGTCAGCCAGGGTTTCGAGGGCCGCGACGGGATGTTCGGCTCCTCCTCATTCACCATGCTCTGGATTTGACCGAGCACCGCCGGCGCACTCGAGAACACGCCGCCAAAATTGACGGTCTCCCAACCGATCCCGCCGCCGGCATCGGCATAGGCCTGGACGCGCTTGGTATCGATGGTGTCTGCAATGAGCTTCCTGCCGCCCGGCAGGTCATGGACACCGCGCTCTACCGCTAGGAAATTCAGCGACATCGCGACATGCGGCCCGTCCTCGCTGACGGGCTCGAGGGTCATGATATCGAAACCGTCAGCCGT
>JBATKF010000163.1:0-9938 GCA_049669185.1 Sedimenticolaceae bacterium | reverse complement strand
GACACCCTGATCGGGTGGAAGGAAGAGGAAAAACTCAGCCGCCTCGTCGACCTCGCAGAGCTCAAGAAGAACGACTACAACATCTCCCCCAGCCGCTACATCCACACCGGTGACGCCGAAACCTACCGGCCAATTGCCGGGATTGTGGACGAACTGGATGTTATCGAGGCCGCTGCCAGGGAGGCGGATAAGGCCTTGCGGGCGATTTTGGAGAAGATCGGGGTATGAGCGAGGGCCTCCAGCAAACTGAGATCGGCAAGTTCCCATCTGCGTGGGAGGTCGATCGCGTCGATTCTGCTTTCGACATTCAGCAGGAAAAACAGGTCTCAAAGCGTAACCGTGACGGCGATTACCAACGCCCGTTTCTCCGAACCAAGAACGTTTTTTGGAATCGACTCGATCTGACAGACCTCGATCAGATGCACTTCAGCGAAGCCGAGTAAACACGCCTCAAACTTCGCGCAAACGATTTGCTTGTTTGCGAAGGCGGTTCGATCGGGCGGACTGCGCTTTGGAACAACGAGGTCGATGGCTGCATCTACCAGAACCATCTTCATCGCCTTCGCGCAAAGGGGGAAAAGGCTGATCCGCAATTCGGAGTGTATTGGCTTTGGTATGCCTTCGATGTAGCAAAGCTCTACTTCGGGCGAGGCAACGTCACTACTATCCCAAATCTTTCACAGTCGAAGTTGGCCGAGTTGCCCATGGCGCTCCCCCCACTCCCCGAGCAGAAGAAGATCGCGCACGTCCTTTCGACGGTGCAGCGGGCGATCGAAGCGCAGGAGCGGATCATTCAGACCACCACCGAGCTGAAAAAGGCTCTCATGCACAAGCTCTTCACCGAAGGGCTGCGCAACGAACCCCAAAAACAAACCGATATCGGCCCCGTGCCCGAGAGTTGGGAGGAATCAACCCTCGGTGAACTCACAAAGATGCGCACAGGCGGAACTCCAAGCCGAAAGAATAAGGACTTCTGGGACGGCGGCACGATCCCGTGGGTGAAGACTGGCGAGATCAACTACCGCGAGATCACAGCAACCGAGGAATTGATCACGGAAACCGGATTGAAGGGTTCGAATGCGAAGCTGTTCCCGAAAGGCACTCTCCTGATGGCGATGTATGGCCAGGGCATTACTCGGGGGCGCGTTGGACTATTGGGAATTGATGCAACCACGAATCAGGCATGCGCAGCTATTACTCCGCACGACGAGAAACAGGTCACAACCGACTATCTCTACTTCTATCTGGAATACTTCTACGAGGAGCTGCGCTCGCGGGGGCACGGCGCGAACCAGAAGAATTTGAGTATGACCCTGCTCAAGCTCTTTCCGATCGCTTTCCCGGAAATAGGTGATCAGGAAGCTATCGCGACCGCGCTCAGGAGCACCGACGCTAAGATCGCTTTGGCGGCTGCTCGGAAAGCTACCTTCCAAGACCTCTTCCGCACCCTACTTCACGAACTGATGACCGCGAAGATCCGCGTTCACGACCTCGATCTGCCAGTCGAGGATCAAGCCGCGTGAGTTCACTCGGCATGCGCGACAAGCGCCTGCTCGAGGAATTCCTGGAAATGGGCTCGGGCTACGTTCTGGATTTCTCCGACCGCACCTTCGGCGAGTTCTGCGAGGAGGCGGTGGATGTCGACATCCACTCGGACCAGTACCACACGCACGGCACGTCCAAAGCCAAGAAGCTGCGTGCATTCTGGGAGATCGAATCCGACTACCTAGTCGGCCGGCTGCTGAATGCCCTGATCGACTATGCCGAGGAGGCCTCCCGTGAATTTACCGAGCAAGATCGGAAGCTCGCCGAGCGCTGCCGCGAGGTTGCCACTCGCCTCCTGGCGGGCGGGCCGAGCCTGGCCGATCTCAAGCAGCAGGCGTGGGTCCTCGACGCGAACCATCTCGCGGAGCAGATCCGCCGGCTGGAAGATTCCGTGGAGAAGGATCCGAGCCTCGCCATCGGCACGGCGAAAGAGCTGATCGAGACCTGCTGCAAGACCATCCTGGCCGCACGCGGCAAGGAACTCCCGGGCATGCCGGACATTCCAACGCTGACCAAAGCGACCCTCAAGGAGCTGAACCTGGTGCCGGAAGGCGTTCCGAAGGGCGCGCGCGGCGCGGATGTGATCAAGCGGCTGCTGAGCAATCTCTCGACCGTCGGTCAGGGTCTCGCCGAACTGCGCGGCCTCTACGGCACCGGGCACGGCCAGCATGGCGCGGCGTCGGGCCTGACAGCGCGACACGCAAGGCTCGACGTGGGCGCGGCCTCGACCCTGGCGGTGTTCCTGTTCGAGACGCACCAAGCGAATAAAGGAACGCAGTGATGGGCGCGTTTGCGACGGAAAAAGCGCTTTATACGACACAAAAGGCGATATGCGTCAGATAGAGCGCTTTATCTGTCGCATAAAGCCTTTTGGCGACATATAATCCGTCACATGCCGAAGCGGGTCCCCGAACAAGAGCTCGACGCCATCCTGGCGGTCGTGGCGGCACACCCTGAGGGCGTATCGGTCAGCACCATCCGCGCGGGGCTGCCGTCCGACATGCCCCCGCGGACACTGCAGCGCCGCCTCGCCTTGCTGGTGGAACAAAAGCGGCTGATCGCCGATGGGCGAGGCAAGGGCCGTCGCTATCGCGTCCCTGTCACGATGACCGGTCAAGGTCATCTGGTCGCGGGTAGCGCGACGGTCGCGGCGCGAGGAGAGGTCTATGTGCCGATCTCGCCTGAGGCGGAAGCGATCAAGCAAGCGGTTCGCGCGCCGCTCCAGAACCGGCGCCCGGTCGGCTACCAGCGCGACTTTCTGGACGACTACCGGCCCAATGAGACTCACTACCTGCCGGCGGCAACGCGCCAGCGCCTGCTCGAAACGGGTCGCCCGCCCGACGGCGAACGCCCGGCGGGAACCTACGCCCGCACGATCTACAGCCGTTTGCTGATCGACCTTTCGTGGAACTCCAGCCGCCTGGAAGGCAACACCTACTCACTCCTCGAAACCGAGCGCCTGCTGGAGCTCGGCGAGACCGCCGAGGGCAAGGATGCGCTGGAAGCGCAGATGATCCTGAACCACAAAGCCGCCATCGAGCTGCTCGTCGACCAGGCCGACGAGATCGGCTTCAACCGCTACACCATCCTGAACCTCCACGCCCTGCTCGCGGATAACCTGCTCGCCGACCCGCAGGCGGGCGGCCGCCTGCGGCGCATACCGGTGGGCATCGACGGCACCGTCTACCATCCGCTGGAAGTGCCGCAGCTCATCGAGGAATGCTTCGAGACCATTCTCGACACCGCGGCCGCGATCACGGACCCCTTCGAGCAGGCCTTTTTCGCGCTCGTGCACCTCGCTTACCTGCAGGGCTTCGAGGACGTCAACAGGCGGGTCTCCCGCCTCGCCGCGAATATCCCGCTGATCCGCGGCAACCTCTGCCCCCTGTCCTTCGTCGACGTGCCGGAGCGCGCCTATATCGACGGCGTGCTGGCCATCTACGAGCTGAATCGCATCGAGCTGCTGCGCGACGTGTTCGTCTGGGCCTACGAGCGCTCGAGCGCACGGTACTCGGCGGTCCGGCAGTCCCTGGGCGAGCCCGATCCGTTCCGCCTGCGGTACCGGGCGCTGGTTGCCGAGCTGGTCGCCGCGGTGGTGCGTGCGGAAATGGACAAGAAAGCGGCGACTGCATTGGCGCGCCAACGTGCGGCGGAGCAGGTGCCACCGGCGGACCAAGCGCGATTTGTCGAAGTCGTGGAGACCGAGATAATGAGCCTCCACGAGGGAAACATCGCGCGCTACCGCCTGCGCCCGGCCGAGTACGAGGCGTGGCGGCAAGGCTGGCGTTGACGGGGATTCAGGATGCCAACACCCGGAGAACACAAGACCGTCCAGGCGAGAATCCTCGAGTACGCCGAGGCGATTGGCTGGACGTTTGTTCCCCGCGAGGAAGCCGAGCAGCGGCGCGGGTTTGATCCGGGCGTGCTACCTGCCGACCGCGCCAAGAACCGTTCGCTGTTCTTCGACGACCTGCTCGACGCCAAGGTGCGGGAATTCAATCCGCGCTACACTGAGGCCGAAGGCGCCCTGCTCGGGCAGTTCCGCCATCTCCACACCGACATCTACGGCAACCGGGAATTCCTCGAGTACCTGCGCAACCGCGGCAAGTTCTATGACGACGAGGAAAAACGCGAGCGCGACCTGGACACGTTGTTGTACGGCGGTCGCACGGTGGGTAGCATGCATGCGGGCTGGCTCCTTGGTTGGTTGCTGTGGCTTCGCAACCTTCAGCCTACCATCCGGGGCCGCCAGCCCCCTGAGTTTCCCCGCCTTTTCAAGTGCTTGAGCTTAATTCAGTGCCATTCTTATCTGCCCCCATTTCTTGAGGCCAGCAAGCCGAAAGCGGAAAAGGCGATAGAATCGATTTTCGCGGCAGGTATCCTTGAGACGATAGGAGAGTGCGTAAGCGCCACCGGCCGAATCGGCGTCAGTACGACATGGAGTTGCTGGAATAGGTCAATGGCAAGAACGCAAAAGAAGGTGGGTAAGAACTCAGCAGACAATAACAAAGACAGGTCCCTCGAATCCTGGATCTGGCATGCGGCCTGCTCCATCCGCGGGGCCAAGGACGCGCCGAAATCCAAGGACTACATCCTCCCGCTCATCTTCACCAAACGCCTCTGCGATACCCGGGGCGATTCAGTGATCAGATCGACCGCATTGCCGCTGAGGTCGGCTCGCGCAAAAAGGCCTTTCAGCTTGCGACGGCCGATCACAAGCTCGTCCGCTTCTATCTGCCGCTGGTGCCGGATGACTCGGAGCAGCCAGTCTGGTCCGTCATCCGCAAGCTCGCGGACAAGATCGGCGAGGGTGTCACCACCCACATGCGGGCCATCGCCCGGGAAAATCCGCTGCTGCAGGGCATGACCTCAGTGCCCCACCTGCCATGGTCCGATGGTGAAGCGGGTGGCGCGTCGAGGCTCCAACGCTGGAAAGGCCTTCTGGGGTTGTGCGGACTATCCGAAGTGCCGCGGTACGCGTGACTTGCGAAGTTCCGGTCGTATTATGGGATGGTGGGTTTTCGAGGTGGAGAGATGAACAGACAGCAGGTCTTGCAGACGTTGCGTGCAGCCAAACCGGTGCTCGCCGAGCGCTACGGTGTAACGCGGCTTGCGTTGTTCGGCTCGACCGCTCGGGATGAGGCGCGACCGGATAGTGACGTGGATATCGTCGTCGGTTTCGACGGGCCGGCTACTTCCGCCGGTTACTTCGGCGTGCAGTTTTATTTGGAAGATGAACTGGGTTGTGCCGTCGATCTGGTAACCGAAAAGGCGTTGCGGGCAGAACTCAAGCCGTACATCGAGCGCGAGGCGGTGAATGTCTGAACGCGAGTGGCGTTTCTATATCTGCTTCGGGCTCAGGTCTTGCATTGCCCTTCGACAAACGCCAAGCGCAATCAGCGACAGACCCTGTTTCTCGCAGGGATCATTGTCTTTACCCAACCGGTCTTAGGTACGGACAGCTTCCAGAATCAGAGCGAGGTGAATCGCCCCGACTATCGCGGAGGCTTTTCGATTTTAGTCACGCCGCCCTCATGTGCATATCGACGTGGATATCGCTGAATGGACAGACAAGCGCCTCATCATCTGTTCGCTCGATCAGACCAAGCTCGAGCAACACCGCCAGATCGTCATGTACCCGACGCACATCGCGCTTCACTCGTCTGGCGATCTCCCGTACTCCGACCGGTTCTTCGGCACGCTGAATTTCACGTACCAAGTTCCAGCGGCGTTCCGTCAGTTTTCCGAACAAAACAGCCGGCGATTCGAAGTTCAGAACCTCGCCTTGATACTTGCCTGACTTGACGCCGCGTTGCATTGTTGCCGCTGCTTTCTCCAGGTTCGCTTTCCAGTCGGATGACAGGGTGATCGTGAGCACTCTTTTCATTGCTTCCTCCGTTTTTCGATCTCAGCGATGAAGTCGGCCATCAATTGGTCCACAGTCGTGAAGTTGTAAGTCTGCTCAATCCCGTCAAGGTGACAGTGATCACCCTTGCCACGCTCATTGTCGAAGCCGACCACGCGCTTGCCGTTCACCAAATAGACCATACGATACTTGTACAGATGCTCTGAGGGTTTGACCGGGTTCGGTACCTTCCAGATGACTGCTTCAATGATGTCGCCCTCTGACGTGATGTTTTTGAAGCGGTGGATGAGTCCAGCTTTCATGTTGTCAATTATGACAACGCTTCTTCGTGTTGTCAAGAATGGCAACACTTGAACGGTGGCCCATTGCTTGACACCCGCTCGCGGTTATTTGAACCGTGCGGCGGATGTGAGCGAGCCCAAAAGAAAGCTGTCATCGAGATCGTCGACAGCCATCATTCCCATATCTCTAACTCCGCGTAATCCGCCGAAAAACCACGCCAGGCAACGCTTCTGGCCGAACCTTTTCCTGGGATGTTAACGCCGGGGTCGAAGCGCGGCGATTTGCCGCGGGGTTTGCCGTTGCGCGGGTGAGGCAGTACTGACAGGGGCATTCACCTTACTGGCTCAATGCGTCAGGGTCGACGGGTCAAAATGGCAGCTCGTCGTCAAACGGGAGTTTGATTTGGTCGCTGTCGTCATGGTGGTCGGTATTTGTGGCCTTCAGCATGTCGATAATCTCATCGCCGTAAGTCTCAATCAGCTGTTCGCGCAGTCGATCGAGGAACTGGATGACGAGATAGGCTTCGTCAGCGTCCCAATGGGTGTATAGCGGGGTCACCGATAAGCTCATGGTGTCTGGCCTCCTGTGGCGGTTGTCTTTGATGCAGGGGCTTTTGTGCCGCGTTGGCGTTTGGTCTTGGTGGGTTTGCGCGCCGCGCGCTCCTTGGCCTCACGCATGCGGTAGGACTCGCCCTCGATGACGAGGATCTCGGCGTGGTGCACCAGGCGATCGACGATTGAGACGACACAGGCGGCGTTGGGAAACACCTCCCGCCATTCGGTAAACGGCCGGTTGGTGGTGATGATCGTCGGCTTGCGTTCGTAGCGTCGATTGACGATTTCAAACAGCATGTCGGCATGGCGTGTGCCATAGGACAGATAGCCGATCTCATCGATGACCAGCACATCGGGTCGGGCGTAGTGGGCAAAGCGTCGACGCAAGGCGTTGTCGCCGTCTTGCGCGGCGAGGTCGCCGAGCATCTGGGCGGCATTGATAAACAATGCGCTGTGCCCCTGGATGACCGCTTGGTAGGCGATGTTCTGCGCGATCATCGATTTGCCGACGCCATTGGGGCCGACCAGGATGACGTTGACCGCCTCGGTGATGAAATCGAGCGACATCAAAGCGGATACGCTGCTTTTGTCACACTGCGTCGGCCAATCCCAGTCGAAGTCGGCCAGCGGTTTGAAACGGCCGATATGCGCGGCGCTGAGGCGGCGTTGCAGGCCGCGACGGCGACGTTCCTCGTGTTCCCATTGCAGCCATTGCGGTAACCAGGCAAGTGCCTCATCGCTGAGGGTGTGCCAGTGGGCCAGCAGACCATGCAGCTTGAGGTCCGCGACCTGCTGTTGGAGTGCCTCCGGTGATAGGGCATTAGGCGGGTGGGTCATCGTCGGGCTCCGTGGCGTCGAGGTCGTTATGCGGTGGGTGGAGTTGGTCGTAGACGGCCAAGGACGGTGGCCGCACGACGATCCGACGGGCCTTGTCATTGTCTGGCAGGGTCAGCGGCACCGGTGGCGGTTGATCACGCTGCTCACGGCGGCGTTCCAGCGCCTGGCGGACGGCATTGACGTGCGGGACTTGGTTGGCCAAGGCTTCATCGATGGCTGGTGCCAACTCGCTGGCGCCGTAGTCATCGAGTAACTGGGTCAGCTGCGTCGTGGCGCGCGCCAACGGCGTGCCGCGTTCGGCGGCCAGTTGCAGGAGGGCTCGACTGGCCGGCACGGCCTGTGCCAAGCGATCCAAGCCACGGTGGGTGCGCGCGGCTCGTTTGTGCGCGACCAGTTCCTTGATGTGGGCGGGGTCTTCGATCTGCTCGCCTTTATCGAAGGAGCGTGGATGCGTGGCGACGACCGTGTCACCGTCAAAGATGCGCACCTGGGTCAGCGAGGCCGACACACTCAGCGTGCGCTGGACATAGCGGTACGGTACCGAGTAGTCGTTCAGATCGAAGCGCACATAGGGCGTCTTGTCGACACCGACCTCGGTGCGCTCATCATGCGGGAACGGATTGTCCGGCAAGGCGATCAGGTGGTCCCGCTCTTGAGCGAAGGCCTCGGCGACAGTGAGGTCGGGATCTTCCGGACAGCGCCGTTGCGCACTGGGGCCGGCACACCAGGCCTCGGCCTGGGCGTTGAGGTCGTCAAGGTCCGACCAGGTACGACCGGCAAAGAAGCTTTCACGCACATACCGGATGGCGCGCTCGACGCGGCCTTTTTCATTCCCCCGCGCCGGCGCGACCGGGCGCGGCTCGAAACGATAATGCGCGGACAGCTCCAGTAAGGTCGGGTGAAAGCGGATCACCTGGCCGCGACGTTCGAGCACCGCGGAACGTAGGTTGTCGTATAACAGGACCTTCGGGACACCCTGAAAGGCGTCAAACGCCGCGACATGCCCACGCAGGAAGTTATCCATGCGTTGATTCAGATAAAAGCGCAGGAAGATCAGCCGGCTGAAGCTCAGCACCATGACGAAGGCCATCAGCTCGCGCTTGGCGCGACCGATCTGGATGGGGCCAAAGTGTCCCCAGTCGACTTGTCCCTGCTCGCCGGGCAAGGTCTTCAGGCGCAGATAGGCCTCGGGCTGACGGCGTGGACGCAGCTGTGCGACATGGGCACGGAATTGACTGGCGCCGCCGGTATAACCGCGGGCTTGGGCCATCGCCAATAGGCGCGCCGCCGTCAGCGTCGGATACTGCGCCAGGGTGTCGATGATCAGCGGGTGATACGGGTCGACGATCGACGGTCGGGGCGCACGCTCGGCTTTCGGCAGGCCGGCCTGCGACAGTACCCGGTCGACCGTCGAGTGATGGATACCCAGCTGCCGGGCAATCGTATTCACGCGCCACTGCTCAACGAAGTGATAGCGCAGGATCTTGGCTTCCAGCTCTTTATCAATCATCGCACCTCCCGTGAGGCGCGCAGACGATCACGGCGGATAACGCCTACGCGCGCTAGACCGGAGGAAGTCCTGACGCAGGAACGGATCGCAGGGTTGGCCACAGTGGTGGCAACGCAGCGAATCGACGGCCGAGGGAGCCAGGGCCTGCAGACTGTCCGGTGGTTTTTCATTCACCGCCACTACAGCAGGCGTCCCCGTCGGCGGAGAACCCTGATGCGTTACTTTTGAGGATTTGGCGCGAAATCGACGCTGGCGTTCGGCATTGTTGAAGCGGCCGCGACGGGTGGCGCAGTAACGCGCGCCGGCGCGGCGCAGCGAATCACGACGTGCCTCGGGCGCACAACCGTCGAAGCAATACACATGCCCCCGATCACAGCGGCGACACAGCATCACTTGGCGATGACAGCGGGCGCAGTGATACAGCCGCGCACTGGGCAGCTCTGCGACGGCGGAACAATCCGTGCTGGATAAACAAGACCTTGAGTGCGACACTGGCCTCACTGTGCAATCGCACGGTGGGGGGCATGGCGTCGGACTTGACCGTCAAATCTGGGCCGGCGCTATGCCCGGTTCTTCGGTCAGTCTCTCTTAATCCTTTTCGTGACGGTTGTCAGCCCCGCGTATCAGCGAGCTGCCGTTCTGTCACCCTAGGGGCGTCGCTATTGTCAGAGAGCAAGAAAACCCCTGTTTGAGGCACGCGGCAGATAACCGCGGTAGGTGGTCGGCACTTACACCCACTCGCTTCTCCCACAAACACCTAACTGCGTGATCCCCGTGGGCATTCCCAAACCACTACTTCATAATCGACTGAATTCTTTCGGAAACACCAGGACAACCCCTTGAG
>JBATKF010000162.1:0-6274 GCA_049669185.1 Sedimenticolaceae bacterium | reverse complement strand
CTTTTTCAGCGACGCTTCGTCCCAGTCGGGAATTTCGAACAGGCCGGATTTTTTCTGTTGCACCTGAATCGCATCTTGAAGTGCGTTGGCGGCCTTTACGTCTTCCGCGTCGGCAGCATCGGCAAACGTACGGAAGACGACGATCATGTAGCGTGTGCCGACCTCATCTTTGTCAAAACTGAATTCGCCGCTGCCATGCTCAACCGGCAGCATCGAATGATCCTGGTTAATCACCAGCATCGACTGGAAGCGCCCCGTGGATTCCGGCTTGGTTATCGTCACCGGACCGGCATCGAGATCAAAGACACCCATTGAGTAGAGGGTGTCGCGGTTCATGCGAATCACATCCTGTTTGTCGAGTGGCGTTGGGACACGGATATGTAAAAATCTTCCGAAAGCACCTTGTTTGACGTATCGATCCATTGTCATGTCCGTCTCGGCGCGGACAAAATTGTCGACGGTGACAGACTCGGTCGCAATCGACACGACACTATGCAGGATGAGAGCGGCAACCAGCGACAAGGTTTGCATTGGTCTGGACTGTTTCATTTTTTCTCGGTCTCAATGGTCGTCACATTTTTGGGCTGGTGCCGTCGCCCCGTTGATACGGATATCGCGGGGCCTTCATCGCCGCTGTTGGCGTCCCACCAAATGCTTGATATCAGAAGCCAGCCTGCTCTTGGGTCATGCCGGAAGACTAACCTTGCCGGTCGGGAATGTCCTTGCCATTTCGCGCCACTTGGCGGCGTGGGTGCTTCGCCGACGGCCAGGTGAGTAGAAACAAGGGGGATGGTCCGAAAGCGGACCTTGTCTCCAAAGGCGGTTGCTCGACCCGATCAGGTACTGCGCAGTGCTCTGCGATACTCGGTCGGACTGATTCCGGCGATGCGCTTGAATGCGCGGGTGAAATGGGCTTGATCGTCGTAGCCCACTGCGCGTGCGATATCCATCACGCGTTGGCCTGGGTCGGCGAGCATTTCTGTGGCGGCGTCGAACCTGACTTGTTGTACGAGGTGCGAGTAATTCATTCCCAAGGTACCCAGTCGGCGCTGCAGTGTCCGAACGCTGGTTCCGGCGATCTCGGCGGCCAGGCCGACGTCCAGATGGCTTTCCCTGACGTATGAGCGCAGGACTAGCATCAGTGACTCGCGAAAATCCAGTTTCCGCTGTGAAAGAGTTCGCGAAAAGGCAGGCATCTTTTCGGTGGTCGGCGTCGTATCGTCGTTGTGTCTTACTGCCTTGGTCATCAGTGTCGCGGGCACAAGGATTGACGTCGATCTACTTCCGACGAGGATGCGGGTTTCCGGAAATGTGTCGTAAACCTCTGGGCCGGGATCGAATCGCGAGCGAAGAGTGAGCTCGACGGGTGACCATGAAGCGCCGACGACGTGACGGATCAGTTGAATAGGGAGCATCGCCTGTAGCCATTCAACGTAACGCTGTTTTTTGGGCTCCACATTGCCAAGTATGCGGATGGTGATTCGGACCAGGTCTTTTTCGCGGCACATAGACGCGTGAGCCGAGGTGTTCTCCAGCCGGATCATCATCGCGAAGCGACAGAACAGATCGTATAGCGTTGATGCACTCGAGGTCAGTCCGGTCAAACAAGGGCTGAGTCGATCGCAGGTTAGTCGTTGCGCGGCGAGCAGTCCGATGTCGTTGATGCCCTCGCGACTTTCGACTTCGTGGACGAAATTCATCGCCTGAAGCACCGGGATGTAGCTGTCCGGGAATTCATCAAGGGTTGTCGGTAGTCCGGCCCGTCGTAGTTCACGGGTGACTGGCGTGCCAACCTCTCGCGCCAAGTCAGCATAGATCAGCAGGTAAGCTGCCCGACAAAGCATGATGGATCGCATGAGAGCCCGCCTACGGGGGTGACACGTAATTTCCGAAATGTTGGGTCGCCGATATGCGGTGGGCAGTCATGGCGTTTTCTCTGCAGCGTGATTCGGCTCATATTACTCGAAATCCGCGCATTGCAAGTGGCATCCCGTTGCCGCTCTTAAAATTCGCCGAAACCAGCTGTCCTTTCCTGAATATCGAACAGCGCATGGGATAAGCGGCGCTATTTGATATTCGGTAGGCGCGTTCATGGTTGTGTGATGCCAATGCAGATAACGTGCTGTGAGGAGACGTCCCTGCTGTTGGCGAAATCGTCGGCAGCTCTCATGCTCACCGCTCTAACTCAGCAAAATCCGCAGAAAAACCAATCCGGGAAATCCTTCTGGCCGAACCTTCTCCTGGAACGGTGACACAAGGGTGCTGCTCAGGCTCAACGGGCCAGGCGCGCGAGATGACGTTGATAGATCCTCATGACGACTAGGTGTACAGGGGCCTGGGTAAACATGTAGATGTACCAGGGCAGGGCGGGCGCATAGTCGTGTATGCCCGCGATGACGTAGCGTGCACCGAGCACTTCGCGAAACTCGAATCGCCCCTGAAGCCGAGTCTGGGACCGCGCCAGCAGGCCCGCGGTGATGAAGTAGACCTGGAGCCCGGGGGAACTGTGCTCGGGCTTGAAGGTCAGCGTCAACAGGTGAAGCCGGGGGAAGCGGACGTAGATCCCACAGGAGCCAAGGGCGTCAAAATCACAGCGCAAGAAGGGCCAGCAGAGGCGCGGCAGCCAGCGGAAATAGTTGCCGGCAACCCAGCCGGCGTCCTGCCCGGGCGGAAGGAAGATTCGCTGGATGGACCGCACCACGCTGACCTCCCGAATCGCCCGATCGTCCTGTTGGCGCAGGCTGAGCCGAGGGCTGGGCAGAAGCAGACCCGTCGCTGAGTCCAGGGTCTCGGCCAGGGCCTGACGAAAGGGGACACTCTGCGCTGAGATACCCTCTTGGATTGGATTTCTGCGAACCGGGGCGTCCTGGCGCAGGCTCTCCACCAGCGGCTTCACCAGCTCGGCGGGAGAACCGGTAATCGGACCCATGATCCACGCGGCCAGTCGGAGCGGCAGAAAGGGGAGAGTGAAAGTCGGTCTACGGATGCCGAGGACCTGGGCAGTCTCGCTGACAAGCTCTCGGTAACTGAGCGCCTCCGGCCCGCCGATATCGAAGTGGGCGGAATAGCTCGCCGGGTTTCCCAGGCACAATCGGATAGCCCTGACTAGGTCGGTGATGGCGATCGGCCGAGCGCGCGAGTGCGCGGCGCGCGGTAGCGGGATCACGGGCAGACGACGGACCAACGTGACCAACATCTTCAATGAAGAACTCCCCGGGCCCACCACAAGGTCGGCACGCAGCGAAGTGACCGGAACACCGTATGCGCCCAGGGCCATTTCCGTTTCGCGCCGGCTCCAGAGCAATCGTGAGATGTCGAATCCCTGGGGCATAATGCCGCCCACGAACAGGATCTGCTTTAAACGCGCGTGCCCCGCTGCCCGTCCGAAATTATCCGCCAGCACCAGGTCCAGGTCCTCCGGGTGGGCCTGGGTGAGTCGGGAGGAGGGTGCCATCGAGTGCACGAGATAGATGGCGTAATCGGCGCCCGCGAGTGCGGTCTCGAGTTCGCCGAGGCCGAACAGATCGCAGTGCCGCCACGTGACAGCGGCCTCCTCCTCGGTTATCGAGGCTCGGGTCGGCGAGCGGGTAAGGGCCACTAGGTCGTAGTCCGGGGCAAGCGCCCTGCATACGGCAGTCCCGATGAAGCCTGTGGCCCCAGCGATGACGATGCGTGGACGTTTCGGTTCTCGCAAAATCAGCGATTCCATTTCACAGGATCATTCAGTTACCGAGCACAAGCCCCACCAACGCGCTGCGTGCCGCCACGCTTCATACATGATGATCGCTCGATGTGACGGCACGTGTGGATAGTACCAGGATGCAACGAGATGCCTGGTTCGTCCGCCAAGAGCGGCGCGCGGCCCGGATGGGGTAAGAGCAGCAGTGAACTGCCTGGCCCACCGCGCTCGGCGCTTGCATTTCGAGCCCGACGGCAGGGGCCATTGAAACTATCGAGAAGCACGGGCCGTGTATTGCATCGCGGTCGATGGTGCCGCCTATCTGGTGTCGAAAGGTCGGCGAGTTTTCGGTGGTGGTCGCTTGAGCTGCGACGTTTTTTGATCCATGATCATTCCCGCGTTCGGGGTAGGGCAGGCATAAACGCGGAGAAAGCTCATGGTCGATCCAGCAACGCGGGCGGCAGTGCTCGCCCCGGCGAAGCTAGTGCCGTTTCTGATCACGTTAGGCATAGGCGTCATCATCTGGTTCATGCCGCCTCCGGAGGGGGTAACGCAGGAGGCGTGGCATTTACTCGCCATTTTTGTCGCTACCATCGTTGGCATCATCACTAAACCCCTGCCAATGGGGGCCGTGGCCATCATCGGTGTCGCTGCGACAGCGCTCACAGGAACGCTGAAGATCGGCGATGCGCTGAGCGGCTTTGGCAACAATACGGTCTGGCTGATCGGTGTGGCCTTCTTCGTGTCGCGCGCCGTCATCAAGACCGGCATCGGCGCGCGCATTGCGTTGCATTTCATGAAACGCTTTGGCAAGAAGACCCTGGGTTTGTCCTATGGTCTCGGCCTCGCCGACCTGGTGCTTGCACCTGCCATGCCCAGCAATACCGCCCGCGCCGGCGGTGTGCTCATGCCGTTGCTGCGTTCGGTCTCGTTGGCCTATGACAGCGACCCCGCCAACGGCACGCAGCGACGGGTGGGTGCCTTCATGATGCTCAACGCCTTTCAGATCAACATCATCACAAGCGCCATGTTTATGACCGCCATGGCGGCCAATCCCCTGGCGGCCAAGTTGGCGGGTGACGCGGGGGTCGAGGTGACCTGGGGAGGGTGGTTCCTGGCCGCGCTCGTGCCGGCCATCGTCTCTTTGATCGTCATCCCACTGTTCGTTTACAAGGTGTACCCTCCGGAAGTGAAAGAGACGCCGCAGGCCGCCCAGATGGCTAGCGATCAACTCGGGGAGATGGGCGCGATGAAGCCGGGCGAGTGGCTAACGCTCGCGGTGATCGCATTGCTCCTTTGCCTCTGGATTTTCAGCAAGAACCTGGGCGTGGACGCCACCACCGCGGCCCTTGTGGGTTTAGGCTTGCTCCTGCTGACCGGCGTGCTGACCTGGCAAGACATCCTGCGGGAGACGAGCGCATGGGACACCATCGTCTGGTTCGCAGCGCTGGTGATGATGGCGACGCAGCTCAACAAACTCGGCTTCATTCCTTGGTTCGGGGAGAGCGTCGGTGCACAGGTGCAGGGCATGGAGTGGACTGTCGCCTTCCTTATCCTTGGCCTGGTGTATTTCTACAGCCACTACCTGTTTGCCAGCCAAACCGCCCATATCAGCGCCATGTACGCACCTTTTCTCGCGGTCGCCTTGGCCGTCGGCACCCCTCCAGTACTGGCCGCTCTGGCGCTTGCGTACTTCAGCAACCTGTTCTCGAGCCTGACCCACTACGCCAACGGGCCTGCGCCCGTGGTGTTCGGCACCGGCTATGTGAGCATGGGCGCCTGGTGGGCGGTCGGCGGTGCCGTCAGCGTGCTGAACATCATTATCTGGGTCGGCGTCGGTTCTATCTGGTGGGACGTGATCGGTCTGATGTGAGACTTCTGGTGGTTTTCAGCACGGCGGTAGCCGTCAAAAACAGGAGGTGGCTCGATGGCTACAGATTCTAGCGTGATAGCGGGTGCCGGGCTTGCTAACCGGTCGAGACGGAGCCGCTGGCCGGCGAGGCTCGACCTGCTGCAGAGCGCGAGCGGACTGGCGCTTGGCCTGTTCATGTGGGGTCACATGTTCTTTGTCTCCTCGATCCTGCTCGGCAAGGATGCCATGTGGGCGGTGACCAAGTTCTTCGAGGGGTACTACTTCCTGGGCGAGGCGCAGCCGTGGATTGTCTCCTTGGTTGTCGCCATTGTGATCGCGCTGTTCGTGGGGCATGCCTTTCTCGCACTGCGCAAGTTTCCTATCAATTACCGTCAGTACAGAGAATTCCGTTCCCACATGAAGGCTTTCCATCACAGTGATACGAGCCTCTGGTTTTGGCAGGCCTTCACGGGGTTCGCGCTATTCTTTCTGGCATCGCCGCATCTCTACATCATGCTGACTCAACCCGAGACGATCGGGCCCTACGGCTCCGCTGATAGGGTCTGGAGCGATGGCATGTGGGGGCTTTACATCCTCCTTTTGCTCGCCGTAGAGCTGCACGGCGGCATCGGCCTGTATCGCCTGGCCGTGAAGTGGGGATGGTTCGAGGGAAGCGACCCGGCTGCAACCCGGGCACGTCTGCAAAAGTTCAAGTGGGGAACTACCGCGTTCTTTCTCGTCCT
>JBATKF010000161.1:0-3328 GCA_049669185.1 Sedimenticolaceae bacterium | reverse complement strand
GGGACGCATAGCGACCGGGTGTTTCTGTTCGTTGAATGGGACGACGATTCAGAAGACACCGTGCACAAGCCCTGGGTCTGGAACGGCGAGCTGAACAAGTACGTGAAGGGACCGCAGCGTGAGGACCGTCTCGCCGTCCAGTTCTCAACCGACGAAAACTACTCGACCGACTGGCGCTCGGGCGAGGAATTCACTGCCGACACCTGGCATTGGAAGGCCTCCCGTTCCAATCCCTTGGGACTCGCTCACGACAAGAGCCTGGTAGTCAGCCGCAGCAAGCTGTTGCGGGCATACAAACTGAGCATCGCGGATGGCGGCAACCTGTACATATCGCGCCCGAGCGATACTGGCGACAAGATCTATAAGACGAAACGCTACAGGCGCTTCGATCAGCCGCTGATGCCCAAGTATCTACTCACCGAGTCCCCACGCGGCTCAGTTGCGGATGTCGCGGCGCGCGGTGTGTGGTCGCAAGGAAAATGGCGTCTGGAACTCAGCCGAAAGCTTTCCACAGGCAATGCCGATGATGTCGCGCTTCCTCAGCGACCCGGCAGTGTCGCCGGCGGGATAGCCGTATTCGACCACTCGGAGAACGACGATCACGCCATTTCCGACACACTGGCCTTCGATTTCGTCCACCAACCCTGGCGCACGAACTGATACTCCCGGGGACCCCAGTGGATAGCAAATACAGCCCGCACAACTCCTCCAGCAAGAAGAGGCTGCCAGGCATTCACTGGCTGATGGTCTTCGGTATCGTGCTGATGGTGGTCGGAAGCCTGGCAGTCATCCGCTATATCGTCTACGAGATCGATAACAACACCAGGCAAAACGAAGTGTTGCTCGGGCTTTCCCAGCACATCGAACTTGAGTCACAACTGGTCTCACAGCACCTGCTGCCGGCGTTCAAGTTGCTCCATTCGCTCGATATCACCGTGAGCCGCCACTTGGCAGAGTTCGAGCTTTATGTTCTGGATGCCGATCGAGGCCATGAATCGTTGACCAGCAGCCTGTCCGACATGCAATCGGCCTTTGACCGGTTCCCGCGCGACCTGCATGCCGCTACCGCCATCGATCGCGACGAACTCGAAGAGATCGTTGCTGTCTTCGGGGATATCACGAACGAGGCGCTCGACGTCCGCAGCCCCAATCAGCTGCAGCAGCTGTTGTCGGATTCCGAGGATGTGTTTGCCGAATTCCAATCATCGCTCGCCGACACGAAGACAAGGCTCGACAATACTGTCCTCGAATCGAGCGAACACATGACTCAGGATCTACGCAGCGCAGGAGCAAACCTGTCTACCCAACGCAGGCTGCTGAGCCGACTGGAACGCACATCCGTCGGCAGTCTGTCGCTGCTCGTGCTGTTGCTGCTGATCGTCAGTGCCCTGCTGTTTCGTGTGCTGCAACGCCGCCTCGGTAAAGTCTCCGACTATGCGCGCGCCATCGCCGACGGACGGTACAAATCAGACATCGATTTCGAGTCTTCCGACCATATCGGTGACGTGGCCGAGTCGGTCAGCCACATGGGCACACGCCTCGCCTCACTGCTCGAAGAGTCACAAAAAAAGACGGAGATCGCGGTGCACGCCGAGCGGGCCGCCCTGAAGCTGGCAAATTTCGACACTCTCACGGGTTTGCCCAACCGGCAACACTTCTTCTCCATCCTCGAATCGGTTCTAACACAGGCCCGACAGTTGGAAGAGAAAGTCGCGGTGGCCTATCTGGATCTCGACGACTTCAAAAAAGTCAACGATTCTTTCGGACACAGCATAGGCGACGAGCTACTGTGCGCCGTCGCGGACCGCCTGAAACACAACATCCGCGAGTCCGATTCCATTGCCCGGGACACGTGCGACTCTCCACCGCCGAAGCTTTCACGTCTGGGAGGCGATGAGTTCACCTTTCTGATCACCAGCGTACACGATGCGGGTGAGGCCCGAACGGTCGCGCGTCGCGTGCTCGATACGCTGGCCAGGCCCTATCTGATCGGCACCCGCGAGTTGTCGATCACGCCTAGCGTGGGTATCGCGGTGTTTCCCAACGACGGGGATAGCGTGGAGGCGCTGCTGAAGAATGCTGATATGGCCATGTACCAGGCCAAGGCGCATGGTCGTAACAATGTCACGCTGTACAGTGAGGAGATCGGCGAACGCAATCGCAGAAAACTCAATCTCGAACGCGATCTCGCAAAAGCGGCAGAACGCGGCGAGCTGAGTATCCACTATCAGCCCAAGGTGGATCTGAATTCCAACCGCATCATTGGCGCCGAGGCGCTCTTGCGCTGGCAGCATCCGAAACGCGGCTCGGTGTCTCCAGCCGACTTCATACCATTGGCCGAAGAAAGCGGCCTGATCGTACCGATCGGAAAGTGGGTTTTGCAGCAAGTCTGCACTCAACTTTCAGACTGGGCGACGCATGGCATCGCTCAGGTCCCGATTGCCGTCAACATCTCAGCCAAACAACTCGCTTGCGGGGACCTGATCGGTACCGTCAGGGACTGTCTGGAGGCATCCGATATCACTGCGGACAGCATCCAGCTGGAGCTGACCGAGAGCGTGCTGATGAGCGATACCGACCTGGTTGTTCGTATGCTCAATGAGCTTAAAGGCATGGGTATACACACCAGCCTGGATGATTTCGGTACCGGTTATTCCTCGCTCAACTACCTCAAGCGTTTCCACCTCGGTGCGCTCAAGATCGACCGGTCGTTCGTGCGCGACATCGAGACCGACGCGGACGATGCGAGCATCGTCAAGGCGATCATTGGACTGGCCGATTCGCTGGGTCTCGACGTCGTGGCTGAGGGTGTCGAGAATGAACGCCAGGTGGACTTCCTCCGGCGTCACGGGTGTCGGACCGCTCAGGGGTTCCTGTTCAGCCCGGCGGTGCCGGCCGTTGAATTCGTCAGCCTGTTCGGTTCCGACGGCAGCGAACGGGCTGCCTTGACCCTCTGACCGTTCCCCATCGGGCACGCTGCGCGGTCGCAATGTCGCTTTATCGTTCTATTACCAATGCATTGCGAAATGTCATTGCTTAAAGAATAAGAATACGCTTATAAACTAATTAGTTACTGAGGAGCTGTAATCGCAGCGGAGGTGGAATCATGGCACGGGTATTCTGGATTTTCGGCGCGGGATTGTTTGTACTCGCGATGCTGCTCATGGCGTCTGGCGGACCAGAGACAGGCGGGATCATCGATTATCGGGCGTGGTTACTCCTGGCGTTCGGCATCCTGGCCGTGGTGATCGGCAACTTCAGCCGGACCGCTGGGCGGGGGAGTTGAAGACCCCCCGTCGATCTCACGGGCCCAGGACGAAACCCGGCG
>JBATKF010000160.1:0-2029 GCA_049669185.1 Sedimenticolaceae bacterium | reverse complement strand
AGAGCTGCTGGCGCCGGACCGGGCCGATCGCGCGCGTTGTCTGGCGCTGGCGGCAGCGGTGGAGAGTGGCTCGGAGCATCCGGTCGCCAAGGCGCTTTGTGCACACGCGCCACAGACGCCCCGGGTGAGCGAGTTGAGCGCACAGCCGGGGCAGGGGATCGAAGGGGTGATCGACGGGCGCCACTATCGCGTCGGCAGTCCCGCCTATGTTGCGGCACTGAGCAGGAAGGAGGCGCCAGAGCCACTCGCCAACGGCGCCACCCAGGTCTTGCTCGGGGATCGCGAGGGGCCGCTGGCCCGCTTCGAGCTTCGCGACGAGCTGCGAGACGACGCCGATCTGGCGATTCGCCAGCTGCGCGACCTGGGTCTCCAGGTGGAGATCCTGAGTGGCGATGCCGCCGCCGCAGTCGAGCGCGTCGCCGGCCAGCTGGGTATTAGCGATGCGCGCTCAGGGATGCGCCCGGACGACAAGCTGGCACGGGTGCGCGAGTTGCAGGCCGCCGGTTTTTGTGTCGCTATGATCGGCGATGGCGTGAACGACGCTCCGGTGCTGGCTGGTGCCGACGTATCTATCGCGATGGGTCAGGGGGCGCAACTTGCACACGCCAGCGCCGATATGGTCGTGCTGTCGGAGCGTTTGGCGGTGCTGCCCGAGGGGTTTCGCAAGGCGCGCGCCACCCGTAAGGTCATAAAGCAGAATCTGGCATGGGCGATTCTGTATAATTTCGCGGCCGTGCCGCTGGCTGCAGCCGGCCTGGTGGCGCCGTGGATGGCGGCAATCGGAATGTCGTCCAGTTCCCTGGTCGTCGTTTTCAACGCACTCAGACTGAAACAAGGCTAGTCATGTCGATTCTGTATCTGCTGATTCCCCTCGCGGTCGGTCTGATGGGGGTCGCGATTGCGTTCTTCCTGTGGACCGTGCGTACCGGGCAGTACGACGATCTCGAGGGACCCGCCCATCGCATCCTGATGGACGACGACGATCCGATGATCCCGGGCAATGCAGAGCGAAAACAGAAGGCGCCGAAGACGCGCCGCGCGACGGCGCAGGATCGCACCAGCGACCCGGAGGATTGACGGGCGAGTATTGTCCGGAAAAAGAGGGAATGTGCAGCGCTGAAAATTTTGCCCCGGAACGCCCAGCGCCCGCACGATAGCGGGCGTTGGGGCGATCGATTTCGGCGGCGGGCCGGGCCGATCAGGCGGCCAGGGACTGGCGCAGTTTCTTCAGCGCGGCCGCCTCGATCTGGCGGATGCGCTCGGCCGACACACCGTATTCGTCGGCGAGTTCATGCAGGGTCTCTTTGCCTTCGCTCAGCCAGCGACGCTGCAGGATGTCGCGGCTCCGCGCATCCAGCGTCTCCAGCGCGCCGTACAGCTCGTCGCGCTGTGCAGTCTCGCTGTCGGCCCGCTCCAATAGCGCCGAGGGCTCATGGCGCAGGTCAGGCAGATAGGCCGCCGGCGCAGCGCTGGGGACGTCGTCATCGCTATCGCTGCCGTCAAAGGCCACATCGTAGTTCGCTAGACGCGACTCCATTTCGAGCACGGTCTCAGGTTTGACGCCGAGGTCCTCTGCGACCTCCTTGATTTCCTGCTGAGAAAACCAACCCAGGCGCTTCTTGGCGCTGCGCAGGTTGAAAAACAGCTTGCGCTGCGCCTTGGTCGTCGCCACCTTGACGATGCGCCAGTTGCGCAGGATGTATTCGTGGATCTCGGCCTTGATCCAATGGACCGCGAACGAGACCAGGCGCACGCCCATCTCGGGGTCGAACCGGCGCACGGCCTTCATCAGGCCCACCGTGCCCTCCTGGATCAGGTCATGTTGAGGCAGGCCGTAACCGTTGTAGCCACGGGCAATGCGCACGACAAAACGCAGGTGCGACATGACCAGGCTGCGCGCGGCCTCCAGATCCTGGTTGTCGCGCAGACGCACGGCGAGATCGTGCTCTTCCTCGGCCGACAGCATGGGCAGCTGAAACGCTGCACTGACATAGGCGTCCATGCTGCCGGTCGGCAACGTCATCGGAAT
>JBATKF010000159.1:0-2237 GCA_049669185.1 Sedimenticolaceae bacterium | reverse complement strand
CTCAGGCGTATTGAGGAACCCTTGTGCACCACGATTCCCGTTCTCACGGAAGCTTTTCACCTGCTCGACCCAGGCAGCATCGGCGCACAACGCCTGATGGACTTTGTCACAGACCAAGGACTCAATGTCTGGTATCTCGACGACAAGATTTTGACCAGGATGTTCGAGCTGATGATGCAGTACACAGATCATCCCATGGATCTCGCTGACGCGTCACTGGTGGCGCTCGCGGAAGCCTCAAAGGTACGCAAGGTTTTCACCATCGATCGCGGCGATTTCTCAAGCTACCGCATCAAGCGAGGACACCGCCATACGACTTTCGAGATCCTCTCGTAAGCTCGATGCAAATGTCTGACCGATCAGCCAGCAGCGTGTGGATAGCGAATCACTTGTGCCGTCTCAAAACCCAATCGGTTGGAAGTCCTCGAAATTCCTTGGCGTTTGTTGAAGCATCATTGGCATGCTGAATCAGTCACTGGCAGTACTGAAAACGCTGTGCTCTCTCTTCCAGTCGCA
This sequence comes from Sedimenticolaceae bacterium, assembly GCA_049669185.1. Classification (GTDB taxonomy): domain Bacteria; phylum Pseudomonadota; class Gammaproteobacteria; order Chromatiales; family Chromatiaceae; genus Thiosocius. Next base: position 1,721 of record JBATKF010000159.1, on the reverse strand, counting down.
TCGACAATTGGCCCTCGAGAATTTAGCACTGCGCCGGCAGCTCGCAATGCTCAGGTCGTCGGTGAAGCGCCCGCGGGTGTCGGCGCTTGACCGCCTGTTCTGGGTTCTGTTCACAAAATACGTAATCGGATGGCGGGCGATATTGCACGCATTGCACCCTGACACCGTCGTGCGTTGGCACCGAGAAGGCTATCGACGCTATTGGCGTTGGAAAAGTCGGCGCCGGCGCGTTGGCCGGCCGCCGATCGATCGAGAAAGTCGAGTCCAGGGACGTTGCCTTCGGTGTGCGCAACTGCTAGGGCGACTGACAGGGCTTGACTTATTAACTGCGACCAGGTCAATCAAGTCAGAAACGGCACTGGTCTCGCAGCACCCGGACATGCCCCAGCCTCTGGTAAGACCGCCGCGCAAATCGAAGCGACCCACTTTCTCTCCCTGCAATCGCCTAACACACTGATTCCGATGGGCATTCCCAACCCTCTGCTTCATAATCGTCTGAGTTCCTTCGCAAACACCGGGACAACTCCCTGAACCACCGTCCAGGAAAAGGTTGGGCCCGAAGTGGGGAAGCCGCGGGACCGTCACCTTCTACCGCGCAGGCTCCTAGTAAAAGAAAGCGCTACAAGATAGATTCCTCAATTGCCCGCAACCCCCGAACCATCGCTACTCATGCATTGAGTCGGTTAGCGAAGCGCGAAGAAGTTGCCTTCCGGGAAATATCGCAGCCCAGCCTCTGGCGAGCCGCCAGAGAAGGCCTTGGCGAAGAATTCGAATACTTCGTCGTTCTTCTCGGCCGGCTTGGCAAACGGCGAATGCGAGCTCTTGACCCACGACGCATCGGTGAAATTGATGTAGTGCGCGTTGCGACTCGTAAGGTTACGCACATAGTGGCCGAGTCGTGCCAGCTGTTCCGATCCGGCCTTGGCCCTGGACGCACGCAGCGCATAGTCGTCCTCGTTGATAGTCACGTATAGACGGTTGCGGAAGCGGATCTGATCGACCCAAAGATCGTGCTCAAGGTTGTTGGCGTCGGCCTGGCAAAGAATGACGTTGTCGAACAGTAGGTGATTGCCTTCGCTGCTCGTGCTTTTGAGGACCTGCTTGAGCAGATAGTTGCCCATGCTATGAAATAGGGCGTTGACCGTGAACGGGCAGTCCTTTTCCAACAGGCGGACGTACAGGTCTTCGCGAACTTCGGCCTTTTCTGGAAATTTCTTTCTAGCCTTCTCGTAGAGTTCCAGCCGCCGGGCCTCGGTGATCAGCTTGAAATAGCGGAAACTGATCGCCAGTACCCGGTCCAGCGCGCCCGCTGATGCGCGTGCATCACGCTTGTCCGACTTGTAGTTAAAGGTGCCCGATACGCCGCCACCGTCCGCCGGCCAAGAAAATGCAAACACATCGACACCATAGCGATTCTCTAGGTAGTGTGCAGTCCCGATCACGTCCTTCATATCGTTGTTGTAGCCGTGGATATAGAACAGGACATGCCGCTTCCGGTCGCGCGCGCTCCGTGCGAGATCGCATGCGACCCGCAGGCTTGCGTAGTGCGTCACCGCGGGATCAATCGCCAGTTGGAACTCATCCTTCAGCTGCTCGACTTCGGCCTGCTCCAACTCGTCGTCAAGAAACGTCACGCTCCAGCGTGTCCCTCGCTTCACGACTTCGGCCAGGCGAAGCTCATTGGGTCCTTTGTTATTCGGCCTCTTGCCAAACTGGTCAAA
>JBATKF010000158.1:0-3180 GCA_049669185.1 Sedimenticolaceae bacterium | reverse complement strand
CTTCAAAGCTGTGCGAACGCCCAGCCCGCATACCTTACCGGGTTTCGTGGCGAGGGCACCGGGAGGCCGTTGTGACGGGGTGCACGCAGTGAAAGACGGTGCCGGCGTAGCTGACACCAAGTCAAACCGGCTGTAACGAGTAGGCCCCGTCAGGGCGAGGGTATCGGGGGCCGCAGCAGGAAATCGGCGAGGTACGCAGGTTAGCCGTGCGGTGAGGAAGCGCCTGCGAGGGCGAAGGTGACGGTCTCGTTGGTCGCCCCGCCGATGAGTCGATCGCGTCTCACGGTTACCGAGATCTCGCTGCCAGGCGCCTGGTCCAGCATCGCAATTTTGAGGTCCGTGTAGTACTTGATCGGGTCGCCATTGATGGCGAGGATCTGATCGCCCTCCTCGATGCCTGCGGTCTCCGCTGGACTGTCTTCCGTAAAGCCCTTTACGAACACTCCACCGTCTCGTTCATCGAGCAGCACCCGCATTAGACCGGGCGGCGGCAACACCTGCTCGTTGGCCAGGACCAGGAAATCGGCACTGTTGAACATCCGTGATGCCGGGTTGAAGGTCGCGATCGTCGTCCCTTCGATGCCCGTGCGTCGCGTCACCCGGTTTGGGATACCGCTGCGCCCCGAGACATGTCCCTTCCCAGCGAGCACCAAGATGCGCCCGCCCGGGTTGGCCTTCAGGTAATCCGCAACCCGCTGCGCCATGCTCTCGTCCCATGTCAGCTGGACCTCGAGGAAACGCTGAAATAGCGCATCATCACGCTGGTGCAGATCGAACATCTCCCGCAGCTGACCCTCGTAGTCCTTGTCCTCGAAGTCGTAGCCGTCCGGCAGCTGTGATTTCATATCCTGCGCTAGGTCGTTGATCCCGACCCTTTGTATTTCATCGGTCAATTCACGCGCCGCATTGAGCGCGATAATCGGGATCCCCTTGTCTTTTGCGAACTGAATGATCGGGCGATACAGCCGGTAGTCGAAACGCCACCGGTCGTAGTACTCCGTGCGCCGCAATAGCTCGGCTTCGTCTATCTTGCTGGCCAGGTAGTCGTCCAGCACTGGCTGGAAACGCGACTGAAACCACTCGACGCCCACGGCGAGCCCCTCGGGTCGCGCCGCCATGCCGCGCAAGACCTCGAGCTGCAGCAGATGATCCGCGTAGGCGGTGTGGGTCTCGCCAACGTAGATCAGGCGCTCTGAGCGCAGCTTTGTCATCAGTTCCGGCAGGGTTGCGGATTTTGCCGGTTCGACAACAATCGGCGTCATGAAATCCGCCTCCCCCGCCGCCGCATTGGCCGACATCACCATGCCAGCCACCAACCCGACGATCGTCCCAACCATGGCCGCGACAGCGGCCAGTGTCATACTGTGTTTGTTTCTCATTTGCGCACCCTTGTCTGCGTCAGCGCAAAGACTAACCCATGAGCTCGCGGTCGATGTGCGTCCGGATTCTGGGGAAATCTCCGCCGAAGATAACGTTCGGGTGGAAGATCCGTCGGCCGCCTTCGAGTTCGTGCTCAACGCCGGCCTGTCGGTGCAGACCGCGGACGGCACGCTGCAGACGCTGGCCACTTCCGCCGACGGTCTGCGCAAGGCCTACCGCGTCAGCATGCAGACACCCGGGCGATCGCTCACATTGCGTTACCAGGGCCGCCTTCGGTTTTCCGGTCAGCGCACGCATGGCGGTATGCCGGTCGGCAGCGTTTCCGAAGAGGGCGTCTATCTCGACGGCGCCTCCGCCTGGTTCCCCCTGTTCGATCTCCCCGTCGACAGGGTGCGGATGGCCGTATCGCTGCCTGCGGGCTGGCAGGCGGTCGGGGTGGGCCGGCGCAGCCAGCAAGACGGTCGGGTCACCTGGACCTCCGACCAACCGCACGACGACCTGTACTTGATCGCCAACCGCTTCACGCGTTATCACCGCAGCCATGGCGCGATCGATCTGTCGGTCTGGTTGCTCGAGGAAGATGCTGCACTCGCGGAGACCTATCTTGGCGTTATGGGTGACTACATCGATCACTACAGCCGACTGATCGGTGACTACCCTTACGACAAATTCGCAGTGGTCGAGAATCCCTGGCAGACCGGTTTTGGGATGCCGTCGTTTACACTGCTGGGTTCGCAGGTGATGCGCCTGCCGTTTATCCCTTACACCTCACTGCCGCACGAAATCCTGCACAACTGGTGGGGCAACGGTGTGTGGGTCGACTATCAGAAAGGCAACTGGAGCGAGGGACTGACGGCCTATATGGCCGATCACTGGATGCAGGAGCGCCAGGGCAAAGGGCGGCAGTACCGACTCAAGGCCCTGCAGCGTTACAGCAATTTCGCCGCAGATGGCGAGGACATGCCGCTGCTGCAGTTCGTCGGCCGACACAATGACGCCTCACAGTCGATCGGCTACAGCAAATCGCTGATGTTGTTCCACATGCTGCGCACCGCGATGGGGGATGCGGCCTTCAGCGCCGGTCTGCAGCGCCTATGGCAGCAACACCGCTTTTCACCGACCGGTTTCGCCGACGCGATCGACAGCATCGCCGGATCGAACCGCGAGCTGGCGGCCGGGGCAAGGCAATGGCTGGAGCGCCCCGATGCGCCCAGACTGCGCCTGGTCGATGTCGGGGTCGAAGCCACTGGCGGCGCCTATAGAATCACGCTGGATATCGCCCAGGAAAACGCGCCGCCGTTCGCGTTCGACCTGCCGGTCGCGGTCAGTCTGAGCGGCGAGACATCGGCCAGACTGCTGCAGGCCCGCGTCGACAAGCCGCGCAATCGCCTGGTCTTCGATCTCCCGGGCGAGCCGCTGCGCGTGGATATCGACCCTGAATACGACCTGTTGCGCTATCTCGATCCGACCGAGCAGCCACCGGCGCTCAACCAGCTGTTCGGCGGTACCGACAGCTGGCTGGTGATACCCGCAGCGGCGCCCGCGCCGATGCGTGAGGCCTGGATGGCCCTGGCCAGGCAATGGCAGGCACGCTACCCGGGGCTCCAGGTGGCCGACGACGGGACGCTACTGCCGCCCTCGGCCAACCGTCTGCTGCTCGGCTGGGACAATCGTCTGCTGGCCCGGGCACGGGCGGGCTTCGCGCGCGACGGGCAGACGCTAGAGGACGATGCAGCGTTTGTTCGCGGCAACCGCTACGGCGCGGACGAGGCGAGTGTCGTCTTGGTCGCCAACGATGCG
>JBATKF010000157.1:0-27200 GCA_049669185.1 Sedimenticolaceae bacterium | reverse complement strand
GGCCCAGCCCTCGCGGCTGGATGCCAGGATCAGTGCATCCGCGGCCTGATAATGCTCGCGCAGTCGCTCTTGTGACAGACGCCCGGCGAAACGGACCCGATCGTGCAGCGACAGTTGCGCCACCAGGTCGCGCAAGGCACCTTCTTCCGGCCCATCACCGGCGATCACGAGATCCATCTGCGGCAGGTCGCGCATCGCCTCGATTACCAGGTGATGTCCCTTCCGCTCGATGAGGTGACCGACCGATAGCAGCGTGATTCGTCCCTCGATACCCAATCGTTCGCGCAGCGCAGGCCGCGCAGTGGCGGGATGGAAGAACCCCAGGTCCACCCCGTTGCGCAGTACAGTGACGCAGCCCTCGGGCACGCCGAGATCCCGTAAATAGCCCTTGAGAGCAGCGGCGACCGTGATCAAATGCGCGGCCTTGCGTGTGACCTCAACGATCTGTCGCCGCGGCCCAGCATAGCGCGGGATCAGATTCAGGTCGGTACCTCGGCCGGTGACGACAAACGGCCGCCCGAACTCAGCCGCCAGATGCATTGCCGCCACCCCGTCGGGGTAGAAGTAGTGGGCGTCGATAAGGTCAAAATCAAAGCCCGCGTCGCACAGCCGCCGCACCTCGCTTCTTACCGCCCGATACATCAACCAGGGCGCGATGCGCATGCCGACCTTCGGGATCACAGGATAGCGTGGATGCCAGACCTCGATGTCGTGACGCTGCTCATGCGCTGCGATATCGGCGAACTTGGCGTAGCTGCCAAACATAGGACCGCGAAACGGGAACCATGGCACGGGCGCGACCACCTGTACGCTGATATCAGGAGCGAAGGCGCGCAAATGGCGTAATCGATTCTCGACAAAGATGCCGTGCGACGTCTGCTGCGCGTTGGGATAAAGCGAACTGAAGGTGAGGATTTTCAAGACAGCAGCCTGCACATTGCCGGTCGGTGGCGCGCAATCCTGCGGTCTGAGCGCAATGGCCGCCCCCGATGCTCAGGGTCTGTCGTCCACCACATCCTCTTTCTTGACCTGCATCAGGTCCGCCTTACTGACGCCAAGCATCAGAATGGCGGTGCTGGCGACATAGATCGAGGAGTAGGTACCGATCAACACACCGACCAGCAGCGCGAAGGCGAAGCCGTGAATGATCTCGCCGCCCAGAAAAAACAGCGCCATCAGCACCAGCAGCGTGGTCAACGAGGTCACCAGGGTGCGCGACAAGGTCTCGTTGAGCGAACGGTTGACGATCTCGACCGGCGTACCCTTGCGCATCTTGCGAAAGTTCTCGCGGATACGATCGAACACCACGATGGTGTCGTTCAGCGAGTAGCCAATCACCGCCAGAATCGCGGCAAGCACTGGCAGGTCGAACTCGATCTGCAGCAGGGCGAACAGGCCGACCGTGATGACAACGTCATGCACAAGAGCGATGACGGAACCGACCGCAAAACGCCACTCGAAGCGCATCGCTACGTACATGAGGATAGCGATCAGCGCTACAAGCACCGCCAGCGCCCCGTCTTCGGTCAACTCGTCACCGACCTGCGGACCAACGAATTCGACCCGGCGCAGTTCCACCTGATTGTCGACCGCCTTCGACAGCGCAGCGAACACCTCGTTGCTCAGTCGGGCGCTGTCGTCACCCTCTCCGCTGCCGAGACGAATCAGTACGTCACGTGACGTGCCGAACTGCTGGACCGAGCTGTCGCCGTGCCCGCTCTCCACCAAAGCCGCACGCACGGACTCGAGATCGGCAGGCTGCGTGTAGCCGACCTCGATCAACGTGCCGCCAGTGAAGTCGATACCGAGGCTCAGGCCACGCACGACGATGGCACCGATCGCGATGACGATCAGGACCAGCGAGGCAATCGCCGCGATCTGGCGCTTGCCCATGAAATCGATTTGTTGACCGCTCTTGAGAATTCGCATGACTGATCCTGAGGGGTTAGATCGCGAGCCTGGAAACGCGTTTGGCGCCGTAAATCAGGTTGATCACTGCACGGGTGCCGATGATGGCCGTGAACATCGACGTGAGAATCCCAATTGCCAGCGTGACCGCAAAGCCGCGCACCGGGCCGCTGCCGATCGAAAACAACACCACTGCGGCGATGAAAGTCGTGACATTCGCATCGAGGATGGTGCTGAACGCCTTGGCATAGCCGGAGTGGATACTGGCCTGCGGGGTACTGCCCACCCGCAACTCCTCGCGAATTCGCTCGAATATCAATACGTTCGCGTCCACTGCCATGCCGACCGTGAGCACAATACCGGCGATGCCGGGTAAGGTAAGGGTCGCCTGAAGAATAGACAACACCGCGACGATCAGTACCAGGTTGGTGATCAGGGCCAGATCGGCGACCAGACCGAATACCCGGTAATACACCGCCATGAAGACCAAGACCAGGCCCAGACCGACCATCACAGAGGCAAATCCCTGATCGATGTTGTCCTGACCCAGGCTGGGACCGATGGTGCGCTCCTCAACGATATCGATCGGCGCGGCCAGCGCGCCGGCGCGCAGCAGCAGTGCCAGCTGGTGGGCCTCCTGCGGGCTGTCGAGGCCGGTGGTCTGAAAACGCCGCCCGAAGGGTTCGCGGATAGTGGCTACATTGATCACCTCCTCGACCCACTTGCGGATGGGCTTACCCTCGGCGTCACGGCCAACGGTGCGTTTTTCCTTGAACACCACGGCCATCGGCTTGCCGACATTGTCGGTGGTGACGTTCCGCATGCGCCGCGCACCCTTGCTGTCCAGATTCACATAGACCGCCGGCTGCCCGGACTGTTGATCGAAACCGGAAGAGGCGCTGGTCATTTCGTCACCGGTAACGATCACTTGACGCTTGAGCAGGATGGGTTGGCCGTTGCGCTCGCGATACAGCGCGGTGCCCGGCGGCACGCGGCCGCTGCTTTCCGCCTCGAAGGCCTGTGCAATATCGCCGTGCGCGAGACGGTATTCCAGCGTTGCCGTAGCGCCCAGCAGGTCCTTGACCTTGCCCGGGTCCTGCACGCCCGGCAGCTCGACCACGATACGTCGCTCGCCCTGCTGCTGAATGATCGGCTCTGCCACACCGAGCGCGTTTACTCGGTTGCGCAGTGTCGTGATGTTTTGTTCCAGCGCCAGACGGCGCGCCGAGCGCTCTTCAGCGGCCGGCATGAAGACCCGCACATAATAGTCGTCGCCTTCGTCACGCACGCTGACAGCGAGTTCGCGATACTCGGCGCCGAGTTCCTTCTCGGCGCGGTCGCGCAATTCCGCATCGTTGAAGCGCACGTCGACGCCATTACCAGACTCCTTCACCGTCACATAGCGGATGCGTTCCTCACGCAGCGTAGTGCGTACGTTGCCGGCAATCCGCTCGACGGCATTCTGCATAGCTGCCTCCATGTCGACGTCGATCAGCACGTGGATGCCGCCACGCAGGTCGAGACCCAGATTCATCGGCTGGCCGCCTAATGCAGTGAGCCACGCCGGCACGTCCGGCGAGAGCGTCAACGCATGCGTGAACTCTGGCGGCAGCGCCTTGGACACTGCATCCTGGCCGGCCAGTTGATCCTCTGGCGTGCGGAAGCGGATCTGAAGGCGGTCGGGTTTCAGCTCCGAGGACTTGATCTCGATTTGCGCACGAGCAAGTGCAGCCAGCAGATTCTGTTGCAGGGTCTCGCCGACCTGCTCGCCCCGTGCGCCGGTCACCTCGATCACCGGATCTTGCGGGTAGACATTGGGCAGGGCGTAAAGCAAGCCCGCCAGCAGCACAAAGGCCACCAGCAGGTTCTTCCACAGCGGATATTGGTTAAGCATGATTCACGTGCAGCTAGGTTGGAGACGGCCAGTTCGAGACACGGCCAGCGGAAAGGTTACAGCTCTTTCAGGCTGCCCTTCGGCATAACGGCCTCGACCGAGGTCTTGCGCACCGTGACCACGACGTTGTCGGCGACCTCGACCTTCATAAAGTTGTCGCCGAGCTCGATAACCTTGCCCATCATGCCGCCCATGGTCTGGATTTCGTCACCCTTCTTCAGACCTCCGACCATGGCCTTGTGTTCTTTTTGACGCTTGACCTGCGGGCGGATTAGGAAGAAATACATAATGACGAACATCCCGATAAGGAAGATGATCGACATCCCCCCGTCCCCACCCGGTGCGGGGCTCTGTGCCATTGCGTCAGAAATAAAGAAACTCATCGTGCACTCCAGTGGATCAGAACCGTGGCCGGCCTCGCTTGGCCAGCCCAAAGGCGCACGATTATGCCATAGCTCAGACTGGGGCTGGCAAACTCCGCTTCGCATAGAAATCCGCGCGGAAACTTTCGAAACGGCCGGTCTGGATCGCCGCACGGATGTCCCGCATATGGGTCTGATAGTAGTGGAGGTTGTGGATGGTGTTCAGTCGCGCCCCCAGGATCTCGTTGCAACGGAAGAGGTGGCGCAGATAGGCTCGGCTGAAATTGCGACAGGTATAGCAGCCACAGGCCGCATCCAGGGGCCGCGTATCGCTCGCGTGCGCGGCATTTCGGATACGTACGACGCCATCGTGGGTAAACAGATGCCCATTGCGCGCATTGCGTGTCGGCATCACACAATCGAACATGTCGATACCGCGCCGCACGGCCTCGACGATATCCTGAGGCGTCCCAACCCCCATCAGATAACGCGGGCAGTCGGCAGGCAGGCGGTCGCTGAGAAAGTCCAGCACGCGCCAGCGGTCCGCGGGCGGCTCTCCCACAGACAGCCCACCGACGGCGTAGCCGTCGAATCCGATCTCCTGCAGCCCCGCCAGCGATCGCTCCCGCAGTTCGCTGAATACACCACCCTGGACGATTCCGAATAGCGCATTGGGATTACCGGTGTGCGCAGCCTTGCTGCGCGCCGCCCAGCGCAGTGACAGCGTCATGGAATCGTGCGCCGCCTGCGGCGTCACTGGATAGGGCGTGCATTCATCGAAGATCATTACAATGTCCGAGCCCAGTACGCGCTGGATCTGCATCGATTCCTCAGGCCCCATGAAGACCCTGGCGCCGTCCACCGGCGACCGAAAATGCACCCCCTGCTCCGTTATCCTGCGCATCTCGCCCAGCGAATAGACCTGAAAACCACCGGAGTCAGTCAGGATGGGCCGCTCCCAATGCGTGAAATCATGCAGGTCGCCGTGCGCGGCAATGATCTCAGTGCCGGGGCGGAGCCACAGGTGAAAGGTGTTGCCAAGGATGATCTCGACCCCCATCGCCTGCAGCTCCTCGGGTGTCATCGCCTTGACAGTGCCGTAAGTGCCGACTGGCATGAATGCCGGCGTCTCGATGTCGCCACGCGCAAATCGCAGCCGACCCCGCCGGGTGGATTGGTCTCGGCCCAGCAGTTCAAAAATCAAACGATGCCTCGATAAATACAATTAATGGTTGACGCCGCTTATATTATATTAGAAACTTCGTATGTACTGATCATTCAGTACACTCCTCCATCCTCCTTTGGTGGAACTTAGGCGCGGCACCCCCTGCCGCGCCTTTTTTTAACGCCGACGCTCCAGCAGCATGGCATCGCCGTAGCTGAAGAAGCGGTACTGCTGCTGCACGGCATGGCGGTAGGCGGCCATAGTCGATGGGTAGCCGGCAAAGGCACATACCAGCATCAAAAGTGTCGACTGTGGCAGGTGGAAATTGGTCAGCAGCATGTCGACCACCCGAAACCGATACCCAGGACGAATGAATAGCGCCGTCTCGCCGCGGTAAGGAGCCAGCATCCCCTCGCATGCCGCCGTTTCCAGACTGCGCACGCTGGTCGTGCCGATTGCGACCACGCGCCCGCCGGCGGCCTGCGTCTCTTGCACCGCGCTCACCGTTGCCTCGACCACCTCCAGCCACTCGCTGTGCATCTGGTGCGCATCCAGATCCTGCACCCGAACCGGCTGGAAAGTCCCGGCGCCGACATGCAGGGTCACGCGCGCGGTCTTGATGCCGAGCCGCTCGAGGCGATCCAACGTGTCCTGTTCGAAATGCAGACCGGCGGTGGGCGCAGCGACCGAACCGGGCCGGTCGGCGTAGACAGTCTGATATCGCTCGACATCCAGCGGCGTATCGGTCCGCTGGATGTACGGCGGCAATGGCATATGGCCATGCGCGGCCATCAGTGCGGCGAAACTGATACCCTCCGACCGCAGATGGAAGAGTTCTCCCTCCCGGCCTTCCATGGATAACCACGTGTCCGCAATCCGGATGCGACTCCCTGGCTTGGGCGACTTGCTGGCTCGGACATGCGCCAACGCAGAATCCGCGGCCAGCAGGCGCTCGATCAAGACCTCCACCCGACCACCGCTCTCTTTCGCACCGAGCAAGCGGGCACGCATCACCCGGGTGTCGTTGAACACCACCAAGTCGCCGCGACGCAGCAGGCTAGGCAGGTCCGAAAAGTACTTGTCCTGCGGATCACCGTCGGCCGGCAGGTACAGCAGGCGGCTGTCACCGCGCCGCGCACTGGGCCGTTGGGCGATCAGCCGCGCCGGCAGGTCGTAATCAAAATCGCTCAGCTGCATGGGCGCGCGATGGTAGCACACCCGTTTGCCGCTGCCGCGGATGCCGCTATACTCCGCGGTTCGCGGCCGGGGTGGTGGAATTGGTAGACACAGGGGACTCAAAATCCCCCGCTGGCAACAGCTTGTCGGTTCGAGTCCGACCCTCGGTACCAGCTTTTTCCAAGTCAAATCAGCGGATTGTCAGGCCGACCTTTTGGGCCTGCATTGCGACGACTCGGTTGCGCCCCTGGGCCTTGGCCGCGTAGAGAGCATCATCGGTGCGCTTGAGACAGCTGTCCAGACCCTCGCCGAGTACGAATCGGGTGACACCGAAACTGCCAGTAACGGCAACCGAGGCCTCGCCTGCCCGCAGCCGGCTGTCCGCCAGATTCTTGCAAAGGCGCTGCGCGAGCTGGGTCGCCTCATCGAGCCCGGTGCGTGGAGATACGATGAGAAACTCCTCGCCTCCCCAACGCCCCAGCAGATCGGTGTCCCTGACCCCATGGATCATCCGCTCGACGGCGTGTTTGAGCGTTAGGTCCCCCACATCATGACCGAAGCGATCGTTTATCTGCTTGAAATGATCGAGGTCGACAAGAATGGTGCAGAAACTGTCTTCGTCGCCTGACAGTTGCGGAATTATCTCTTCCAGCCTCCGGGTGATCGCACGTCGATTGAGGATTCCAGTGAGGTAGTCGGTTCGAGTGATTGCCTCGAGCCGCTGCTCCATGCGTTTGCGCTCGTCGATCTCCTCGAGCAGTTTTTCATTGATGCGGACGAGCTCCGAGGTCCTTTCACTCACCCGCTGTTCGAGTTCGTCGCGCGCCTCTTGCAATGCAGTCTGGTTGGCCTCCAGCTGTTGTCGGCTGTTGCTGAGACGGACCGACATCTGGTCGAATGCCTCAGACAGCTGATTCAACTCGTCGCCATTCACCATCGATGCGCCGGCGCCCTGCTCCGGAGCGATCGTCGAGAGGCGCCCCACCAGGCTACCGATACGTCGGGTGAAACTATGGCTCAGCAGGCGGCTGAAGATCACCGCTAGCAGGAGCGAGAATACCAGGGAGAGGAGACCCGCCAGGCGTATCTCCTTCAGCTTTGATTGCACTTCATCGGCATACATATCGATACCGACGAGATAGGCGCCACTCCCCGCTTTCAGTGGCGAGTAACCTGAGAGGAAGCTGCCCCAGCGGTCCGTCGTGATTTCATAGTCGACGGAGGGGCGTACGAAGCCCTCCATGAGCGCCGGCACCTCCTGCGGATAGACTTCCCCCGGCCGAGCGGGGTCGTCTGCGTCGGAATCTAGCACAAAGACCGCCTTGTCCTCTTCCCTGCGCATCACGTAAATGAATGCGATGTCCGGGTTGGCCTTCACGAAGTCGCGCAGGGCGGCGACGCTCTCACGGTAAACGGGCGTTTCCCTGTCTTCCGCCGAACGAATCTGATCCAGGTTCTGCACGTCCAACCCCTCGCTGATCAGGGCCGCGCTGTTCTGAAGTCGCGAGCGCAGCGCCTGGGTGAGGTTCTCGATGGCGCTGTCATAGAAGTACGTACCCACGCTACCGGAGACAAGAATGATCGCCGCGAAGTGGCTGAGGAACAGTTTTGATGGAATTGTCAGACGCATAGGACCGACAAGAATACCGGTAACGAGGGCCAACGAGAATATTCCAGGCTACACCGTTCCGACATCGAACTGCCCGACAGCGGGCATTCAGAATCGCAGAGCGGGGCGCGGTCCGGGCGTTCTTTTGTCACTGCGGCCGAATGCCTTACTGGCGAACGTCGAGGACATAAGCAAACTGAGTGATTTTCTCCAGATCCAGAGCCGTCGCTATGCCGAGATCCAAGATCCCCTATTGGTTTTTACTGGAACCGCAGACGATATTGTTCCCGCGTGGAACCACGCGGACAGGCTTATGCAGCAAGTCAAGAACGCCGAGCGGATTGATTTCAAATGCACTGCGCACGTGCTGCATCACGTACATGCATACCAAATCGCAGAGGCCATTGCTGCGTTTGCAGCCAAGATGCAGCAGCCGAACGGTGCTAACTTGCCCTCTTGACGGCCGACTCGTACCCGCACGCGTCGCATCCTCAGAACAGCACAAGACCGAGACTATTCGGACTTTTCCGACCCCTGCTGCTCGCGACGCAGGGCATCGAGCCGGTTCAACACGTTCTCGGCACGCTCGATGCGAGCCTGGATATCTTCGTCTTCTGGTCTCAGATCCAAGGCGGCTCGCCAGGTCGCCAATGCCGCATCCAGCTGTTCGTCCAAGTAAAGCCTATCGCCGAGTTTGACCAGGGCCTCGACCTGCGGGCTGATCATCAACCAGGCCTCCTCGCGCAGACCATGCAGCTCCCGGTCGTCGGGCTGCAGCTCTGCGACCTGGTCTAGTATGTCGAGTGCACGACGATAATCGTTGGCCTGGATCGCGGCCCTTGCGGCGTCCAAGAGCACCTTGGCGCGCATCTCACGTTCTTTTTCTAGGCCAGAGCGGCGACGCTCGGCCGCAAGCTGCTCACTCGCCACCAGTTGATCCTCTACCGTCGCCAGACGCTGTTCGAGTTCCGGAGTGTTCGCCAGGCGAGAAGCCAGCCGCAGGCAACGACGCGCGAGTGCGGCGTCTGTCGAGGCGTGATATTCGCAGCAGCGGGTCAGGTCCTCGACCTTGCCGGCGAGAATCTCCTTCGCAAAGAGCCGGCGCGAAGCCACGACCAGATCGTCAGGCTTGGCCGCAGACAGCTTCTCAAGCAGGACGATTTTCGCGTATTGATTCTCCGCATCGCCAACCAGGATCTGGTCTTCGAGTAGGCGTTCTGCTTGCAGTCGCTGCGCCTGCAGGCGCTCACGTGCCTCATTCAACTGGGTGTCATCGGGGAAGCGCAGTGCGGCTGCGTCGATTACGTCCGAGGCATCTTGCCAGCGGCCACGCTTGGAAAGATCGCCCGCAATTCCGATCGCCTCATCGGCCGACGCCGAGGGCTTGATCAGGCCTTGTCCGGAAGCCGGACCGCCTTCGTCAGTGGCAGAACGAGCTGCGACCCGCCCTGGCCGCTCTTCGACGGGGGCTGGGCGATCTTCGACCATGGCACAAGCCCCGAGCAACAGTCCGCCGATCAACCCCAGCGCAGCCGTGCGGCGCGTCATCCTGCGACCGCTGTCAATATTTTGTCGATTAGCTGATCGGCGTTGACTTCTCGCGCTACGGCATCCACGTCCATCGCTCGCACGCGCACATTCCCCTTGCGCCCTCGCAGCTGCGCAGGAACCTGACGATGGTAATGTGCAGCCGCTCCGGGATGCCCTGTGGCCAGCATTGCCTCGGTGACCAGCACGCCCCCGGGATCGGCCATACTGCATAGCCGTGCGGCTACGTTGACGGTGTCGCCAACGACAGTATATTGCATGCGCGCGGGGCTGCCGAGATTACCGGCGAGCATGGGTCCGCTGCTGATACCCACTCTCAGCATGACGGTCGGCTGATGGTGACTGTGCCGGATCGCGTTGATCCGGTGTGTCAATCCTTGAATCAGCATCCCGCAGGTGATGGCATGCAATGCATGCAATGGGTCTTCATTGGGTACACCAAAGACGATCATGATGGCATCACCGATGAACTTGTCGACGGTGCCACCACAACTTTCCGCCGCCAGCGCGAAATAACCGAAGTAGTCGTTCAATAGACTGGCGACCTCGGCGGGCTCGCGCGCCTCGGACAATTGGGTGAAGCCGACAATGTCACAGAACAGAACGCTGCCGTTCACGCGTTTACCGCCCAAGTCACCCTGCGCACCGCCTTCCAGCACACGCTGCGCCACCTGCGGCGAGACATAGCGCGACAACGCGGCCTCGACCTCGTTCTTGCGCTGGTAGCCTTCCGCCAGATGCTGGAAACTCTCGAGCACCTGCCCGATCTCGTCGCGGCGATCGGCAATACCCAGCGGTCGCCCCGCACCCAGCGCCTCGCCGGCGCGTGCAAGCCGCTGGATCGGTCGCGACAGCCTATAGGCCAGTAATGAGGCCAGCACGACGCCAATGGCGATCATGGTCAGCGTCGACACCATCAGAAAGCGCAGGGTCTCCCGCAGGTCTTTCTCCAACGGCGAGCGATCGATGCTAACGGTCAGATAGCCCGCCGTGACATCCTGGTAGACGACCGGGCTGAAATAAGAGACCGCCTTGTATTCGCCATTATCCCAATCCCAGGAATCGATGGTGATGCCTGCGGAGGAACGGCCGCCTGCCCGCGGCGGACTGACCCCGGCCTCGACCAGCATGGCGCCCTGCGCATCATGCAGGGCCGCACCCAGAATCATGGGGCTCTGCGCGTGCCGCTGAACCAGCGCCTGCAGCGTCAATGTATCGCCGGCCATCAAGGGCTCACCGGCAACACGCACCAACTGGTCGACGATCACCTGACTAAAATCATAGGCCTGGCGTCGAAAGCCGGCTTCCTGCTGCTGAATGAGGTAGAACCCGAGTATCCCCATGGCCGTTACGATCAGTGCCGCAATACTCACTGACCATTTGAGGCCGAGGGGCAGCGAAGAGTTTTCATACCGCCGCCAAGCACGCTGCATCCAACCCGTCGACCCTGTGTCCAGGGTGACGACCGGGTCGGCAGGATAGAGTCCGTTGGGTTCCTGACTGACACGCATTGCGCGCTCTCCGCTTCGGCCAAATCCGGATATGCCGCGGCCGGAAAGGTTCAGGCCGGGAATGTACCACCTGCCGATGACAAATTGTGGTCTGACTCGGCGGTCCGCCAGGGACGCCCCCCGCCGTTGGGGTGCCCGGCTCTCCGCGCCCGCCAGCCTATTCAGCCTCGGTTCAGCCGTCCTGTACCAGACTTTTGCTCAACGCAGACAAAGACTTGCGCCACGGCGCGCGTGGCAGGCAAGAATGCCATCGAAAAGGATCGCTAGTGCTCAATAGCGGCGACGCAAAGACCTAGGCTCGCATATTATATAGCGTATTCGCAGCTGCTCTTCGCCGAATCGCAGGCGGTCGCAGCGCTTTCATTTCTGACCGGAAACGCCAGGGAAACGATGATCAGACGGGCCCTATCGATAAAGCGGCAGCTGTGTTGGCTACTCGCAGGGATCCTTCTCAGCACGGGATCCCTGGCACAACCGGATCGCCGCACGTCGCTGGATCAGGCGGTAGAAGAGGCACGCGGTCGCTTTCCCGGCAGGGTGCTGTCGGCCGAGACGCAGCGTAAGGGGGGACGCGAATCCTACAGTATCCGCATCCTCACCGACGACGGTCGAGTCAAGCGCCTGCGTATAGACGCCGAGTCCGGCCGTTTCGAACGTCGCGGTAAGCGCTGATTATGCGCATCCTGGTCGTCGAGGACGAGCCTACCCTGCGCACCCAGTTACGAGATCGGCTCGTGGAGAAGGGTTACTCGGTCGATGTTGCCGCCGACGGCGAGACCGGTCTCCATCTGGGCCGCGAATACCCCATGGATTTGGCGATTGTGGACCTCGGATTGCCCGGACTTTCGGGCCTTGAGCTCATTCGCCAGCTACGCGCCCTGCAGCGCGGCTTCCCGATCTTGATTCTCACTGCGCGCGATGCCTGGCAGGACAAGGTCGACGGCCTGGAGAGCGGCGCCGACGATTATCTGACCAAGCCCTTCCATAGCGAGGAACTGCTGGCCCGCGTCAATGCGTTGCTGCGACGCGCCGCCGGCCACAGTACCCCCCTGCTGCGCTTCGCCGGTATCGAGGTGGACACGGTTGCACAGCGGGTGTGCAGCCAGGGTGCCGAAGTCGATCTGACCGGTCACGAATACCGCATCCTCGAGTATCTGATGCTGCACGCCGGCAAAGTCGTCTCGAAGACCGAGTTGACCGAGCATATCTACGATCAAGACTTCGATCGCGACAGCAATGTGGTCGAGGTCCTGGTGGGCCGGATACGCAAAAAGGTCGACCCGGACGGCCGTGTCAGACCGATCGAGACATTGCGAGGTCGCGGCTATCGGCTGAATAAGGCGCTCGCGCCAACGTGAATCACTCGATCACCCGCCGACTGCTGATCAGTCAACTGGTCATCTTGGGCGCGTTTCTCGGCCTCGCCGGTGCGGCGCTGGATCGCGCGTTTCGGGCCAGCAACGAGATCGCGACCCGCGATCAACTGCAGGCGCATATCTACACCCTGCTGACTGCAGCCAAAGAGGACCCGCAGGGCCGCATGCGCCTGCCCGACGCGCTGGCCGCCGCGGCGTTTAACGAGCCCGACTCCGGGCTGTACGCCGAGGTTGAGGGCGAAGACGGCGCCTACCGCTGGCGCTCGGGCTCGCTGGTCGGGCGACCGCAGCCCCTGTCGCGCACCGTCGATCCCGGCACCATCCGCTTTCGTTTTGCGCCGCGGCTCGCAGTCTTCGATCAAGGCGTAGTCTGGGAGGACGACGCCGGTACACCGCTGGCCTATTCCCTGACCGTCGCGATGGATCGTCAGGCCCTGGATGCGCAGCAGGCCGAGTTCCGCACCACGCTGTGGAAATGGCTCGGCGGTGTCGCCGTGCTGCTGCTGACGGCCCAGATCTTGGCTGCCCGCTGGGGTTTGACTCCGGTGCGCGAAATGAGTGCCGCGGTCAGGCGCATCGAGAACGGCGAGGCCGAGCGTGTCGAGGGCCCGGTGCCACTGGAGCTGCAAAGTCTGAGCAGCAACCTCAACTCCCTGCTTCAACAAAACCAACGGCGTCAGGAACGCGTCCGCAACAGCCTGGCCGACCTGGCACACAGCATGAAGACCCCGCTGGCGGTGCTTCGCGGCGCCGCGCAAGTAAACGACGACCGTGCGCTGTCCGACTTGATCGAACAGCAGACCGAACGCATTGACCAGATCGTCAGCTATCAGCGCCAGCGTGCCGTGGTCGCTGGGGGCAGCCGTGCCACGCGCCCGATCGCACTGAATCCTATTCTGAGTCGACTCACCGCGAGTCTCGACAAAGTCTACTGGGAGCGCGCTCTGCAGATCGACGTGCAGACCGCGAGTGACCTCCATCTGCGCGCCGACGAGGGCGATCTGTTCGAACTCTTGGGCAACCTGCTGGAAAATGCCTATAAACACGCCATGCATGTGGTGCGGGTCAATGCTCGGAGACAGGGAAAAGACCTTCAGATCGATATCGAGGACGATGGCGAGGGAATACGCAAAGGCGATGTGGCCCGTCTTCTGCAGCGCGGTGAACGCGCCGACCAGCGTTCTCCCGGCGAGGGCATCGGGCTGGCCGTGGCGAATGAAATTGTCCACCAATACGGCGGCGCCATGAGCATTCACGATTCGGCGCTGGGCGGGGCGTTGTTCCGGATCGTGTTACCCGTGGTCTGATCTCCCGGCCGCTCAAGCGCCTTGTGCCGCGGTCGCTAATAGCGGATACCGAACCGCGGAACGATCAGACCCATGCCGCGCGAGTCAAACGATAAACCGATCGACGAACCCGTTATCCGCTTTGCCGGCAAGTGGGTACCGGCACATGACCTATGGTGCAAGATGGAGATGGCGCACGCGGTCGCGGATGCGATCGAGCGCTTCAATAAGCATTTCCCGCGTTTGGCCAGCGCAGGCACGCGCGAGGTCGTGCCGTTGGTTCGCCAGCGACTCAAACATATTGAGCTGCACATTCCAGACAGGCCCACGCCGCCCGATCTCGCGCGGATCGCCTCGGACCTGCTAGACCGCCTGTCACCCGAGGCGGTGATCGCTGTGCTGCGTGAAAATCACGCCACCACCCTGGACATGGTGGGATTGATCGAGCTGGCCGGCGAGGACCCCTATCTACATGCGCTGCACCGCGAGGGTGTGGATTTCACCATGAACCGAGTGGCGCCGGACCAGACCGCCCAGGCGTGGAACAGTGTCGGGCGACCCGCGCCCGGCGGCGGCCTATGGACGGCGAAAAAGGTCAGCGTCCTGCTGGACGACGACTAGCCTGAAAATCTCACCGTTTTTTGTCGCGAGGGTGTCGAGACGCCGCCATGGCGGGGCGCACGCAGTGAAAGACGGTGAAGGCGTGGCTCACACTACGTCGAACCGGCTGCAGCGAGTACGTCCCGTTAGGGCGAGTGTATCGCCGCCCGCAGCAGGAAATCGGTGAGATTTGCGGGTCTAGCCTATGATTCGTCCTGCGGCTCGAGCTGCAGCGATACGGAGTTGATGCAGTAGCGCAGACCGGTCGGCTTTGGGCCGTCGGGGAAGACGTGTCCCAGATGCGAACCGCAGCGTTTGCAGTGTACCTCAGTGCGTACCATCCCCAGAGTCTGATCGGTCTCGGTCTCCACCGCTTCCCCATCCATCGGCTGCCAGAAGCTCGGCCACCCAGTGCCGGAATCGAATTTGTTCTGCGAACTGAAGAGCGGCTCGCCGCAGGCGGCGCAGCGGTAGGTGCCTGGGGTCTTGGCATCCCAGTAGGCGCCACTGAAGGCGCGTTCGGTGCCTTTCTCACGACAAACATGAAACTGTTCGGCGGTTAAGGCCTCTCGCCATTGCGCCTCAGTCTTTTCGATCTTGTCTGTCACGTTTTTTACTCCTGGTTTGCCAGTCAGATTGCATGAGCTAAGGATTGAATACGCTTGCTCCCACCTTGATAGGCTCTCTATACTGGCGCGCTCACTGGACTGGTTTTTCTTGGGTTTTGTCATGGCCTTTAGCGCGTTCCATCCCCCGCTCCGTACACTCATGGGACCGGGCCCCTCCGACGTACCTCCGCGGATCCTGGAGGCACTCGGCCGCCCCACCATCGGCCATCTCGATCCCAACTTCATCGATCTGATGGATGAGGTCAAGGCCCTTCTTCAGTACGTGATGCAAACCGAGAATGCACTCACCTTGCCGATCTCCGCCCCGGGATCGGCTGGCATGGAGGCCTGCTTTGTGAATTTGGTCGAGCCGGGCGAAAAAGTCATCGTGTGTCAAAACGGTGTGTTCGGCGGGCGCATGAAGGAAAACGCGGAACGCTGTGGCGCTGACGTCTTACTGCTGCAGGACGCCTGGGGCAGCGCCGTCGATCCGCAACAGCTCGAGGACGCACTCAAGGCAAACCCGGACGCAAAGCTCGTCGCCTTCGTACATGCCGAGACCTCAACCGGCGCCCAATCAGACGCCCGAGCACTGGTCGAGCTCGCCCATCGGCATGGCTGCCTCACGATTGTCGACGCGGTCACCTCGCTGGCCGGAACCCCGGTGAAGGTCGACGAATGGGAGATCGACGCGCTCTATTCCGGTAGTCAGAAGTGCTTGTCGTGCGTGCCGGGGATAGCACCCGTCACCTTCGGCGAACGCGCCCTGCACAAGATCACCAATCGCGTCCACAAGGTGCAGAGCTGGTTCCTCGATATGAACCTGGTCATGGGCTATTGGGGCGCGGGCGCGGGGCGCGCCTACCATCACACCGCACCGGTAAACGCCATATACGCGCTGCATGAGGCGCTCTTGATGGTAAGGGAAGAAGGCTTGGAAAACGCTTGGACACGACACCGACGCAATCATGAGGCGCTGAAGGCGGGGCTCGAGGCCATGGGCCTGTCGTTTATCGTCGACGAAGCACATCGCCTGCCGCAGCTCAACGCCGTCGCCATCCCTGCAGGCGTCGACGACGCCGCGGTTCGCGCCCGGCTACTCAAAGAGCACCACCTAGAGATCGGTGCCGGCCTCGGCGACCTAGCCGGCAAGGTGTGGCGGATCGGCCTAATGGGCTACAGCAGTCGCATCGAGAACATCACCCAGTGCCTCGCCGCGCTGGACGGCGTGCTGGCGGATATGCAGGCGCCTGTGGTTCACGGCGTCGCCCTGCCCGCCGCCGAAAAGGTCCTTGCCGCCTGATGCGGCATGGGTGAATGGCAATGGCGCGGCCGCGGGGCGCGGCTGGTCGTTACCCTGGCCGCGCTGGCCAGCCTGATCGTCGGCTACTACGCCGGTCAATACTGGCAGCGCCGTCCGCTATCGGACCTGAGCGCGGTCGTTTACCCGACCGGACAGCTGATCTACGCTATCGATGAGCTGACCGCGCTGGCGGGCGCTGATGAGGCATGGCGATTGTTTTTGGTCGTCGATACGCGGGCACCTCCTTGTGCTGAGTTGTTGCGGCATTTCGCGAAAGTCTTCAACCGACTCGCGGCATGGCCGGATGTCCAGGCAAATCTGCGGCTGACCGCACTTGCCTATGACGAGCCGGAGAAGACCGCCATTGCGGCGTTCACGGCCGGGGTAAGCTGGATCGAGGTGGTAACTGCAGGTCCGCAGCAGCTCGCGCAGTTGAGCCAGCAGCTGGGCATCGCGCCCAGCGGCACCGACTGGTGCGGCGAAAATCAGCGGACCGGCGCGCTGGTATCGCCTGCGCGCCGGCGCTGGGCATTGCTTCCGTACGAGCCGGCCCCCGCGATGGCGCGAAATTTACAGCGCATCATCGCCTTTGTAGAGTAGATTCTTGATGTCGGAATCGACTGAACCAACCCTGCGCGATCGTCTGTCCACCGGCCTGCTGCGCATCCTTCCCCAGCACCTGCTGGCGGCGGCAATGTACCGGATAGCGCGCTCCGAGATCGGCTGGCTGAAGAGCCAGCTGATCAACTTCGTCATCCGCCGTTACCGCGTCGATATGACCGAGGCCGCGCAGCGGGACCCTGCTGCCTATCCCAGTTTCAACGCCTTCTTCACGCGAGCGCTCGCCCCCACAGCGCGGCCGATTGCTATCGGCAGCCTGGTAGCGCCGGCCGACGGCGTGCTGAGTCAGATCGGCGCAATCCGCGGTGAGTCCCTGCTACAGGCTAAAGGACACGACTTCGAGCTATGCGCACTGCTTGCCGGCGATAAACACAAGACGGCCGCGTTCCAGGATGGTCAGTTTGCCACTGTCTATCTGTCGCCGCGAGACTACCATCGCGTGCACATCCCCTACGCCGGGACACTGGAATCCATGGTGTTCGTGCCGGGTGATCTGTTCAGTGTCAGCGCAGCCACTGCGCAACTAGTGCCGGGCTTGTTCGCGCGCAACGAACGCCTGATCTGCTACTTCGATACCGAACTCGGGCCGATGGCGGTGGTCCTGGTGGGCGCCATCTTCGTCGGCAGCATGCAGACCGCATGGCACGGCGAGGTCCGCGGCGCTCGCGCACAGCCGACCAAATGGAGCTACCCAGAACGAGCAGCCAGGCACTTCGCGGCCGGCGACGAAATTGGCCGCTTCAACATGGGCTCGACGGTAATCGTGCTAGTGCCAGCCGGCACGTCCGTCTGGGAGGATCGCCTCGGCCCCGACAGCCCAGTCCAGGTCGGCCAAGCCATCGGCCACCCGCGGAGTGCGGGCTGACCGGTAACCTTGGTCAGCAGCGCCGCAGCGAAAAGCTCATGGCGCCATCGATATCGTCGAGGCCCTGGCGCAGCATCAGCAGGCGATCCAGGCCCACTGCGACGCCGCAGCAGTTCGGCAGTCCGGTCTGCATCGCCGCCAGCAGACGTCGGTCCATCGTCACCGGCCGCTTGCCGCGCGCCTGGCGCTCGCGGTTTTCCGCCTCGAACCGGGCGGCCTGCTCGTCCGCATCGGTCAGCTCATCGAAGCCGTTGGCCAGTTCGACGCCGTCCAGAAACACCTCGAACCGCGCCGCTGTGCGCCGGTCAGGATTGCGCCGGGCCAATGCGGCCTGACTGGCCGGATAATCTGTGATGAAACACAGCCTGCCCGGGCCCAGCGCGGGCTGGATCAGGTGGCTCATCAGCAGATCCAGCCAACCATCCCGGTCTAGCCTCAGACCTTCGGCGCCGCTCAGGTGATGCTGCACCGCCACTTGGCTCAGCGTCTCCGCATCAACGGCAAATACATCGATCCCCAATCGCGAGGCGAACAGCCCCGCGTAAGACTGCGTCTCGGTCTCAAGCCCGCGTCGGTGCAGGGCGCAGCGGAGCACCGCGGCCACCTCGGTCATCATACCGACGACCGTGTAACCAGGTCGATACCACTCGAGGATGGAGAACTCGGGGTTGTGCAGGCGCCCCGCCTCACCGTCACGAAACGCCTTGCAGATCTGGTAGATCGGCCCACTACCGTGCGCCAGCAGACGCTTCATCGCGAACTCGGGCGAGGTCTGGAGGTACAAATCGACGCCCTGCGGATACAGTGGTCCGGTGTAGCGTGCGATCAGTGGGTCGATCGCTGGATCGGTCCCGGCCGCACGGCAGGCGAGCGGGGTCTCGACCTCGAGGACGCCGACGGCGGAGAAGTATTTCCGGATGTCGGCCAACATGGCCGCCCGGGCGCGCAGGACGTCTGCGTCCGCCCCCGGGCGCCAGTCAGCCGGCGGCAAATCGTCAGTCGTCCTTGACCCGGCTGACATAGGCGCCGGTGCGAGTGTCGACCTTTATCTTCTCGCCGGTCTGGATGAACAGCGGCACACGAACCACCGCCCCCGTTTCCAGCGTAGCCGGCTTTCCACCGCCCCCGGAGGTGTCGCCTTTCAGCCCGGGATCGGTCTCCGTGATCTCCAGCGTAACGAAGTTTGGGGCCTCGACCGCAATCGGGGCGCTATTCCAGAGGGTCACCAGGCAGCTATCCTGGTCCTTTATCCACTTCGCCGCCTCGCCCATCGCGGTCTCATCCGCCTGGTACTGTTCGAAACTCTCGTTGTCCATGAAATGCCAGAATTCACCATCGCTGTAGAGATACTGCAGATCGCGGTCGATCACATCTGCGGCTTCGACGGTCTCACCGGAGCGGAAAGTCTTCTCCAGGACGCGGCCGGTCTTCAAATTGCGTATCCTGACCCGATTGAAGGCCTGGCCTTTGCCCGGCTTCACAAATTCGTTTTCAATGATGGTGCAGGGATCGCCGTCGAGCAGCAGCTTGAGGCCTCCCCTGAACTCGCTAGTGCTGTAAGTCGCCATTCATTCCTCGTTCAAACCCAGAGCAACCAAAGCCGCCGATGATAACCCTTTCCCCGCCACCCTTGGAAATACACCCTTGGCAGCAGGAGCTCGCTGCGGCGATCACCGATGTGAACGAACTGCTAAGTCTACTCGGGCTGGAGGAAGGCGACGTGGTGGGCGGCGTATCGCCGGCCGCGGCCGGCGAATTCCGCCTGCGGGTGCCGCGCTACTTCGTCGGGCTGATGCGCCGCGGAGATCCGGACGATCCGCTGCTGGCGCAGGTGCTGCCGAGGGCCGCCGAGGACCAGGTCATCGAGGGATATGTACAAGACCCGGTGGCTGATCTGGCCGCCGCATGCGGGCATGGCATCCTGCAGAAGTACCGGGGTCGGGCACTGATGATCACCACCGGGGCCTGTGCCGTTCACTGCCGGTATTGTTTTCGTCGCCATTTTCCCTATGCCGAGCAGTCCGTGCTGCCGCACTGGCAGGCCGCACTGCAGGCCCTGCGTGAGCTTCCGGACATCACCGAACTGATTCTCAGCGGTGGTGACCCGCTGAGCCTCGCCGACAGCCGGCTGTCGCGCCTGGTCGCAGCAGCGGAGGAGGTCCCCCATCTGCGTCGACTGCGTATTCACACCCGGCTCCCCGTGGTGCTACCGGTCAGGATTACGCGGAAGCTCGCGGACCTGCTGTCACACAGCCGACTGCAGACCGTTATGGTGATCCACGCCAATCACCCCAACGAAATCACCGCATCGCTTGGCCAGGCGCTCGGTGAATTGCGCCGTCGCGGGACGTCACTGTTGAACCAGGCCGTGCTGCTCAAGTCTGTCAACGATGATGCCGATACCCTCGCAGAGCTGAGTGAGTCACTGCTGGGGATCGGCGTTATGCCCTATTACCTGCATCTGCTCGATCCCGTGGCCGGTGCTGCACATTTCGATGTGCCGGTCGAGCGGGCGGAGAGACTGGTCGAACAATTGCGGTTGCGGCTGCCTGGTTACCTGGTGCCGCGGCTGGTGCGAGAACTTGCGGGTCAGCCGTTCAAGGTCCCGATCTCGCCGCTGTGACGAAGTTTGCGCACGAAACTGCCCTTTTCGGCGTTCGCTGGCTAGAATCCTCGGACAACCAAGGGCTTTTTCTGGCTTTGACTCGCTCTCTCGAATATCGCCGGGGCGGTGCCACGGAGGGGTACTGCGGGACCGGTAACAACGTGAACTGGCGGCTAACTTGACCGAATCAGACAAAAATTCGAACGAAAATCGAGTCAACAAGCCGGGCGCGAGTGGCGAGCGGCCCTACTTGGGGCTGCAGATCCCAACGCAATCTGCGCCCAAGGCTGACAACATCCTGCTCGACCTCAAAGAGACCGAAGGCTGGTTCAAAAGCCTGCCTATGGCCAATGTCGGCGAGACCGCGCGTCAGGTCTTTAGCACGCTGGTCGAGTTCAACCGCATCGAGATCCCGGATCTGCTGCGCGCAAAAACGGTGGAAAAGTTCAGGCCGCCGGTGGAATACATCACCACGAATCTGCAGAAATACTATGTTGATGTCGGTCTGCCCCTATCGTCGAAAGGGTGGAAGACGGCGTCGCTGGCACGCGAGCTGCAAAAGGAGCTGGCGATTTCCTACAAGATCATCGTCGAACGGATGATCTCCGGCGATAGCGCCGACTTCGACCGGCGTCTGCTGGTGATTGCCTTGCACCGGGCGTTGTATTACCTCGGCCAGACGCTGCTTCAGCACGCTCTGGTATACAGCACCTGGCCCGAGGGCATCTGGCGCGAGATCAACTTCCTGTATTCCTATGCCTCGCAGAACAGCATTCACCTGATTCCCGTGCGACCGGATGATGGAAAGTCGCGCGTCAGCACGACGATAGAGGATATCTTCAAGTCACTGATGCTTTTCGCCAGTGCGACACCGCATCGTCTGCGCCAGAGCCACGCCCGCCTGCTGTTCAACCACCTTCAGGATTGGTCGCAGTTCACGACCATCCTGACAAAGGACGATGGCGGCACCAGTCTCGGTCGTTTCAACGTCGACCTATGGACCGATTCGGCGCCGATGCACAACTCTCTGCGTACCCCGCTCCCCGGCAAGCGCATGGCCGTCCTCGACGTGCGCGAGCTGCTCAAGCGGTTGCGCAGCGACTTCGAGGAGGCGCCATGGGACAGTCGCGGGAGCCTGCAATCGGGAAGTCCTGTCCTGACCCGCCCGCTGCTGCGGCTGCTGATCCTCGCCTGGAGTCGTCCACCAGACCGACGCTTCGTACGCACCAGACTCAACTTCGACCTGAACGTGGTCGCCGGACTGCACGCCATCCACGGCAACCTTCAGGCTGACGATCAGGCCCCTTATTCGACGACGCGCACGGCGCTGTTCAGGCTCGAAGAATCCGACCCGCCAAACGGCGCTCCTCGGCGAAAGGTGACCTGGTCATCCGGCAGTCTGGAGAATGTCTCGCTGACACCGCTCGACAAAGAGTTCGTCAATGACTCGATGTTCAACGACAGCTACTTGACAGACGACCGCGGCAAGAACATCGGATCCTCGCTGAAAGACTTCGGAGAGGCAGCCACACCGCCCGCCAAGGAGGAAGAGGCGGTTCGCCATGCTGTGAAGACGATCAACGAAAGCGCCGGTGGCTATTGCATTCGGTGGCAGGGTGATGACCTCCCGCGAGTCAAGATCGGCGAACTGATCGGTGTGGAATCACCGACCGATCGGCGACGCTATGGACTCGGCGTGATCCGCTGGATGACCCAGCAAGCTGATCGCACACTCGATCTGGGTCTGGAGGTCGTTTCGACACGCTGCGAGGCGGCAGAGGTACGCGAGCCAGGTAAGCAGTCCCTGCGTAATCGCATACCTGCCTACAAGTGTCTGGTAATCAACGACACGGATCCTTCATCCAATGCGACCGCAAGTCTGGTCATGAATGCCTTGAACCTGGCAACGGGGATCGACCTGCTGCTCTCGATCGGTGGCACCGAGCGCCTGATTCGTCTGACCAAGGTGGTCGAATTCAGCAGCGCTTTCGCGCGCTACCATTTCGAGTTCGTGAAATCGGAGGAGGAGACGCCGGCCGACGGCAGCCGCCCCGAAGACGAATTCAGCGAGCTCTGGAACAGCCTCTAGGATGCTGTACCACGGTCTCCGATTGATGCTCTCGCCGATCTGTCGGTGCCCTGGTACGGAGATACTCCTTTATGGCCGCTAACGCGCAACTCGTATTTCAGAATCCCGACACCACCGGCAATCCCGTCGAGATGATCGTGGTCGGCTGCTCGCTGGGCATTGCTGACGGCTTTGCAACCGAACTGCGCAATCAGGGCCAGGCCGCGCATCTCAATACAGCCGAGAGCTTAGAAGAACTCGAAGAGCTGTTGGCTGGAATGCGTTGCCGGCTGGCGGTCATCAATGCCGATGCAGCCGGGATTCCGACAGACCAGGCGATCGGGCGCATTCGCGCCGCCAATACCGCCGCGAGCATTCTCCTGATCAGCGCACAACCGAAGCAACAGCGACAGCTGGCGATAGACCAAGGTCTGCAGGATCTCATCGATATCGAAGACGCGGAGCATCTGGCGTTGGCGCTGCGGCGCGAACACCGCACACAGATGCTGCGCAGCGAAACCCGCCGACTGAGAAGGCAACTCGAGGAGGCGGAAGAACGCAGTAGCCTGCTCGTTCAGAGTTCCCGTGATGCCATCGCCTACATCCATGAAGGAATGTATCTGAACACCAACCAGGCATACCTCGACATGTTCGGGTACGAGTCACCCGACGAACTAGATGGCCTGCCGATTATGGACATGATCGACGCCGAGTCGCGCGGCAGCTTCAAGATGGCGCTGCGTAAGATCAACGAAAGCGGTAAATACGCGGAAGAGTTTCGTTGCGTGGCCAGCGACGACCAGCGCTTCAATGCGCGCATGGAGTTCTCCCCGGCGAGTATCGATGGCGAACGCTGTACTCAGGTCATGATCCGCGACCAAAGCCAGAATCTGGCGCTGCAAAAGCGTATTGAGGAACTCACCAGCAGGGATGCACAGACCGGTTTCTTCAATCGGCAGGCCTTCATGGAGAGACTTGAGGCGCTGGTTGGCAGCTCGGCGCCGACAGAAAAGGGCTATGCACTGGTACAGATCTCCATCGCCAATTTCCCCGAAATGCGGGAGGCCTGCGGCTTCGGATGCGCCGAACAGATGCTGACCGAGGTCGCCAGCGTTCTCGCGTCAACCGCCACGCGGGCGCATACCATCGCACGCTTCGGCGATCACGATTTCATCATCCTTTGCGATGATGAAGAGCCGGCCCTGGAAGTCGCGGAGCGCTGTCTGCACAACCTGCGCGGACATGCGTTCAAGAGTATCAGCGACTCGCCGGTGAAACCGATCTATTCGATCGGCGTAACGCGCACGGACAAGGGCGACGAGATCAGCGCCCACGAATTGATCAACCGCTCGTGTCGCGCTACCGGCATTGCGCGCTCCGAGGGCGATAACCGCGTGGTCTTCTACAGCGAGCAGATACCCAGTGATACCACGCACCTTGCCGAGGCCGACGCAGCGGTTGTCGCGGAGATCGACAATGCACTGGCCAACGACGGCTTCCGCCTCAAATATCAACCTATCGTCAGCCTCCAGGGCGATACGCGGGAGAACTACTCGGTTTACCTTCGCCTGTTGGATGAGAAAGGCAACGAGATCGTGCCGGAGGTATTCCTCTCGCCGGCCAGGGACGCCCATCGACTGGCGGAGATCGACCGCTGGGTCGTGCGTAACGCCATTCGCGAACTCGCCAGTCAACGCCGCGATGGAAAGAAGATCGTCTTCCACATCATACTCTCGCGCAGCGGCATCGAGGACGATTCCATGTTGTTGTGGATCTGCGACTGCCTGCGTGAATTCCGCGCCAAGGGCTCCTGGCTGGTCTTCCAGTTCCGCGAAAATGACCTGCGCCAAGCATTGGAGCCAGCAAAAGAGCTGATCGAGGGCCTCAGGAAGATCAACTGCCGAATTGCGGTCAGTAATTACAGCGGTGACGACAACAGCGATAGCCTGCTGCAACATCTCGAGGTCGAGATCATCAAGCTTTCACCCGAATTCATGCGCGACCTCGCTACGAACGCCGGTCAACAGGAGCGAATGAACGCGGTGAGCCGAAAGCTGCAGGAGGCGGGCTACAAGACCATCGCCAGCAATGTCGAGGATGCGGGGAGCCTGGCAATCCTGTGGAACATCGCGGTCAATTACATACAGGGCTATTTCTTGCAGGAACCGTCCAGCACCATCAGCTTCGACGACGACGCCTGACCGCGCCAAAAGGGTCGACTGGCTGGCTTACCAGGGGATAAACGCGTTCATCACGGACATCGGCCGGCCGACGCCATAACTCAGGCGCCCCATATCCGCCTGCATATTCTGCGTCGCCCTCCCCATGGTGTGCGTCGCATAGGTCATCGACTGGATGGCGCCGTCCATGGAATCCAGGTTGGCCAACATGGGTTCCAGCGTGGTCATCTTGCCGTCGATTGAATCCATCGTGACCGTCATCGCCCGCACATTCGCGGTCAGATGACCCATGTTCTCAGAAACGCTCTGCATGTTGGCCGACAGCGTCGTCATGTTGGTATCCACACTGATCGCCAGATAGTGCACGTCGCGCGCCAGGTTGTAGATCAGGTAAAAACCGTAGGCCGCGAGAATGATGAACGCGAACAACGACGGGTAGACGATCAGCTCCCAACGCCGCGCGCTGGATTCGAAGACTTCCGAGAGCCTTGCATAGCCCGCATTGGCGTCGGCCACCTCCGCAGTGGCTTCTTTGGCGTCGCTCACAATGCTCTCCGACCGATCTATTTTCGTGTTTGCTAATGTTAGCATAAAACGAAACATCAAGACCATCGCGAGGACGGATGAGCTCCGCCGCCGCGGTGCCGCTCGCAGCTACTAAGATCAGCCCGCTCAGCGCAGCAAATCAGCGGCCCTGTCGTCGCTCGCTTTACGCAGAATATCAATCACTTGCTGAAGCCTATCGGCGTCACCGGCGGCCTTAAGTCGGAGCCCCGCGGCATAGTAGGCATCCAGGGCCTCGGCAGACCTGCCCATGGATTTATAGAGATTGCCCAATTCACCAAACGCATCCGCGTCTGCCGGATACTCGCCAATCAGCGCCATATAGGCTATCTCGGCTGACTCAAATTCACCATTCCAGAACGCGCGCCGTGCCTGCTGCAGGTAATCCTGTCGCGACAGCGTCGAGCGCAGCGCGGCGTCGGTCCGGTTGATTGGCCGGAAACTGTCTGCCGGCCCTTCGCCGGCAACCCGGGGCCGAGCATAGACGGGGAGACTGCCTCCGATGAGTTCGGGCTGTCGGGACACAGATTGCGCCAGTCCGTCACTGCGCCCTGCGTCGGCTTCACCCCGGGGGTTCTGCTCTCGCGGCAGTGACCTGCGGTCGGCTTGGGTGGGCGACAGGCCCTCGCGAACGAACAGGTCATCCCATCGCATGTCGACGACACCAAACACGAACAGGCCGGCGATCGCAAAACCGAGCAGGCTGAACGCGACCAGGTGCCTGACCAGCCAGGCCAGCAGCATCACGAGGGGGTTGCCGGGCATGCCCGGAGTGTAACCCGCAAACCTCACCGATTTCCTGCTGCGGGCGGCGATCCGCTCGCCCTAACGGGGCGTACTCGCGACAACCGTTTCGGCGCAGTGTCAGCTACGATTCACTGCGTGCGCTCCGCCTTGGCGGCGTCTCGACACCCTCGCGATGAAAAACGGTGAGATTTTCAGGTTAACAGGCTGTTAACTCAGGATATCGGCATACAGGACCGCGGCCAGCGCATTCCATTCGGCCGCGCCCTTGCCCCTGGGCTCCTGTTCAAAGACGGCCAGGCCCTCGCTGAACGAGCGCCGATAGACAGTGCGCTGGGCGAGGCGTGATTTGAGATAGCGAATACCCGGCAGGGACACCAATGCGGCGGCGGTCTCGTCGGATTCTCTGACGGCGCGATGCGTATCGCCGCGATTGATGAATCCCAGGATCTCCGGATTGCGTTTGTCGGCTATCGAATCGACGAAGCGCAGGAAACGCTGCGTCGACCAGATGTCGGCCTGGCTCGGTGGCACTGGCACCAACAGGCGATCGGCGATCGAGATGGCCCGCTTTAGATTGTCCATCGACGCGGTGCCGACATCGATCAGTACCTCTTCGTGCTCGGCCAGCAGGTTACCGCGGTCGCCCATCTGCGCAGAATCCAGACGATCGACCATCGGCTCAAAACCTTCCTCACGGCGCACCTCGAGGACGTCTGTAAGCGTCCCCTGCGGGTCGGCATCGATCACAGCGATTCTTCTTTCCGCCATCGCGAGCCAAATCGCGAGATTGAAGGTGACCGTGCTCTTTCCCGATCCGCCCTTGAGGCTTCCGATAACCGTGATCATGCATTCCTCGCCGGTCTTTCAACTACCGCTGCACCAGCTGCACAACCCCCCGTGATTGGTGTCTTGGTAGGTTGTCGCCCAACCCGGCGGTCTTACCCTGCTGGACGCCGACATCGAGTAGGTATTCGAGGCGACACGCCTGGGATTCACCGCGGCCCGTCCATAGCTCATTGGCCGAAAAGCAGTCGCCGAGCGCGCTGTGAGGGCCTGCCCCGCGGTCACCGGTCGCCAGTCCCGATAAATGGCGCGAAGCGAACTGGGACTCGGCCCCACAGAGGCCTCCCTTGGGTCAACCCGGAGACGCGGAGTATAACCGGGGACCGGCGAAGTCGCAGCGCCCACCGCCGCGGCGTTGGCC
>JBATKF010000156.1:0-20504 GCA_049669185.1 Sedimenticolaceae bacterium | reverse complement strand
CCCGGGCGTTCTGGCATGGCGCCCTGGTGGGCGTCAGAACAACGAGGCGGAGAGTTCGTTGACCGCGACCAGCATATCGCGGTCGTCGGTCAGCGCCTGCGCGACGCAGGCGCGGCAGGCGACCACCGGGTCGACGCCGCTGGCGATCAGCTTGGCGGCATGTACCAGCAGGCGCGTCGAGGCGCCCTCGTCCAGCCCCTGGCCTTTCAGATTGCGGGTCATGTGGGCAAACCGGACCAGGCGTGCAGCCAATTCGGCATCGATCCCAGACTCCCGCTCGATGATCTGCTGCTCGAGTGCCGCGTCGGGATAATCGAACGCAAGCGCGACGAAGCGCTGCCGCGTCGACTGTTTAAGGTCTTTGAGCACCGACTGATAGCCCGGGTTGTAGGACATCGCCAGGCAGAAACCGGGGGCGGCCTGCAGTAGCTCGCCGAGTTTTTCCATCGGCAGCACCCGACGATCGTCGCCCAAGGGATGGATCACCACGGTGGTGTCCTTGCGCGCCTCGACCACCTCGTCCAGGTAGCAGATGGCCCCGGCACGCACAGCGCGCGCGAGTGGCCCATCGACCCAGGTCGTCTCGCCGCCTTTGACCAAGAAACGTCCAACCAGATCGGACGCCGTCAGGTCGTCATGGCAAGACACGGTGACCAGCGGACGCTGCAGGCGCCAGGCCATGTGCTCCATAAAGCGCGTCTTGCCGCAGCCGGTGGGACCCTTGAGCAACACCGGTAGATTGTTGCGATAGGCGGCCTCGAAGACCGCGATCTCGTCGCCGACCGGCTGGTAGTAGGGTTCGTCGGTGATGTAGTTTTGTTCTGGTCTGAGGATCAAGTCCGGTCCCCGCGTTCGTCAAACGCTGCCAACCGCGCTAGCAGCCTGTCGGACTTGACCGTTATAAGGCGAAAATCACGGGAAGCCGATCAAATCAGGTAATCGTCTGGGGAGAATAGCCCGGCTATTTGACGAAGACGATAGGCGGAGTCGATCGCTATCCAGGGATCTGCAGCCAAACAGTGTTAAGTCCAACAGCCTTCTAGACTAACCAGCAGCCCCGGCTGCCACAACCCTGCGCTTCACAGCGCGAACCTTAAATTATTAATTTATTAGCGCATCGGAAAATTCGATTGTTTGCGCATAGCGATGGGGTGCCAACGGGAGTATCGTTGGTGCTCCCTGAAAACGCCCGCTGCGCCACAGGCCGCGGCGGGCGCCTAGACGAAGAATTCCAGGTCCTTGAGGACCTTCCATCGACGGCGGTCGACGGCCGCGATCGTTCGGTGAGGCTCATCATCATCTGCGACGGAGGACTATCCATGACGGAAGTCGTAGCCACCAACGAGACTATTCTCGTCGTCGGTGGCGGCATCAGCGGCATGACTGCCGCGCTCGAGGCCGCCGAGACCGGGAAGAAGGTCGTGCTGGTCGAGAAACGCCCCTACCTGGGCGGTCGCGTCAGCCAGTTGTACAAGTACTTCCCCAAGCTCTGCCACCCGACCTGCGGGCTGGAGATCAATCAGCGGCGTGCAAAAATGAACCCGAACCTGACCATCCTGACGATGGCCGAGGTGACCGGGATCGAGGGCGAGGCCGGGGCCTACACGGCTACCGTCAAACTGACGCCACGCTATGTCAACGACAACTGCACCGGCTGCGGCGAATGCGCCAAGGTGGTCGACGCCGAGTTCGACGATGAGTACAACTATGGCATGAGCAAGCGAAAGGGCGCGTATCTGCCGCATGTGATGGCGCACCCGATGCAATACGTGATCGACCCGCGCATCCTCGGTACCGATGACGCTCAGAAGGCCAAGGACGCCTGCAAGTACGGCGCGGTCGACCTCGATATGCAGGAGCGCGAGATCAAGTTTCCCGCCGGCGCGGTAATCTGGGCCACGGGATGGAAGCCCTACGACGCCGCCAAGATCCAGCCTTATGGCTACGACCGCTTCGACAATGTCATCACCAACGTCGAGTTCGAGCGCATGGCCGACCCCAAGGGCCCGACCGGTGGCAAGATCGTGCGCAAAGATGG
The DNA here is from genome assembly GCA_049669185.1 of Sedimenticolaceae bacterium. Lineage (GTDB taxonomy): Bacteria > Pseudomonadota > Gammaproteobacteria > Chromatiales > Chromatiaceae > Thiosocius. The sequence continues at coordinate 18,466 of JBATKF010000156.1, read as the reverse complement.
CAAAGAGTCCAAGAACGTCGCCTTCATCCAGTGTGCCGGTTCGCGTGACCGCAACCACCTCTACCACTGTTCGCGTATCTGCTGCATGGCCTCGCTGAAACAGACCCACTACGTGGTGGATGCCTATGAAGACGCCCAGGTGACGATCTACTACATCGATATACGGGCCATCGATCGCTTCGAGGACTTCTTTCAGACCGTCAAGGCGATGGACAATGTGACCTTCGTCAAGTCCAAGGTCGCCAACGTCATCACCGACAAGGACGGCAACCCGATCTGCTGCGGGGTCGACACCGAGGGCTACCACCGTTACGAGAACACCCATGACCTGGTGGTGCTCGCGACCGGCATGGAGCCGTCGGTGGCCAAGGGCGACTTCCCGGTCGATATCGTGATCAACCGCGAGGGCTTCATCGAACCAGATGCGGCCAATGGCGGTGTGTTCGCCGCAGGATCGGCATCTGACGCACTGGATGTGAACCGCGCGGTTCAGCATGCGACCGGTGCGGCCCTGAAGGCCATCCAGGTCGTGAACCGCGTTGCAAGGGCGGAGGGCTAAGCAATGGCAGACGACAAGAAATTCGCAGGCTTTGTCTGCACCGGCTGTGGCATCGGCGAGCGTCTGGATGCCAGCCAACTGGAGATGACGGCGACCCGAGACGGCAAGATGCAGTCATGCGCGCAGCACGAGATGCTGTGCAGCAAGGAAGGGGTGCAGATGATCCGTGACGCCATCGACAACGACGGGGCGACGCACATCATGATCGCGGCCTGCTCGCGGCGCGCCAAGGTGGAGGCATTCAATTTCACCGACGTCGCAATGTCGCGCGCCAACCTACGCGAGGGTGTGATCTGGTCACGCCCGGACACCGATGAGAATCGGGAGACCACGCAGGAGATGGCCAACGACTACATCCGGATGGCCTGCGCCGAGGTCAAGTTCATGACCAAGCCGAGCCAGTCCGGCGAGCAAGCACTGAACAAGACCATCCTGGTGGTCGGCGGCGGCGTCAGCGGCATGACCGCCGCGCTGGAGACCGCTGCGGCCGGTTTCCCGGTTCATCTGGTCGAGAAGACCGGCGAACTCGGTGGCTGGGCCGCCAAGTGGCACAAGCGTATCCCCGGCCGCGCCGCGGCCGATGGCGTCGGCAACGGCACCAACGTCGACTTGCCGATGCCGATGGACAACGATATCGCCGACATGATCGCAGCGGTCGAGGCCAACGAGCTCATCACGGTGCACCTCAACAGCACACTCACGAAGACTTCGGGCGCACCCGGCCGCTTCGCGGCCGACATCACCACCGAGTCGGGTGGTACCACGACCGAGAACTTCGGCGCAATCATCCAGGCCTCCGGCTGGAAAGAATTCGATCCCTCGGGCATCCCTTCACTGGGGTCAGCCAACGCCGATGTGGTCAGCAATGTCGAGCTCGAGGCGTTGGCCAAGGCGGCCGGGGATGGCCCGATCAAGCGTCCGTCCGATGGCAAAGAGGTCAAGTCGGTAGTGTTCGTCCAGAACGCCGGCCAGGCCTCGACCGAGGAAGGCCATCTGCCCTACCATTCCGGCATCGGCGACCTGATTGCGATCAAGCAGGCGCTGTATTTCAAGGCCCAGAACGGCAAGGACTGCGACACCACCATCCTGTTCGACAACCTGCGCACCCCAGGCGCCGCCGGCGAGGACTTCTACCGCTCCGGCCAACAGAACATGGTGATCTTCTCCAAGGGTCAGGTGAGGGAGGTGACCAGCGCCGATAGCGGCGCCACAGTCAACTTCAAGGACCTGATCTTAAACGAGGATATCAGCCTAGAGGCCGACTTGGTGGTGCTGGACCTGGGCATGGTGCCGAACTCCGGCCCCGACCCGTACGCGGCCAACGAGTCGCAGGAAGGCATGACGGATGACGAGAAGACCGAGGCCAATGACGCGGCCGAGATCGCGATACCGGTCGATTCGATTCTCGCCCTTGACTACCGCCAGGGCAGCGATCTGCCGCAGCTGAAGTGGGGCTTTACCGATTCGCACTTCATCTGCTTCCCCTACGAGACACGTCGCACCGGTATCTATGCCTGTGGTCCGGTGCGTCGCCCGATGGATATCAAACAGGCCCAGGACGACGCGACCGGCGCCGCGATGAAGGCGATCCAGGCGGCGGTCAACGCCGGCCAGGGCGCCGCCGCGCATCCGCGGGTCGGCGATCTGTCCTACCCGTCTTTCCGCAAGGAGGGTTGCACCCAGTGCAAGCGCTGCACGGTGGAGTGCCCGTTCGGCGCCATCAACGAGGACGAAAAGCGTTACCCGGTGTTCAACGAGTCGCGCTGCCGCCGCTGCGGCACCTGCATGGGTGCCTGCCCGGTGCGCGTCATCTCGTTCGAAAATTACTCGATCGATTCGGTCGGTCAGCAAATAAAGAATGTCGACATGCCGGACGAATTCGACGAGAAGCCGCGCATCCTGGTCATGGCCTGTGAAAACGATGCCTACCCGGCACTGGATCAGGCGGCGATGAGTGGCCAGGAGATAAGCCCCTGGGCGCGCGTAATTCCGGTGCGCTGTCTCGGATCGGTGTCTCTTTCATGGGTCACCGACGCTATGAACAGCGGTTACGACGGCATCATCATGATGGGCTGCCAGCGCGGCGACGATTACCAGTGTCACTTCGTGCGCGGGTCGACCATGGCGGCCGAACGGATGGCCAAGGTCGGTGACACCCTGTCGACCCTCAACCTCGAACCCGAGCGCGTAGTCGTGCACGAGGTCGCCATCACCGACATCGAGCGCGCACCGCGCCTGATCAGGGAGATGGAAGAGGTCATCGAAAGAGTGGGCATGAGCCCCTTCAAGTTCTAAGCGAGGTTCGTGATGAGCGATATGAACAATGCAATGGTCGACAAGTATCGCAACAGCTTCCTGTCGGAAGTCGAGCAAAACGTCGAAGAGGGCGAGTGGGTCAAGATGTGCATGCAGTGCGGCGTATGCGCCGGCTCCTGTCCGCTCGGCGATGCCTGGGAACACACCCCGCAGAAGATCTTCATGATGATCCGCGCCGGCAAGCGCGACGAGGTCCTGACATCGGATTCGATGTGGATGTGCACCTCCTGCTACAACTGCATCGTGCGCTGTCCGCGTGAGCTGCCGATCACCCACATCATGCACGGCCTGGCGCACTACGCGAAGCGCCTCGGGATCGCGCCTAAGGAACAGCCGACTGCAAAGTTCGCCCAGCTATTCTGGGACAACCTGATGAAGAAGGGTCGGGTCAACGAACTGAAGCTGGGCCTGAGCCTGTACTTTATGAACGGCTTCGGCGAAGGCGTGAAGACCTCGCTGAAAATGAAGGACATCGGCCTGGGCATGATGAAGACCAAGCGCATGAACCCGATGGAGATGCTGGGTGGTCACGCGGTCAAAGACCTGTCGGGCTTCCAGAAGGTTATCAAGAAAGCCCAGGAACTCGAAGACGCCCGCCTCGCCAAGCACGGCGGTTAACAGGAGAAGTATCCATGGCAAAACGTGAATATTCTTTTTACCCCGGATGCTCCTCACAAAAGGGCGCGTCCTCGTCCAACTACCTGGTCTCGGTGCAGACCATGTGCGAGGAGCTGGATATCCAGCTCAACGAGATCCCGGACTGGAACTGCTGCTCGGCCTCGATCGGCTATGCCGGCGGCGGTGAGCTGCCGCGCATGGCCCTGTCGGCACGCAACATCGCGCTGTCGGAAGAGCACAACCCGGGCCAGGAGATCGTCGCCACCTGCGCGGCCTGCTGGCTGGCTACGCGCGAGACCCAGGAGCGCCTGGAGCAGGATCAGGGCCTTTTAGCCGAGACAAATGAGGCCCTGGCCGAGGCCGGCCTGAAGCTCAAGAACGAGACCCCGATCAAGCACATGGCAGAGGTCCTGATCGAAGACATCGGCTATGAGGAAATCGGTGCCAAGGTCAGAAAGCCCCTCGAGGGTATCAAGATCGCCGGCTACGTCGGCTGCCAGACCAACCGCCCGTTCGGCATCTCCGGCGAGAGCTACGAGAACCCGAAGTACCTCGACAAGCTGGTCGAGACCCTCGGCGCAGACTCGATACCGGACTACGAGAAGAAGGTGCAATGCTGCGGCGGCGCGCTGGCCTTCTCGGAGCCGGAGAAGTCGCAGGCGATGATCAAGGGCATCATCGAGGCGGCCTACGACCACGGGGCCGACATGATCGTCACGCCCTGCCCAGTCTGTCAGATGAATGTCGAGGTCTATCAGGACCAGATCAACGCCACCCACGGCACCAAATTCAAGATGCCGGTCGTCTACTACTCGACCCTGATGTCGGTGGCCTACGGCCGCTCAGCAAAGGATGCGGCACTGAACGGCCAGGTCATCCCGGCTAAGCAGTTGGAAGAGATTGCCGCCAAGTAACCCTGATACATCAACGCAGCGGCGATTCAGCCCGACCATCCAAGGCCCGGCGTTCATCGGGAGAAAGCCACGTAGAGTGGCTTTTTCTTTTCCTCAGAAGTTTGTGAGGAAAAAAGGTATCAGGACTGCGTTGACCAGATCGATGAAGAAAGCGCAGACCAGGGGCACGACGATGAAGGCCAAATGCGACGCACCGTAGCGGTGGGTTACCGCGGCCATGTTGGCCATTGCGGTCGGTGTGGCGCCGAGCGAGATACCGCCGAAGCCCGCGGAGACGACGGCGGCATCATAGTTGCGCCCCATGGCGGGGAAGACTACGAACAGGTTGACGGCGACGGCCACCACGAACTGGGCGGCGAGGATGGTGAAGATGGGGCCGGCCAAGTCGATCAGGGTCCAGAGCTGCATGCTCATCAGGGACATGGCGAGGAAGGTACCCAGGGACACATCGGCGATCAGGGCAATGGCGGGCGTTCGGGTCGGCCAGGCAGTGCCGCTGATGCGCGGGTAATTCTTCGGGATCAGGTTGGTCAGCAGGATGCCGGCGAACAGGCAGGTAACGAACAGGGGCAGTTTGAGCCCGAGTTCCTCGAGACCTTCTTGGAACAAAAAACCCAGGATGGCACTGATGTGGATCGCGAGTATGGCATCAAGAAAGTCCAGATGGCCGATACCTTCCTTCTTCTGCTGATCCGAGACGCCCACATCCTGGGCCCCTGGTGCGGTCGGCTTCAGGTCGTAGCGCGTGATCAGTACCTTGGCGATCGGACCACCCATGAGACTGGCCAGGATCAGGCCGAACGTGGCGCAGGCGATGCCGATCTCCATGGCGTTCTGGACCCCGAAATCTTCAGAGATCCTGGGCGCCCACGCGATCGCGGTGCCGTGGCCTCCGATGAGGGACACGGTTCCGCCCAATAGCCCGACTGCGCCGGGAAGGTCGAACAGCGCAGCAACCGAGATACCGGTCAGGTTCTGCAACACCATATAGCCAATGGTGATGGTGAGCAGAATGATCAGCGGCTTTCCGCCGGCGACGAGGTCCTTCAGGCTCGCATTGATGCCAATGGTTGTGAAGAAGTAGACGAGAAGGAAGTCGCGCGCGCCCAGATCGAATTCCACCGCAACACCAGAGACGGCGTAGACGAGTCCGAATAGTATGGAGAACAGCAGCCCCCCGGTAACGGGCTCAGGGATGCTGAATTCGCGCAAGAAGCCGATGGCGTCGTTGAGGCGTTTGCCGACGAAGAGCACGACGATACCCAGCGTAACTGCCAAGAAGCCACCAATCTTCAGGGTGTTTTCGATCAGTTCCACTTCGTTTTCCTCAATTACAGCGACAGTCTCTTCAAGAGCTACTTTCGATCGTGTGGCGCAGCGATGCGAAAGGCTGACGAACCTATGCAGCGACACGCTCCCGAGTCTAACCTTCACCGCTCCGTGCGGCCATTGTGATGGCGATTCACCGAGCTGCAGGTGATCAATATTTTGCGCGAGACCAACAGCTGGCCGGTTGGGCAGTTGGACGCCTTGCCCACTGCTTCCTCGCCGAGACCGACGTCCCTGCGTCATCCAGTGGGTTTGTTGACCTGGCGCAAACAAATCCCAGCTGTATTTGAGTTGAATAATATTCACAAATTCTGATTCTTTGAGATCGATTGGGAGAAGGGTCATGAAAAAACGCCTGACACTTTGGCTGGCAACTGCCCTGATGATCTCGCTGGTATCCAGCGCATCGGCTTTCTGGGGCAACAACTGGGGGGGCTACGGCTGGAACCCCTATGATCCCTGGGATCCTCGCTTTTGGCTCGAGGAGTTTTTCGGCGGCGGTTACTATGGCGGTGGGCCCTGGGGCTATGGCGGACCCTGGGGCGGCTACGGCTATCCCTATTATGGCGGCTATGGTTACGCGCCCTGGGGCGGTTACGGTTATGCCCCGTGGGCAGGTTATGGGTATCCGGCCTATGGTGGCTGGGGTTACCCCCTCTACGCATCCGTACCGGTGCAGCTCACGAATACCACCGAGTAGTCGACAGCCACACAGCAAGACCCGTGCGCCCTGCACGGGTCTTGCTGAATGACCACGGTGAGCCATGCAGGCTAACGGTAGTGGCAAGCCAAGAGCGAGACGTCGCCCTCTCAACGAAACTCGGGTAGAGATAATCGGGCTAGACTGCTGCCGTCAAGTTTCGGAGCCGCCCGTCGTTTCATCACGCATCTGCTGTTCTGCCCGGGCATTGCGCGCCTCGATCTCGGCGTTGGCACGTGCCTCCCAGACCTCTTTACGGTCCTCGACGCGCTTTTCCCAGGCGCCGCTCTTTTCCGGGATAGTCTTTTCGCCGAACAGGGCCTGGCGCATCAATTTATTGCCGAGCTTCATCAAGGCAACATCGTCTTCGGCGACCTCGGCATAGGTCTCGTCCGGCAGATCATAGGTCGCCTTGAAATTGTCGCTCATCACGAAGCGGCGCAGCATGTCGAAGTTGAATGAGGCCATGAAGAACAGCTGCAGACTCATCTCATTGGGTTTACCGACACCGGGACCACCCGACTTCTTCTTCAGAATGAGCTCGTACCAACTGCGATTGAGCTCGTCGAATTCCTCGACGCCTTGCTCCTTGCGGTAGTCGCGCAGGGTGATCTCACGCGGCTCCTGATGACCCTTGCAGTGATCTTCGCGAACCAGCGAATACTGTTGCTTGGCCTCATAGGTGTCCTTCTCACGCATGTTCAACAGCGCCACCGGATAATAGCGACAGACCGTCGGCCGATCTTCGTAAACGCTGCAGCCATTGTCGCCATCGAGGAACAGGCAGGCGCCATCGTTGTCGGTGCGCAGCTTGATGCCGGGCGTACCATCCGCATCCAATTGGAAGGGAACGGTGTGCTGGCTCAGGAATTGTTCGGAGTTCATCCCCAGGCGCTTTTGCAGCCGCAGGACGTCGTAAGGCGCCAGAGTGACATCGGCATGCTTGCAGCACGCATTGAAGCAAGAGATGCCCTTGAAGCAATGGAACTGGATGATGCTGTCTTCGGTCAACAGCGCTGGGACAGCGGGGCTGGCGAACTGTTCGGGGATGTCGAATTTCTCGTCGCTCATGAAATCTTTCCTCGACGCGACCGGAGGCCGCAGTGATTGGCCGGCCATCGAACGTTAGCGCATGACGGCAGGCTACACGGGGATACGATTATAAGGTTTTTCTGATCTAGACGCCGAAGCGCCACAGATCGCCCGATGGCCGGACGCCCAAATGCCGGCCGGATGTCCCTTGCGAGCCGTCGCGAGGATGCAAACGAGTGACAAACGCCACGGGCGGGAGCTTGCGCACTGCGCGCCTGTGCCACCCTCGGGTCTGTCGCCCGCCGGGCCGCCTACCCAATAAAAAACCGGGCGCCTCACGGCGCCCGGATAGAGAAGTCTCAACAATACCCTCTAGCGCGGGCTTACTTGAACAGCTTCGACTTGTCGACCAGGTCCTTGTGGGCGCGCTTGAAGCAGGTCCATGCCTTGGTCTCTTTGTCGTAGACCGAGTTTACGAAGCAGTGCCAGTTTTCTTCGTCAACGAAGTTCTTGTCCATGCGGTAGTAGAAACCCGGGTAGCGGGACTCCTCACGGAACTGGATATGCTTCATATGAGCTTCTGCGGTCAGGATGCGGTGGTAGTTTTCCCACGCGCGCAGCAGCTCGTGAAGGTCTTTGGCACGCATCTTCAGCGCGTCTTCCTTCAGCATCTCAAGCTTCTGCTCGGCCAGATCCAGCATGTGCTCGTTGGTCGTGTAGTAAGTCGCCACACCTGCAACATACTCGTCCATGATCTTCTGCAGACGAAACTGCAGCATACGCGGCGTGATGTAGTTCGGGTTGATGTCGATCGCGGTCGAGTAATCCTTGTGCTCCAGGAAGGTACGCACCGGGCGGTAGATCTCTTCGATCAGCTCGTCGACCGTAGTATCGAGTTCCGGCTGATGGTCTTTGTTGTCCATCACGAACTTGACCATCGACTTGGCACACATCCGACCCTCGGCATGCGAACCGGACGAGAACTTGTGGCCAGAGGCGCCCACGCCGTCACCGGCGGTGAACAGACCCTTCACGGTGGTCATGCCACGATAACCCCAATTCCAGCCTTCCGGCAGGTGGCCAGGGATCTTATCCTTTTCGGGATGCTCTTCGGAGGTCGGAGCGCCGACGTCTTCCGGACCCGAGGCCCAGATCCCGCAGCAACCCGAGTGCGAACCCAGCAGGTAGGGCTCGGTCGGCATCAGTTCGGAGTTCTTCTTCTCCGGCTCGATGTTTTCACCGGCCCAGATACCGCATTGGCCGATGCACATGTCGAGGAAGTCTTCCCAGGCCTCGGCCTCGAGGTGCTTGACCTCACGCGGCGACAGGGTCTCACGCAGGTTCGCCAGGGCGGTAACGGTATCCATCCAGATCGGACCGCGACCTTCTTTCATCTCTTTGAGCATCAGGTGGTTGCGCAGGCACGATGCCGGGACCTTGGTCTGGCCGTAAGGCGGATAGTCGTCCAGCATGTCTTTGTTGCGCTGCATGTAGACTTCGCCGAAGGCGTTGGTAGCCTGCGACTTGAAGAGCAGGAACCAGGCGCCGACCGGCCCGTAGCCGTCTTTGAAACGGGTCGGCACGAAGCGATTTTCCATCATGGTCAGCTCGGCACCGGCCTCGGCTGCCATCGCATAGGTGGAACCGGCGTTCCACACCGGGTACCAGGCGCGCCCCTGACCCTCACCGACCGAACGCGGGCGGAAGATGTTCACACAGCCGCCGGCGACGAGCAGACAGGCCTTGAACTTGTAAACGAACAGCTGGTGCTCGCGCACCGAGAAACCGACGGCACCGGCGACGCGGTTCTTGTCGTTCTTGTCGTTGACCAGCTTGACGATGAAGACGCGCTCCTGGATGCGGTCGGTTCCCAGGGCCTTCTTCGCGGCCTCGGCGACAATCCACTTGTAGGACTCGCCGTTGATCATGATCTGCCATTTGCCGGAACGCACGGGCTTGCCGCCGTCCTTCAGCGGGGTCATACCCTTCGAGCCGTCATGCCGCTCACCGTTCTCGTCGGTCTTCCAGATCGGCAGGCCCCACTCTTCGAACAGGTGCACCGACTCGTCGACGTGACGACCCAGGTCGTAGGCCAGGTCATCGCGGGTGATGCCCATCAGGTCGTTGGAGACCATGCGAGCGTAGTCCGCCGGATCCTGCTCGGTGCCGATGTAAGTGTTGATAGCGGACAGGCCCTGGGCAACCGCGCCGGAACGGTCCATTGCGGCCTTGTCGACCAGTTTCACCTTGATGTCGACGCCCTGTGCCTTGGCGGCGTCCAGCCACGGGCCGATCTCGTAGCCAGCGCCACAAGCGGCCATGCCGCCACCGATGATGAGGATGTCTACCTCTTCTTCGATGACTTCAGGTTTTCCAAATTCAGCCATTGTTCAATACCTCTGTCTCTAAACCTTGGGTTCCGCGCGGACCGGCGTTACTTGGCGATCAGTTCGCTCGGATCGCCGGGCCGGTAGCCGTTCACCTCGACGAAGAAGCCGTTCGCGGCGATCTTGTTGATGTCCGCGGCGGGCTTGCCACCGTAAGGGTCGATCGAACCCTCCGGGGTGGTACGGATCGGGAATTTGAAACGCTTCATGGTGCCGTTGCGGAACTTGATGGTCCACATGATGGAATCGGTACCGCGCAGCGGCTGAACCGAGGCGCCCAGCGGTACGATGTCCGCATACGGACGCGCCTCAATGGCGTTTTGCGGGCAGATCTTGATGCAGGAGTAGCACTCCCAGCACTGCTCCGGCTCCTGGTTGTAGGATTTCATGGCATGGCCGGTCTCGGAACCGTCCATGTCCAGCTTCATCAGGTCGTGCGGGCAGATGTACATGCACGCCGTCTTGTCCTGGCCCTTACAGCCATCGCACTTGTCAGTACGCACGAATGTCGGCATCGATGATTCTCCTGAATTCACACTGCAGTGTTGGCGCCACTCGTAAGCGGCAGTTCTCGTAGAAGCGATCGGGTGGTCCTCATGCGCCAGCCTTGCAGCTTCTGATTGCTCGGCCCTTCCTGTCCAGCGATCCGGCTTCCGGACAGCCGACGAATCGCCAGGCAATGTCTGCACTGCGCCTTGAGCGCAGCTGCCTGCCAGGGGCCCTGGGGTTGGTAAACATAGAGAGAGTGGGGGGAAAAGGCCAAACAATTTTACGGTCGGCAGGCATAAATTAGTCTTATTTCTTTTTCTAATACTCGAAACCAACAGGCTGTTTTTCTTAACATTTTCTATTCAATATCGGAACGGGCCGGTATATTTCCCCGATTAGCTGGACAAGCCCATGACAGAACCTATGGACACACACCAAACGGCAACAGAAACCGGTCCCGGCGCCCCGGACGCCGAACTGCTGATCGCCCCGGGTTGTGCCCACTGTGCGGCGGTCCTCGCTGCGCTGACCGCTCTCGTCAAACGCGGAGACCTCGGGCGCCTGAACGTCGTTCAGCTGGGTGCCCACCCGGAGGCCGTCGCGGCCGTAGGTGCCCGCAGCGTGCCGTGGATCAGGATCGGGCCATTCGAACTCACCGGGGCACACACACAGAGCGAACTGGCGAGCTGGGCGCGGCGTGCCGGCACCCCCGAAGGACTGCGCGCCTATCTGCTGGAGCAGCTGCAGAGCGGGCAGCTCGACAGCGCGATCACCGCCTGCCGCCGCGAGCCGGCGTTCCTGCCGCCGTTGCTGTCGCTGTCGGCCGACCTCGACACGCCATTTGCAGCCCGCATCGGCGTCGGCGCCGTGCTCGAGGATCTGGCACCCGACGGTCTGCTGCGAGGCCTTGTCGATGCCATCGATGCGCTGCTAACGCACAGCCCGCACGCTCAGGTGCGCGCGGACGCGGCGCACTTCCTTGGTCTCACCGGCTCGCCGGGCGCGCGCGTGGCACTGCAGCGGCTGTCTAGCGACGAGAACGCAGAGGTGCGAGAGATCGCGCAAGAGTCCATGACCACGCTGGACGAATCAGCGCGATGATCTGGTCCCGACGGGACAAACAAGCTCGGCCTCGTCCGTTACACTGGGTGCGCCAACGAACAGGAAACGCCATGGTGTCGATACCCGATCGCGATCAGCAGATCATCCAGACCCACGCCGCATTCATCTGCCAGGCCGTTGAATGCATCCAGGATCCGGCGATGCGGCAGAGGCTCGACGATCTCCTGCGGGTCGCCGAAGACAACGGCTGGACCGCGCTGGCCGGTGCCGTCCGGCGGTTTGCCACCGGGCGGCGTGAACCCGCTGCGCTCGGCGCGCTCGACGAGGAGGACCGCGTGATCGCCCAGGCGATCCTTCAAGGGCTGCAAGATCCGCGCACGCTGCCCGACCCAATCAGAAAAGGCGATCCGACGTTGGCCGCACCTGGCCTTGCGCAGATGATCCACGCAGCGGCCACCGGCGACGTCCAGGCGCTGACCCTGCTCAGCCAGATGGCCGAGCAGATGAGCAAGGTGGGCGGCGATATGCGCCGGGTGGCGGCGGTAATCCGCCCGTTGGTGAACGGCGAGCGCGACCCTGACAGACTGTGTGAACGTCTCGATACGCGCGGTCGGCAGCTGGTGCTGCAGATCCTCGAAGCGCTCGGGAGGTTGGGCCGCCACTGATGAACCCGCTGCGACATTTTCTGTTTCTTGGCGCTGTGAACGGTTTTCTCGCCGTGGCCTTCGGGGCCTTTGCCGCCCATGGTCTGAAAGACCTGCTGAGCAGCGGTCTGCTGGCGGTCTTTCAGACGGGCGTCGAGTATCAGGCCATGCATGCTTTGGCACTGCTGGCTGTGGGAATCCTCGGGGCCCACAGCACGAAGCTCAGGCCGCTGCAACTGGCCGGTTGGGCGTTCGCGACCGGCATTCTGCTGTTCTCCGGCAGCCTGTACCTGCTGGCGCTCACAGATGCACGCTGGCTAGGCGCGGTCGCCCCGTTTGGCGGCACGGCATTTCTGCTCGGCTGGGGCGCGCTGGCCTGGCATGCGCGCCGTCTCCCGATGTGATCGATCCAGAGAGCCTGAGTAACCGGGTCCTGAAGAATCAGCGCCACCTGCAGAAATGGGCGCGGCGCGAGGGCGTCGAGGCGTATCGGCTATACGACCGCGACATCCCCGAGTTCCCACTCGCCATCGACCGTTACGCAGACTGGCTGCACGTTCAGGCGTTCGAAAAGAGACGGCCGCTCGGTGCCAACGACCTGGACAGCATCCGCGAAGAACTCGCCGAGGCACTGCAGCTGCCGCAAGACCAGGTGATCATCAAGCACCGGCGTCGGCAGCGTGGCTCGTCACAATACGAAAAACAGCACGACTCGGCGCCGTCATTCAACATCAACGAACGTGGATTGTGCTTCGAGGTCAACCTGGCGCGCTACCTCGACACCGGCCTGTTTCTCGACCATCGCGATACCCGCCAGCTGATCCGCGAGCGCGCGTATGGCGCCAGATTTCTGAATCTGTTCGCCTATACCGGGAGTTTCACGGTGTACGCCGCCGCGGCCGGTGCACAAAGCACGGTGACGGTCGACATGTCCAAGACCTATCAGTCATGGAGCCGTCGCAATCTGCTGCACAATCGGCTCGCAGGCCCGCGTCACGATTTCGTGCAGTGCGATGTGTTCGCGTTCCTCGAACGCATGCGCGGCAGTCGGGCACGCTTTGACTTAATCGTTCTCGACCCGCCGAGCTTTTCCAACTCGAAACGCATGCGTGCATCGTTCGACGTGCAGCGCGATCATTCCGACCTACTGCGCGGGACCTTGGGGCTGCTCGCACCCGGTGGCGAGCTCTTCTTCTCCAATAACCGGCAGGGCTTCCAACTGGATCCGGCGGTAGCCGAGTTGGCCGATGTGAGCGAGATCACCGACCAGACCGTCCCGCTGGACTTTGCGCGTCATACACCACACCGCTGCTGGCGAATCCGCAGCGACTGAACGATCCCGCGTACTGATGTGCGGCAAAGACCTGACGTTGGCGGCTATCGGCCGCCCGTGCGATACGAGCGCATGGCGCCTTGAAAGCAGACGGCCTGTCCATCAATGTCCCGCTTTCCCCTCCCGGGGCACGCAGACTACTATCTCGCCATGTCGACCAGCGTGCTGATTATCGAAGACGATCCGGCCCTCAACCAGATGCTTACGCTGCATTTCGAGGACCAGGGTTTCACGGTGTATAGCGCCGGCCAGTGTGAAGTGGGCCTCGAGCTGGCCCGCGAGCATCCGGTCGAACTGATACTCCTGGACCAACAGCTGCCTGACGGTGAGGGCATCGAACTCCTGCCGCACCTGCGGGAGCTGCAGCCTATGGCCGGGGTGATCATGATGACAGGACAACACGATCTCGAACTGGCGATCGAGGCGATCAAGTCGGGCGCCGCCGATTTTATTCATAAACCCCTGAAGACCGCCTCGCTGCAGGCGACCGTTGACAAGGTCCTGGCGGGCCATGCCGATGAACCTGAGCATAGGCCGCCCGCGCGCGATCGCCCTCTGGGCGACCTGATCGGCCGCAGCGAGGCCATGCTCGAGGTCAGCAAACAGATCGCACTATGCGCGTCGAATACCGCGACCGTGCTGATCACCGGCGAATCGGGGACCGGGAAAGAGGTCGTGGCGCGTCTGATCCATCAGCATAGCCACCGCAATGGCCCATTCGTTGCAGTGAACTGTGCGGCGATCGTCGACACATTGCTCGAGAGCGAGCTGTTTGGCCATGAAAAAGGCGCCTTCACCGGCGCCGAACGCAGCAAACCGGGCAAATTCGAGATGGCCGCGGGTGGCACGATGTTTCTCGACGAAATCGCCGAGTTGGCGCAGCCACTCCAGGCCAAACTGCTGCGTGCACTGCAGGAACGCACCTTCGAGCGCGTCGGCGGCACCTCGTCCATTGCGCTCAGCGCACGCATCATCGCGGCGACCCATCGGGATCTGTTCGCTCGGGCCAGGGCCGGCGAGTTTCGCGAGGACCTGGCCTACCGACTCAATGTTCTCAACATCGAACTGCCGCCGCTGCGCGCGCGCCGCGAGGATATTCCGCTGTTGGCCAGCGCCCTGCTCGCAAAGGCGGCCCGGCAGAATCAACAGGCGCCGCCGGCGCTTTCCCAATCGGCAGTCGAGCTGCTGCAGCAGTATGATTGGCCGGGCAATGTGCGCGAGCTGGAGAATGTCCTGACGCAGGCCATGGTGCTGGCCAGAGATAGCCAGATCAGTGCAAGCCACCTGCGCTTTCGACAGGCCCCAGAGGCGACGATCGTGACGGCGGAAACACCGGCCGCCACGCAGCCACTCGCCCTGCAGTCGCTGGATGAGGTCGAGGCGGCGCATATCCAACGTGTTCTCGAACACACCGGCGGCCACAAAGGCCGCTGTTGCGAGATCCTCGGCATCTCGCGCCCGGCGCTGGATCGCAAGATTCAAAAGTACTCGCTGAGCCTGCCGAACCGGGACTGACGACCGCAGACCCGAGGCCGGTTATCGGCGCAGACGGCGCCGTCACATTTCGTTACAACCTCACTTGATTTAACGATTCGTTACAACGAAGCGTTAGATGTTCCCATCCAGAAATCAAAAATATTATTTTATTTCAGATACTTAAATGATGGCACGCGTCCTGCTGCGTAGTTCCGCATCGGCACCAACCGCTTGCAGAAGGAAAACGATATGACCGCCATCGCACTTGCCCATACCGCCGCACTGACCGCTGACGCCCGTCAGTCGGGATCGAGCCGTGAACAGGCGTTCAATGCGCTGATCGCGGTCTACATGGACGACCTGTATCGCTATGCCTACTGGCTGAGCAGCGATCCTGCGGTCGCTGACGACCTGGTCCAGGAGACCTTGGTACGCGCCTGGAAGTCGATGGACAAACTCAACGACAGCAAGGCGGTAAAGGGCTGGCTGCTGACCATCCTGCGGCGCGAGAACGCACGCCGCTTCGAGCGGATCCGCCCGCAGGAGAGCGCGATTCCGACGGAAGAGCTGCCCGCGAATCGGCAGGACTATGACACCTCGACCGAGGCCTTTGTGCTGCGCGGTGCGCTGGAGCATCTGCCCGAAGAATACCGTGAACCCCTCTTGATGCAGGTGATCTACGGCTATTCGCAGAAAGAGATCGCCGCGCACCTGGGCATCTCGGTCGCCGGCGCCGGGACCCGGTTGTTTCGCGCCCGCGAAAAAATGCGGGAGCTGCTGTGACGGCGGGAACGATCGCGCGCGGGCCTCGAGCCCGCCTAGCGGGCGCCGTCGAGGGCCTTCTGCGACCGCTTGCGAAAGACGCCCATCTCTTTGGCCGCCTGCGCATCGCCGCGCCGCTCAGCGACCGCGATACCCTGATTCAGCACGTCGACCGCCTCATCGTGATTCCCGGCCGTGGCCAGCGCCTTGCCAAGCATCTTCCACGCGGCAGAGTATTCCGCATCGAGCTTGAGCGCCTCTCGCAGGTGCGCAATGGCCGCATCCGCACGGCCGATCTTTAAAAATTCGCTACCCAGCGAGTAGCGCAACAGCGCGCTGTCGACGCCGCGCTCGAGCATCCCGTGCAAATTCTCGATCATAGTCATGGCTGCGCCCTCTACGCCATCCACTTCCTGAGTTTGGACGTCGGCGTCCATCCTAATTTCAGGACTTTTCCAGGGTAGAAATCATCGCGCATCTTTCGCGAGGGCAGCGCATGGAAAACTCACTTTTCATTATAGAAACAGGCGTGTGTCTCCAAAGGCCGCACGTGCACCGCGTCAGGTCTTGAGATAAGTGTAGCCCCGCAGGCCGGCCTTCAATTCCCGATAATAACTATCGACATAGGGAGCGCTGATACCCTGTTCGCGCAGTTTGCGCAGGTAAGATTCCAACATCTCTTCCGGGTCGAAATGCACGTATCGCAGGAGTTCGTCGACGGAATCTCCGCGCTCCGGCTCGGCGAGGCGATAGCGTCCATCGGATGCCACAATGACATTCACCGCATCGGTGTCGCCGAACAGGTTGTGCATGTCACCCAGGATCTCCTGATAGGCGCCGACCAGAAAAATACCCAAGAGATAGGGCTCCCCCGCGCGTTCGGGGTGTAAATTCAGAGTACCTTCCACGCCGTCCTGATCGACATAACGCGCGATGCAGCCATCCGAATCACAGGTCAGGTCGTGCAGCAGGCCCGCCTGATCCGGCGACTCATTGAGACGGTGGAGCGGCATCACCGGGAAGATCTGATCGATCGCCCAGACATCCGGCAACGACTGGAACAGGGAAAAATTGCAGAACACCCGGTCAGCGAGCAGTTCGTTGAGGGCGTCAAGCAGCTCGCGGTGCCGGCGCGACTGAGGCCGCAGGATGGCCTTGACTGAGCGGGCAACAGCGAAGAACAGGGTCTCGGCGAATGCGCGCTGTCGCAGGCCCATTTCGCCCTGGGCAAAGCGCTCGTTGGCCTCGTCCAGCAGGTGCCTGGCGTTTTGAAAGCTCTGCGTCGGCACACCGTCATGCAGGCCATCGAGGACGGCACCCAGGCGCTGGAGCAGGTCGTCTTCCTCAGCGAGCTCACCGGGCACCTCGGCATAGGGGGCTTCACGCTCAATGACATCGGTAATCAGGACCGCATGATGTGCCGTCATCGCACGTCCCGATTCGGTAAATATCATGGGTTGCGCCAAGCCGTGCTCGGCACACACCCTGACGATCGGCCGCAACACCGCGTCTGCATAGGCCGCGAGATCGTAATCTGCCGAGCAGTAGTGCTGTGAGCGACTGCCCTCGTAGTCGATACCAAGCCCACCGCCGACATCGATCACGCGGATGTCCGCCCCCAAGCCCTGCAGCTCGACAAAGTAACGGGCCGCCTCACAGATGCCACGGTGTATGTCACGCAGATCAGGTATCTGCGACCCGATATGCGAATGCAGCAGGACCAGCCAGTGCAGACGATCCTGGGCCCGCAGGCGCTCGACCAGATCGAGCAGCTGTGGCGCCGACAGACCAAACTTCGACTTGGTGCCGCCGGAGTTCTGCCACTTCCCCGAGGCTACCGCCGCCAGCCGCACCCGCACCCCCAACAATGGCTCGATGCCCAGGTCTGCAGACTCGGTGATCACCAGGTCCAGCTCACTGGCCTTCTCGAGCACGATGTGAACGGCATAGCCCAGACGGCGTCCAATCAACGCAAGACGGACGTACTCCCTATCCTTGTAACCATTACAGACGATCACCCCGCCCGGCGGCGCACTGGCCATCACCGCCATCAGCTCAGGCTTGCTGCCGGCCTCGAGACCGATACAGTCACCGCCACCGGCGACGATCTGTTCGACGACGCTGCGCTGCTGGTTGACCTTGATCGGATAGACGGCACGGTAACCCCCCGCATACCCGAGGGTGACCGCCGTCGCCGCGAAAGCCTCGCACAGGGTCTGTGCGCGATGCTGCAGGATGTCGTTGAAACGCACCAGCACCGGGAGACGCAGACCACTGGCGATCAACTCGCGTGCCATTTCATACAGATCAAGGTCTGCACTCTGGGCATGCCGTGGGTTTACCGTGGCATGGCCTCGCTGATTGATCCCAAAGTAACCCTCGCCCCAGCGACTGATGGCATAGGTCTGCGGCACACTGAATACTTCGGCTGGCATGGCGATCGCGCTCCACTGGCTGCCGGGATTATCCGGGATTTGCGGGGGAAACGCCTAGCCTGGTACGAGCGCGCATTGGTGCAGACATGGTGTGGCGCGACCCATCGCCATTATCAGCGGCAGCGAATCCAGCATCCTGCGCAAAGTGCTGAAATACCCGGAGGTCAATCAGACAGTGGCGCGTGACGCCGAGCAACATTTTCCCGAGCTTTGTGAGTTCGATGACGGCCCACGCGCAAGGCACCTGTTCAGCGACGGCATCGGCCGGATTCAACGGGTAGCAGTCACACCATGCCTGTCGCTGTCGGGTCCCCCCGGCGCTTCACGGTCAGAAAACTGTAGGCGTGGGGGTTACGCGCGTCGGCCGCATGCCATTCGCGGGAGGTCTCTTCCCATTCCGGGCTTTCATA
>JBATKF010000155.1:0-22568 GCA_049669185.1 Sedimenticolaceae bacterium | reverse complement strand
TCTTTGGCGAGAGCATGCCACGCCTCGTGCAACTGGGTAACTACCGGCTGGAGGCTTATCTCGACGGCATCCTGCTAATCTTCTTCCACAACGATGTGCCAGGAATCATTGGCGCGGTGGGCACGATATTCGGTGCTCACCGAGTCAATATTGCGCAGATGACGGTAGGCAGAGCACAGGATAAGCCCGGCAGCAAAGCCATCGCCGTGCTCAACCTCGACAGCGCGCCTTCTGATCCGGCCATGAGGCAGGTGTTAAGTATCCCAGGTATAAATGACGCTGCCGTTTTGACCCCTTCCGCCCGTTAACGGCAGCAGCCGACATTGAGCAGTCACCCAGCGCCCAAGGGCGGCTTGGTTTCACGGGTAGGGTCACCTGGCATACGTCTGACTAAGAACCATAGTCGCTGGGTCGCCCGAACCCGCTTTTTCTGTCCGAATCGTGAGGACGAGAAACATCCGAAAGTACACACCGGTCGCACTAACTGTTCTCGAGAGCGGCCAATTCCGCAGAGGCACGCCTCAGTTTGCCTGACACCACTCTGGCCATATTCTCCACGAGCTTGAGCGCCAGCTGAGGACTTTGCTCCTTGAGTGACATGAGTATCTCTGGGTCCAGACAAAGGAGAACTGTTTCCATGTCTGCCCAAGCACTTGCCGAGCGCGGCTTCCGGTCGAGCAATGCAAGTTCACCAATCAGGCTCCCAGGACCATACGTAAATACGCGTTTGATCTTTTCGCCGGACGTGGTCTGCTACCGTATGGTTACGGAGCCGCGCAGAACGACCAGCATTTCAGTTTTACTATCGCCTTCTGCAAATATCAGCTCGCCGGCCTGGTAGCGCTGCTCAGTCATGCTTGCCGCGAGCTGCTCGACCTCGGTTGTCGTCATGCCATCGGCGATAGGGGCATCACCGAGATTGAGGGCCGGCGGGCTCGGTGCTTGATCGCCGCCAGCCAGCAAGTCGTCCTCCGCCCATTCGAGCGCTTCATCTGTCGTGTCGAAAAAGCGCTCCCGTCCGAATACGCCAACCACGCCCATTATGTTGAGGAACTGCCGAAGTGGTGCCTGCCTTGGCAGATTGCTTACCAACAGCTGTTTGTCTTCCTTATCCAGCGATGTCTTCAGCTGTCGAAGCATCCGCGTTCCAGTGCTGTCGATATCGCTGACATGGCGCATATCGAGAATTAGGTAGCGAATCGCCCCAGAAGCATTGCCAATTGCCTCGAAGAGGTTGTCTCCCGATCCAAAAAATATCGGACCTTGGAGTTCGAATACAGAAATCTGCTCCCCAAGTGCATTGAGTTGCCGTTCACCGTGGGGCGAACGCATCTTTCGGGACCGAACGGCTCGCCCGTCATAGCGACGCCGCACCAGAGCCTTTCCCATGCGTGCTATGAATAGGGCCGAGGCTGCCGCGATGCCCACACCGACGGCGACGACAAGGTTGACGCTGACCGTAATTATGGCGACAACGAAAGCCACGGACAGTTCGAGCAACACGGTACGCCGATGGGGACTCTGGGCCTTGAGCTTGCGTACCAGACTGACGGTCCAGCCATCGACCAGTTCTATCCCCACGATCAGCAGTATGCCGGCGATCGTAGCCCTCGGGATGTTGTCGAGGATGGGGCCGAGACCAAGAAAGAATAAAAAAGTGAAGACCGCACACAACATACCGGAGGCGCGCCTTCTGCCACCGGCCTGATAGTTTACCCGCGTACGTGGAATAGAGCCTGCGGCGGGTAGCGTGGCAGCGAGTCCGTTTGCCAGGTTGCCCAGTCCTTGGGCGGTCAATTCACGATTACTGTTGCTCCGTTGTTCGGTGAGGTCATCCGCAATAACGCAGCTGAACAGGGATTCGAGCGAGCCAATCAGTCCCATCGCCAGCCCGGTAATGACTATTAGCGGGAGAAGCTCCTGCAGCTCCATGTCAACCACTGCTTGCCAAATATCGGGGGCGTCAATCGTGGCCGGCAGGTAGAACCTGGCCGAGGCGAGCATTGGGCCCGCGTGCGCAACTCCACCGAATGCCTCGAGGCCATAGTGCACGCCCGTTCCGGCTAAGATCCCGGTTAATGAGGCGGGAATTCGGGGTATCAGCCTTCTCCCAAGGAGGATACCGGCCACGGTTGCGCTCCCCACGACAAGGGCCCGCAGCTGAATCGCCGGCGGGTCGATGAAGAAATCGAATGCCGAAGCGCTGCTCGCGACACCGAGCAGTGGAGGAATCTGCGCAACGATCAGCAGCACGGCGACGCCGTTCATGAAACCGCCAATGACCGGATAAGGAACGTACTTGGTAAATGCGCCAATGCCGGAAGCGCCGAGCAGGATCTGGAACAGGCCGCCGATCATCACGCTGGTCGAAACGCCGCTGAGCACCGACAGAACCCGCACCTCGTTGGCCACCGCCGCAACCTCGGGCCTTGAGACGATTTGCGCCACCAAGGCAGCGGCCAATAGTGTCAGGGGAACATTCGGTCCGGTGATTTGTATCGGAGACGAACCAAGTAGTGAGGCGACGAACTCGGCAAACACGGCAGAGTAAACTCCAAGCGCAGCGGCACTGCCGGCAAACTCAGCACCCAGTGGGGCAAAGGCAATGAGGCCATAGCCGACCACCTGCGGCAGGGATACCATCGCAGAGGCAAACCCCCCCTGCGATGTCACCACGGCCTATTAGCCATGCCTTGGGTATCAGTGGCTCACGCACAGCCATGCGGATCTGAAACACGGCGTCCCCGCTGCGGAGTCCTCACAAAGTCTGCGCCGTGTGCGGAAGTCAAGATCACATGATTCGATACTGTGGTTGAACCTGCTCGTCGAGCCAGATGTCATCCGGACTAACGTACTCATCACGCAGGTTGAAGGGTACGCCGATCTCGTCAAAACAGTCATACACCAGCTCCGAACAAATGTACTTGCGATCACGAGTGCGCCGGCTGACGCTAAACAGGATGCGAAACCCAATGCGTATGATCTCGAAATTGTCATAGGGTTTGGTGAGTTCATCCATGCCGTAACTGATGGCATGATTGAGCTTGTCTTCGTCGATCTGCGGCAGCACACGTGCGACCACAATGTTCCCCTTGTATGGGCGGTTCTTGCCGTGATAATCCTTCAGATACTTGGACAGCGGGGCCAGACGGACACCGATTAGGGTTTCACTCTCCAGAATGAAGACGCGCTGCAGCGTTGGGTCCTTATAGATCATGCCGACATGGCTCCATACCGAGCGCGTGAACTGCTGGATAGCGTGCGAAAAAACATAGGAGCCGGAACAGAAGACCAAGTCACCGGTTTGCATATCTTCGCGTATTGCATCGTAAGGATGTAAAGGGATTTGCTGGATTTCTTTTTTGCTGAGGGGGGCCGCCATAAAGGTCTTCGGCTCAGATGGAGTGCTGGTTCCGATAAGATAAATCATTCGCTACCCAGACGCATTATGGCACTCGACAGCGTATTTTTTCGCCCAATGAGTGGCCGCTCCGGGCCGAGTGCTGTCCCTAGCTGCGGCCAGTGCGGCCCCGGTTGTCAGTTCGTCTAGATAACGGCAGCGACGAACTCGAAGGGTCCAGTCGCTTTGCGAGTCTCCACCGGCAGCCCACGGCCGGGGTGTTTTTGTCGTCCTGAACAGACGGACACGTTTGGAAATGGTCGATCCATTGATGGCCGGTTGCAACTGTTTGGACTGGGGTGTCTTTGGCTTAAACGTAGAGAAGTATTGCGAAATAGTGACAGATACTACCTACGAGTACGAATAGATGCCATACGCCGTGGGCAGCCGGATACCAATGATCGAGAACATAGAAAATGATGCCAACGGAGTATGCGACGCCTCCGGCGAGCAACCAATGAAAGCCGGCAGGCGGAATCGATGCCAACAGCGGGTCCAAGGTAAACAGGATCATCCAGCCCATTACGATGTAGATGATCATGGCAGCGATGCGTTTGCCGTCTTGCTGCACCGCATCCAGCACGATACCTATGATCGCGAAGGTCCAGATGGCACCAAACAGCCACCATCCGACGCTGTCTCGCAGGGTAACGAGCGCAAAGGGTGTGTAGGTGCCGGCGATCAAAAGGTAGATCGCCTGATGGTCCAGCACTTTGAAGACGGCCTTTGGTCGACCCTTGAAGCTGTGGTAGAGGGAAGAGATCAAATACAGCAGGAACAGCGTCACACCGTAAATTGCGAAGCTAACCACCTTCCATGGATCGCCCTCGATAGAGCCGATTACAACCAACGCCACCGAAGCGGCCGCCGCCAGCGCGGCACCTACCAAGTGGCTGATGCTGTTGAATCTCTCGCCTGGATACATGGTCGGATCTTCTCATCCGTCGCGCCGACAAATGCAAGAATTATCAGCCCAACGGTAATCGGAGCTTCAATCTGGGGAGGATCAATCGATACCATTGCTGCGGATTGGGCCGGGGCCTTGCGACATGACCCCGATATTATCAGGCTCCGTGTCCGCAGCGCCGCTTGAATCCGCCACGCTGCCGCCGTACGCCACCTTGGGTGGCGCTCAGGCCGGAAGCCCCCGCGGCGCCCAGCTCGGCGCCGTGATTTTGGACATAAGAGAAGCTGCTCAGCATACAGCCCCAATCTCTTCGGTGACCCGCGCATGGGAGCGGCCTGCGTTTATGTCGGGCGACGTGGGTCAAGCGTAGAAAAGTAAGTTGTGGTCGAAACCGGTAACTGTCAGATCATGCCCGGACTACTACACTTAAGTGACGGGTCATTCCGAAACGATTCAGGAGCGTAAACAGACATTGCGAAAAGCCAAGATACTCCAATCAATCTTACGCCAACAACCAGACAATGAAGGACAAGAGCGTAAAGAAGACCCCTAAGATGCCAACTACCTTATAGATTGGGCTCATCTCGACTTTGACCGTCATATCATTTAATTTTCTCTCCGCCACACGTAATCTCCTATTCCATTTCTTCGGCTGCTTGTCGCCGAGAAAGCTGGCTACCTCATCAAAAAGAATCTCGGTGGCAGGTTCATGGTCGAGAAGCAAATGGTTTTTGCTCTCGAGTGTCACGAAGTGCGCGCCGGGGATACCCGCAGCGAGTTCGCAACCCATCTCATACGGCACTCGGCGGTCGCCACGGCAATGTAAAACAAGGGTCGGCACACGAATGTCTGGCAACAATGGGCGCACGTCCACGGTCTGCGTCGCGACGTAGATCTTTTCCGCGGTTTCCGCGCTGGCCGAGGACCTTTCGAGCTCGCCGAACCAACGTAGCTGTTCCGGGCCGCCATCTGGCAAGAATTGCTGACTGAAGAGTTCACGGTAAGACGGATCGTCGCTGCCCCAGCCTTGACGGATTATGCTGCGTTGGGTGGCAAAAATGCCGGCTTCTTGAGGACCGCGGTGTGGCAAACCGCGCGCAAACCCGCCAAGTAAAATCAGGTGGCTGACGCGTTCGGGGTGGCGTACCGTATACGCAATGCTTACCGCTCCACCCTGCGAGATTGCGAACAAGGGGAAGCGGTGAACACGCGCCGCATCAACCACTGCCGCAAGGTCCGTGATCAAGTCTTCAAAGGCAATATCTGGCACATCGCGCTGCGACAGGCCAGTGCCGCGAACATCGTAACGGACTAGTTGTCGGTGTTCAGAAAGCCCTTCGAGGACATGTCCCCACACCGGGCTGCCCCAGTCTAATTCCAGATGGGTGAACCAGTTGCCGACTTTCACGAGAGGCGGGCCATTTCCTGTGACGGCATATGCAATTCGGACGCCATCAGGCGCTGTGCAAAATTTAATAGCCTGCTGCAAATTCGCTCCTGACCTTAGCAAGGGGGTGCCGGGACTACAATAAGCCTCTCACAACGGGAAATACATCGCCTATGCTGCCGCTTCGTGTCATATCTTTCGGCGGCTGTGCTCCCCGCCCATCAGCAGTCGGCCAACAGCGGTCCTAACGGCGACGCTGTTTCCAAATCTCAGAATTCTTAACGGGGACAAGGCTGGGAACAAGCGCTCCCGGCCAAAGAGAGACATTCAGCCCGTGAAAAAGATCCGGCAGCACAGCGGCCGAGTTCTAGGTAATGAGCCAAGGTGCCGAGGAATGAAGCTTATTTGCTCTTCTTTCCTTTCTTCTGCTCGTCCTTTCGAATTCTCTTCTCATCGGCCTGTGACGCATCGGCGTCTTCAGGCAACTCAACTACGACCATCCCCCCGGCCACATCCTTGCTCTCGTCTTCGGCGTTGATCTTGATATATGGCCTTTGAGTTGATTGTTTCCACAGCCTCTCATAAACCGACCATCACGGCATGCAAGCCGCGTTCGCGCACTGCGTGGACAAGCTGGCTTGGCTGCACCTCCATAGGATCGAAATCAACCACCATGAGGTGGCGTGTTTTTTCATGCATGCAGGCGCTGTAAACGCCGCTCTCTTCGCCAATTTGCCGCTGTAGGCCGTGGATGCCGATGTCATCCAAAGTTTCGCTGATATGAATCACAATGTCGCTGATATTCAATGAACGTCTCCTCTTAAGGTCAATGGCATTTTACGCGTAGCGCTCTACCACCGTTTGGCCCGCCCTAGTTCATGGCCTGCTCGCAACCGGAAGTAACCGAGGCGCCGCCGGGCACGATTTGGCCCATGTGCGCAAACTCCGCGCTGCCATCGATGTCCACGCCCGGGTATGGAACGAACAGAGACGGGGAAAGACTGCTGGACGTCAATGTCCTTGCGGTCGCCGCAGTTCCCTCCCAGATACTGGGATCGAGTTCGGAACTCCCGACTTGCTGCTGGTAACCAAAGGGCGCGGCAGAGGCTGCGCCGGCGGACAGCACAATGAGTGCTGCAATAGTGAGGTGTTTCATGGTGCATTCTCCCCAAGGTGAATGGCCATGTGCGACGACGGCGGCGTTGCGTAATGGGGACGCGCTGCTCAGATCCGAAAGATCTAAACGACCGTAAGCCTGTGTTGGCAGCAGCGCATCATTATGCGGGGGTGTCGCGAGGCGACTGCCTCGGATTTGAGATATGTTTCCGGAAGTCGGAAGAAACCGACCCTCGTGTCCTCTCGCTTAACTCAAAGTCTAGTTCATTCGCGACGAAGCGTTGATTTTCTTCCCAGTCAGAAGCTCTCAGTTTCTCAGTGATTTAGCGAGGTCAACCGCGTTGTCCAGCAGGCGCTGGTGGATCTGCTCGCTCAGCCCCCAGTCGTTGCCGGGGCGAAGCCGCCAGACCCATGCGGGGTAGCCGGGCACGAGGCCTCTGGAAACACAATCAGTTGCGCCCCATTGGCAGCCGCCTCGTTGATGAGAACTACCGCCTTGTCGAGTGTGGCCTCGCGGTCGAGGACTGCAGGGACAGGTTGGATGATGGCAATCTTATTCATGGTGGTTGTCCTGGGTTGGGGATTCCTTGATGGTTATGACAGCTGAACTCAAGCCTGAATTTCCATTCAGCTCCTCCCTGAGCCCTGTTGTCTCGTCCTCTATGGATCGGTTATTGCGTGTCCAGGCGCCGGATCGCGGCGTCCATGACTGGAATGATTTCGTCAACGGGTAGTGCGGCTATGTCTCGATGCCGGCGAATGGCCTCTGCACTCGAAGCCTGATAGATGCAGACTGTTCCCAGTGTGCCCGATTCCTCTTCCAAGGCATAACTGCGAATCCAGCGGATATCGTCTGCCATGTCTTCGCCGGTTTGCTCGGATTAGGCGTGAAACGCTCCTGAATTGCCGGCGATGAGCGGCTTTAGCCTCTCACTTAGTTTCTACAGTCATTTCGATGAAATCACTTTCGCCCATATTGTCTGTCCAAGTGAGCTTTACCTTGTCCCCGTTGGCACCGTCAAACTTGATCAAGAGGACCGGATTCTTGGAAATCGCAATGCTCCAGTCAGCTGAGAACACTACTTCACCGTTGGCTTCGACGATGACGTGATTGATGTAGTGGGCGGGGATACTCGCACTGGTCGCTGCGTCTTTGCGTAGACCGGTTTCCATTGGATGCCTTATCAATGCCCGCAGCCAGATCTGGCCGTCTTTCTCTTTCAGGCGCATCTTGATCGTTGGCTTTTTCACGGAATCAGCCCCCACATCCGCCGAGGGTGACTTTGACCTGCGTTTTCGCCATGTAGTGCTTGCCACCCGCCTTGGCGACGGCAATCACGTCAGTGGTTTGGCCGAGTTTCACCCGGGTGTCGACGGAGGCGGCCGCGCCTTTTCCAAACCTGTACCTTGCGGCAAGTGGTTTGGGATTCGCCGCGACAATCGCAATGATTTCTGTGGTCCCCTCAATTGTCGAGGAGATGCCCAATGGCACGGCCGCACCGTTCTCGGCGATCTTGGGGGTCTTGATAGCGATAAAATCTGATGCCTCTACACCGGTAATGCCCAGTGCCTTAAAGACCGCATCGACCGACGTCGCCTGAAAGGGATCAGACTCTTCCGCAAGGGCAACGCCGGGCGCCAGCAGACCTGTGTTGAGAGCTACACCTGCAGGTACGGTGACAACGCAATATCTCAAGAAGCTTCTGCGTTCCATTCGAAGTTTCCTTCAATGTCATGCTGCAGTTAGTCGCAGCCATCATCTTCCACTTCTGCCAGCCCACCACCGCCACGACCAGTCGGCGGCCGGTGATGTATGCGGATGAACATCATATTTTGGATGCGGTCGAAGTGCTCATCGAGAGCGGCATTGACTTCTACCGCTTCCAGCGAATCGTATATGTAGATAGCCCCTCGATTTTCTGCGATTCGCTCGGCAGGCGTGGGGGCTACCAGTCTTCTCAGTTGGTAGTCGAGCGATAAGGCAATCGATGGTTCACCGTCCGCGTGGGCTATTATGCTCCACGAGAGGACAGTCGCGGCACAGAACGCGCCGGAACAGTGTAAAAAATCCATCTTCAGACCCTCCCTGGGTTCCCTTCAAAGGTTAAAGCTAGTTCATGCTGGGCGTGTAAGCGCAGCAGGAAATTAAATACCACTCATAGGCCAACCTTATGAGCCTGTCCTGGCTTTCAGTGCCTTGAGTTCCGGGCCGACACTACCGACTTTAAGGCCGCCTGCCGATCCAGTTACTGGAAAGACTAGTCAGCGAGTAACGCAATGCGGTGTGAAAGTTGCGCAGACAGGGCGTGAGATATTCACACTTTCTGGCAAAAGCTGAAGCGGCTGCGGAAGCGAATGACGTATTCGAACACTTCCAATCACTGGATTATTGCGGTCAGGCAGGTTGACCACTGCGGTTCGAGAACGGCCGCAACCCTGGGGATGCGGCCTCGATCCGTGGTCTATTGACGAAGGGTCAGCTGTCGAGGCAGTTCAGTTGGCGGCCATCCAAGTGCGACGCGCCCTGCGAAAGAACTCGGGTTCGGCAAATGCCGCTTGGTGAATCGCTTCATTGTAGTAACGCGTCTCGAATCCTCGGGCCGCGGCGTCCGCGGTGCGAAAGTCGCCCAGCTTGACGCCCTTGGCGCCGATGGTGGCCGACCACCAGCCGGTGGGGTAGATAGGCTGCGGGAAGAACAATGTGCGAACATCGTCGAAGTTCACGCCGAGCAGGCTGCGGTACATGCGCTCCAAGATCTGCATATGGATCAGCGGTGATTCGCTCTGCTGCGCGATAAGGCCGCCGTCGCCAAGGGCGCGATAGCAGGCGGCGTAGAATTCGGTCGTGAACAGCACCTCACCGGGGCCGATCGGATCGGTAGAGTCGACAATGATGACGTCTAGCGAGGCAGGGGCCGCATCCTTGATCCACTGGATACCGTCGATGAACAGCAACTCGGCCCGAGGGTCGTCGTTGGATTCGCACAGCTCCGGGAAATGCGTTTCGGCCGCGCGCGTCACGACCTCGTCAATGTCGATCTGGGTGGCCCGCTCGACCTCGGGGTGCTTGAGCACCTCGCGCAGCGTGCCGCAGTCGCCGCCGCCGATGATCGCGACCCTTTTCGGCGCCGGGTGGCTGAACAGTACCGGGTGGCTCAGCATCTCATGGTAGAGGAAATTATCGCGTGCGCTGACCATAGTGAAGCCGTCGATCAACATCAGCTTGCCGTAGCTTGTGGTGTCGAATACCTCCACCTTCTGGAAGGCGGATTGCTGTTCAAAAACCTTTGCTCGACCTCTCACGGAGAAGGCGGAACCGCCTTCCTCGCAGATCTCTGTTATCCATTCATCGTCAAGGCTCATGTGCGGGTCTCCACGCGCTGCAGGGACTTCGAGCGGCGCACCTTAACGGCCTGGGCCAGCGCGAGCAACTGCGGCCCGGAAGGACCAAGGCCGACGGTAGACCCCCCGGACTTCATCGCCCGGTAGGTAGCCTTGTGCGTTATTCGTCCCCGAAAGGTGGTGTCGGGTAAGAATTAAACAGCGTTCAGTGGTGCGCGTGTGATCGTTCTCACATCGGCGCAGCCAAAGCCCGTCGATACTTCTGGTTGCTGGATATCGTTAGCTTTTCTTATGCAACCCAATTTCTCCATCGAATGGACACAAACATGCACTGTCAGCGCCTTACTCCCCCGGTGAGCCCTATGGTCGAGCTCAGCAATGCGTCGCGATTTTTCAAGAATCCTGTCGATTGGCTGACCAAGAGCCTATTTCTATCGGCCTACGAGGCGTCCGATGCATTTTTCTGGAAACACCACGGATCTCATGGCCGATGGCGGAACCTGGGCGCACTGTTTGAGTACGACCCGAAGTTCATCGCGGTCACGCCGACAGGCGCACCCCCTGCCTGCCTTATCAGCCTCCGGGCCTTGGGCGGCGTCACGTTCAAGCGGGTCGTGCTCATGATCAAGGTCAAGCGATCCGGTGTCATCCTCCAGGAAAGGCTCTGTCTGGAGAATCTGGGCAGCCAACCCGTGCGAAAGGCACTTTCGATTGTTTCCCAGAGGCCAAACCGACCGAGCGGGGACCTGACAAGAAAATTCGGGGAGGTCTACATAAAGCTGGTGGAGGCCATTGACGGAGAGGGCACGGACTTGGCCAATGGCGAGAAGATCGGCGATATCTTTCGCCCGACCTGCACCGATTCCCCCTACCAACCGTACGTCAAGCGATGGGATCAGTACTGGAACATTGAAGAGTTCAATGCCGAGAAACAAAAACTGAAGAACCTTTGGTTCCAGAAACTGGTGAAGCCTGCAGGTCAACTGGGGCGCCCGCTCACAGCGAGAAGAACCTTATTTCGCTTGCTGACCAACGAACTCGCCCTGTCGCTCAAATTCTGGTCACAGAACCTCTTTCATGCCCGACAGATCCGGGGCTCGCTGGAGCGATCGGTTCATCTGGGTGGATGCACGACAGACACCCGCACGATCGCAATACCCTCCGAAGCCTGATACCCCAGAGCTGCGATAATCAGGCCTGTATAAGCTGTCTCGATCGCCGTTCCTGGGCAGTTTCTGCTGCTCGTCCTGGTCTTACTGTCGGCTTGCGACGGTATAAGAGCTGACTAATATTAATAATGAAGGCGTCTTGACTGCGTTGTCAGTGCAGACGCCCAGGCGCAAACAACGGACGTGGGGGGGAACGAGATGAGAAATACCGACGGAAAGAGATTATTTGGCATCGCCGCCGTCACTGCGGGGCTGTTATTTCTGGGCACGGCCGGTGCCTGGTACGGCGATCCCTGGTATCGGCCCTATGGTTCGGGCGCCGTGACCTACGAGCGCCAGAACATGATGCGCAAGCACGCTTATGCGATGAGCCAACTGGCAGATATGTTGCAAGGGCGGCATTTGCTCAATCGTGATGAGGCGGTGCGCCTTGCGCGTGACCTCGAGGCCGGCTTTGGTGACAGCCTGATAGAGCATTTCCCACCGGGTACGGTCGTGGCGGGTTCGCGCACGGCACCTCGGACCTGGAGATACTTCGGTGCGTTCAGGAATAATGCCGAGGCGGCAAAGCAGGCCGCGGCGCGCCTGGCCGAGGCGCTTGAGAAAGAGCCGTCCGTACAGGAGGTTCAGCAGCTGCCGGTCTGGGGCCCGCCGCGGCGCATGGGCTATGGTGCGAGGGGGCATCGACCGGGCGGCCTCGTCTCGATGGAGGTGATCCAGGAGTTCGACAGGCTGAACGCGACCTGCAATTCTTGCCATATGCAGTTCCGGGGATGGCGCCGGTAGGTACATGACCGCTCTGCTTGCCGTTGAGACGCAGACGTCCGCAGCGTATTGAGGCCAGTAACATGATGGAGAAAATTTTACGCTTCTGCGATGGCCTCCCGGAGCGTCACGTCGAAGCCGGAGAGACGCTGCTCGCCTTCGGCGAGACGAAAAACCGGCTCTACGTGTTGATCGACGGCGAACTGGAGGTGTCAAACGACGGGGTTCAGATCAGTACGCAAGACGAGCCCGGCTCTGTTTTCGGCGAGATGTCCGTGCTGCTGGGTATTCCCCATACCGCGACCGTCAAGGGTTTTGTCGCCTCGCGGGTCTATGTGGTCGAGAACGCGGCCGAGTTTCTGCAATCGCACCCCGATGTCACG
Source organism: Sedimenticolaceae bacterium (assembly GCA_049669185.1). Lineage (GTDB taxonomy): Bacteria > Pseudomonadota > Gammaproteobacteria > Chromatiales > Chromatiaceae > Thiosocius. Next base: position 10,099 of record JBATKF010000155.1, on the reverse strand, counting down.
TTCCACATGGCGAAACTGCTTGCCCGTCGGTTGAAGGGCGCAACGGATTATCTGGTCGACGTAAAGGGCCAGTTTGAGGATCAGCAGGGCCATTTGGGCATGGTTGACGAGGTGCTGGCATCGCTGATGTACCAACAAGACGAGGAGTGCACGCCCGGTTCCGAGCGTGATCCGGACACGACTATCTGATCCACGTCGGCAGGGTTGTGGGCTCCGTGATCGGGCGACGCAGAGGTTCGTCCAGATTTACGATTTCAGCACCGGCGAGGGATAACCAAAGGGCGGTGCCGGCGTCGCTGTCGAACAGAATTCGGGTGGGCGAAGGTCCAATCTGCCGACCGGGGTTGAAAATCCAGGTGCCGTCCAGGCGATCGACCCATGAGCCGTTATTGACGAAAGGCGACTGATGGATGTGGCCGGTCAATACCGTGTCTGGCCTAAATTGCTCGATCCAAGACACCAGATCTTCGTCTCCAATATGACGTTTCCCCACCCAGCTGGTCGGCGAGTCGGCAGGCGGTGAGTGGTAGACCCAGATCCATTGCTGCTTTGACCTGGTGGCGTCGCGTGCGAGCAGTTCACCCACCTTTTCCCGTGTCTTGGGGCCGTCCCACCAAGGGCATATCGTGAACAGCATGCCGGCGATATCGATGCAGTCGCCGTCGGTATGTACGCCGAAGCGATTGGCCTTGCGGATCCAGCGTGCGTACTTCTCGCCGTCAGCGTTGCGGGCATCCAAATCGTGGTTGCCGGAACAGACAACGATCTGTGTCTTGGCCTGCAGCTGTTCCAGGTATTTCAGGACCACCACGATCTGGACGCGCGCATCGACGGTTCCGGCGATGTCCAGAAAATCACCACCGATGACAACGAGATCGACGTTTTCCGCCACCGCTGAAATCCAGTCAAACTGCTTTAATACGTAGTGCAGATCCGAAACGAAGAGATATTTCATGACGGTTCGTATCGCGCACCGGGTAGAGCGATCTTGAGTGGATCACGATGTTCGGAGCCGCGTGTTGGACACATGCGACTCAGTCCCACTTCCAAATCATCGGCCCAGCGGCACCACGTCGCAAACCTCGATCATCGGTGAGTCGGCGATTTGTCGGGACGGAACGAGGTGACGTTCAATCGGCGTTGCTTTGATCATCGGTGGGCTGCGGCGGATCTTCGGTCGCCTGTTTTTCTTTTTTCCGCAGCTGTTTCTCTTCTTTTTTCTTCTTCTTGGCGAGATCTCTCTGGCGTTTCTCGAAGGCGTAATTGGGTTTGGCCATTGCCGTTCCTGTCTTGTTCGATCAGTTTCGAAAGAAGCTTACCTTTGCCAGCGTGACTTCGGTCTTCGTCGTGGCAGGGTAGAGGCCGATGCTCGATTAGAACATAAAGCCATCGAGCTCTTCATCTTGTGAACGTAAACGGCCGACGAGATAGGTGAGCATATTGCGGTAGACAATCGAACTGATTTCCGTATCGGCGTCAAATAGTTCGCGCATGGCCCTATGCTGAATCCGGAACACCACCCCGGGCGTCGAGGCCGTGACCCTGGCCGATGGCTTAAAGGCATCGAAGAAGGAATAGTCTCCGACCAGGTCCCCTGGCCCGCGGTGGCCCAGCGTGAAACCGCCGACCCGCCCTGGCCGATCCGGCAGATTGACCCTTAATGCGCCCTCCAACAGCAGGTACATTTCGTGATTTGGCGTATTCGCCTCGATGACTACCTGATCCGTGCTGATCTCAAGGACCTCACCCAGCTGGTAGAGGGCAGACCTGGCCTCGGATGACAGATCCTGGAACAACCAGTGTTCGGAGAATGTATTGTGCATAGCGAGTTCGCTTCCCGGTTCGCCTGCTGAGTCTTCTACAGCGCAAGGCCACTGTCCAGGCCTTCGAAGCGGGCAGCGGGGGCGACCGCCAGGTCAGCCGGCGGCGCGGGTCCGGTGCCGGAGTCCGACGGCGTGAGCGAACGCGTTCTGCCATTGATGGGGGTCTTCACCGAAGTCCCGAGCCTGCCCAAAGCGTTGGAAGCGCTGCGAATGGACAGCGATTGATGCAAGACGACTAACCAGGCCGGCGACACCGGCGATGGGACAAGCCCGACTCCGCCGCATCGGCAAGAGATTTCCGACATTTATCCAAAGACACAGTATTCGGATTGGAAGGCCTAGCCGCACCGCGCAAACGATGGCTGTCGGGTCGGTTCGCGAAACGCCTGGAACGGCTTGGCCTGTCCTAGCGCCTGCCCGCCAGACGAAGGGCTTGGCTGGAGAGCAGGGTCGTCTGAGGCCGGTATTCGTGATGAGTGGGCTGGTCTGCCAGCTCACGCAACGTCTCGACAATATCGACCCGGTCCCATTCCAACGGGCCGCGCGCGACAAAGCGGATCCTGCCGTCGCGGCCGAGGACGTATGCGGAAGGCAGGACGGTGGCGCCCCAGCGCCTGAACACGGCGTTGTCCTTGTCGAGCAGGACCGGAAAATCGATGCCGAGGCGTTTCACTGCCGTCTGCACGCGCCTTCGCGTCTCCCCGACGTTGACGCCGATGACGGCGAAGGGCCTATCGTGCATCGCCTCGGCGAGCCGCTGGAGCGTCGGCATCTCCTCGATGCACGGCCTGCACCAGCTCGCCCAGAAATTGACCAACACCACCTTGCCGGCAAACTCGTCCAGCCCGCGCGGCTGCCCAGACAGGTCCGGCAGGCTCAACTCGAGCGTTGATGCATCGGGTGCCTCGGACAGCTCGCCCGCCGGGCCGCCGGGCGCGTAAAGACCGAGAGCCAGGAGGATCAGGAGGATCCCTCTCGAGCTTCGAGGCGTGTGGTGTCTCGCAGATAGGACCATCATGGAATGCACTATGGACATCGATTGAAAACGGTCAACAAGGGCGGCAACGGAGTCTTTCACACGGTGTCCGACTTATGGGTGCCTGAAAACACGGTCAGCCTAGATTCGATAACGAAGAAGGCCCCGCAGGTCTCCCCGCGGGGCCGAATGAGTGGGCTGCGCTAACATGCCGCCCGACTTCGCCTCCCGTCAGTCCTAGTCGTGACAGGTTCTGCAGCCGATCGGCTCGCCTTTGGCCACCAGGCCACCGTCCTCCAGATCCCGGAAGTCGCGGTCGGCCTTGGCCAACGACAGCACCGTGCCCACCGCATTGCGGCTTTCACGACCACCCGGCCCATGGCAAGCCTGACACGCCTGAAGGTTGTCTTCAGCCAGCTCCTCGTGACCGCCGTCGGCGAAACGGGTGTTGTCGCCCACCGGGTGCATGCCATGTGGTCCGCCAAGCGTGTTGCGATTGTTCATGGCATTGCCGTGGCAGGTGGAACACTCGACGATGGTGCCGGTGTGACCCTGCAGCTGTACAGACATGACGTCATCGTTGCTGAGCGACGGTGCATCGGTGTCGAACTCGGCGTGCGTGGCTCCGTGGCAACCCTCACAGAACACCCCGCCGTGGCCCGTGCTCACCCGGTACAATTTCGGGTTGTCCGCACCGGTGCTGCTGGTGCCCGCACCCGGGTTGGGTGTGCCGTTGAAGGAGGCCGGGATCGGGTTCTCCGCGAAGCGGGTGTTGGTCGGTACGATCGGCTTGGCCGTGTTGTCACCGACGCGCCAGGCCTGGCGCAGGCGAATACTGTCGGCGTTACCCATCGAGTCGGCCACGTTGGTGATTACGTCCGGTCCGCCCGCCAGGTTGTCGAAGTAATCCCCGGTGTGACAGGAACCGCAACCCGGCTCGTTGGCCCATGGCACGCGTGGCTGGTCGGTGTTCGCCGGGTCATAGTAGTTTCCGAGGCCCAGCTTGAAGTCGCCCGGATTGTGCGGTGAGACACCCTGGGTGAAGTCAGCGCCGACCTGCTGCATGTCGCCGTGGCAGTCGTTGCACAGCATGCCGCCATCGAACATGGCGCCGCGCAGGCACTGCACGTTCTTGCCGGGATGGCACTGGTAGCAGGAGTCCTCTATCTGCGCCAGGCGCGTGGCCTGGTTGCTGATACCGCCGTTGCCGTCCTGCACCGGGGGATCCAGGGGCGGGAACAGGTCGGTGAACTGCCCGTGGTGGTTGTGCATCACGCGCGAGTTACTCTGGTGCGCCACCTGGTTGCGGCCGTTCGGGATGGTACCCTCCGGTCCCGCCAGCGGCCCGAGTTGCGCCAGGTCGAGCGCCGGTGTGTAGTGGCAGACCTGACAGACGACAGGTTTCTCCTGCACCAGTGCCTGGTTGGTCAGGCACGAGTCCGACCCGTTCGGGTTGGCCGCGCTGATGGTGCAGGGGTCCGGCGGACAGGGCGACACGCTGCCGTCACAGAAGTCGGCGTAATTAGCGCCGTGCTTCAGGTCGTGCAGGCGCAGCACATTGATGTCTGTGGCCCACTCGACAGCGACATCAATCGGCACATTACCGGCCGTTAACATCGGGTCGGTAGCGCTGTCCACCACCGGCAACCCGGCAGCAATAAGTTCATCCGTGGGTTCGCTGGTACGACTGCCGCCGAAATTCGAATCCATCGGATCGGCATGGCAATTCCGGCAGCTCGCCTCGCCCGAGATCGGCAGCACCGTATCCACGGTAGCCAGGGCTGGGGCCACCAGGGGGTTACCCCCCTCGGTGTGGGCTTCTACCCGAACCAGCGGGTAGGCATTCTCGCGCCCGGCGTCGTCGTAGGCGGAGAACGGGATGCCCGCACCCTCTAACCAGTTGACGTCGTTGGCCACGTAGCCGAACGGGAAATTGGTGAAGAACGGCTTGTCGCTTATATGCTCCTCGACCAGCTGCGGATCGTTGGCGACATACGGGTAAAGGATACCCGGCATGTTTTGCGTCACCGCGGTCAGCATCCCGCTGAAATAGAAGTTCTCCAGGTTCGGCACCGGCAGGCCCACGTCGTGGGTTATACCGAAGACGTCCGCTAGCGGCATAAGAGGGACAGAGTCAGGATCTGGCGGGGCGGGGAAGAAAGGATCATACGCCGGGTAGAAGGCGTCATAGGTGCCTCCCGAAATCGGGTAATCCCAGAAATTGGTCTTGTAGACGCTGCCGTCGGCGGTCAGGCCGCGGAACACGCTAGCATCGCCCAAAATCGGGTCATTCGGATTCGACACGGCCGAGTAATAGACGTCCACCTCCTCCGGCGACAGGATCCTAGGGGCGGAATCCCCTGATGCCTTCTCGATGACCTGCGCCAACAAGACCTGGAATGCCGGCAGGATGCTGGAGATACGGGTGTCGAGATCGCCGCAGTGCATGCCCAGGTCGTTGATGGCCACGATCGTATGATTGCCGGTATTACCGACGAACGGCCGCTCGGGCACCGGGGTGTCGTTACAGACTATTCCGTTGCCCGATACATCGGCCGAGCCGCAGCTCTGACTGGTCGAGTTGATCGATACGTCGTCGCTAGGAGGGTTGCCGCCATCGCCGCCGGCGCTGCCGTCGTCGCAGTTCGCGGGCCGGTACTTGATGTCCCGTTCGTCGGTCGCACCATTCGACTGGGTCGCGCGCACGCTGCAGGGGACGCTGGCCAGTTCGTAGACCCGGACCCGCCATTTGTCGTCGTCGACCGAATCACTGCCGATCAGCGCGCCCGAGGCGCCCGCGTTGGTCACGACCACCTCGCGATTGTCGCGGCCCTTTCCGCTTACCGTCAGCCGGGATTTTTCGGCATCCCAATAGGCGGATTCGATGACGAATCGATCACCGGAACCCTCGTGCTCGCTTGCCCACGAGAGTGTCGCGAGTGCCGCAATAATGGTCAGAAAGCAGAACCGTGCACCACGGCTCCAGGATGAGTTAGACATGGCATCCCCCTCGTTCTCTTCGGTGCCCTCCGGTGGAGGGCCTGTTGTTGTAACGAGCGCTCGTCCATAGAGCCTACCCGCAAATTTTTTGCACCCTAGCCCAACCATCCGATGAACGGGCTTCGTATTGTTGTTCGTTTTTGACCCGGATCAATTGCCTGCGCGATCCAAATGCCGTGGGCAAAGACAGGCCGCAGTGGCTATTGGTCAACGAGCAGGACAAAGCCGAGCCGGCCCACGCGAAGCGCACACCTATTCTGGTGCAACCAGTAGGGGATTGTTGTGAACCAGGCCGAAGAACCGGCTGTGCTTTCTGGATCCCTGGCCGATCTGGGCAGTGCCGGCAAGAGCCGGGCCGGGTCGGCGGAACGAGATCGCGAACATCCTTGCCACAACGGGGCCGCAAGGTATTCACGCTGCCGGCGTGCGACGAGCCGTTCGATGATCGGGTGGGCAAGGTGGTTGATTTTCATCTGGTACATCTCTGTACCTCACCCCTGCGGGGCAGCCTTCGGCTGTGCGAATCGGCAATCCTGCCGATTTGTCCCTGCACGCCGGCGGCGTGCGCTAGTGTCCGGCAGATGAGCGGTGCGACGGTTCAGGTCCATGTTGTCCCAACGCAGGCGCAGCAGTTCGCCTTGGCGCATCGTTAATTCAAGCGCGAGTTGCACCAGCGGCAGCAGCCAGCGATTGCGGGCGTCGCGGCAGGCTGTGGCCTCGTCAGAATTTAAAACACCGGAGGTCGAGCCCGCTGTGTGGGGGCGAAGGCAGTACGTGATATCGTAGAATGACTGTGGAGGTATCACGCTCCGGCGGGGTAGTAGGGACAGCACGGTGACAAGGGCAGACCGAGCAACTGGCAGCCAGCCGTCCTCGTCCCGATCCGCAAGGGTCGGAGCAAGGTAGGCTCTATAATTGAGTCGTCCAGGGTGCGCTGAAGCTCATCCTGGAGCCGATCTTCGATGCAGATTTTCAACCGGGGTCGTTTGGCTACCGGCCCAAGAAATCAGCGCAAGAAGCCATTCGGCGCGTATCCGAAGCATTACTGTCGGGCAAGACTTATGTCATCAATCTCGATTTGCGATCGTACTTTGATACCGTGAGACAGCATATCGTATTGGAAAAGGTGGCAGACCGGGTCAACGATGACAAGGTGTTGCATTCGCTCAAGTCGATTCTGAAAGCGTCGGGTAACCAGAGAATGCCACAGGGTGGCGTGATCTCGCCATTGCTCAGTAATCTGTACCTCAATGAGGTAGACAAGATGCTGGAACGGGCGAAGACTTAGGTTTCGGGAGCCGGGAAATTGGCGTAGTCATGCGGCTTGCAAAGCGACTAAAAAAACTGAAACAGCGTCTGCCCTGGAGATGGTCGGGTGACGTCTTCTACATCATTTCCTTCCCCAAGTGCGGGCGCACCTGGCTGCGTATATTGATAGGCCATTACTTGGCCCACCACTACCGCCTCTCGACCGACAACTATCTGCGCATCCAGGATTATCACCGGCTCGACCGGCGTATCCCGCTGATCGAGGTCTCGCACGATGACAAACCCCAAAAGCGCCGCGCGGAGGAACTAGTTCACAGCAAGCACATCTACCGTCGCGACAAGGTGATCTTTCTGGTGCGTGACCCGCGGGATGTACTCGTTTCTTGGTTTTATGCCAGGAAGTATCGTGAAAAAGGGGCGAAGTATGTGGGCACGATCCACGACTTCATCACTGAGGAGCATGGCTCCCTTGCCTCCATTGTCGAGTACTTCAACATCTGGTGGGCCGAGCGCGATAAGCCGAAGAGCTTCCTCCTCCTGCGCTACGAGGATCTACATGCCAGGCCTGAACAAACCCTCAAACAGGTGCTCGGTTTCCTGGGTGTGCCGCAGATTGATGACGCACTGGTTGCCGCCACTGTTGCCTTTGCCTCCTTCGACAACATGCGCCAGTTGGAAGAACGCGATGCCTTCAACATGCGCACGCTCCGACCCGAGAACAAGGCCGACGAGCGTTCCTACAAAACCAGGAAGGGTGTCGTTGGCGACTACAAAAATATACTGAACGAAACGGACCACGCCCTTGTAGAGACGTACATCAAGGATCATCTTGATCCGGAGCTAGGGTACAGTGGCAACCACGTCCAATAGCTAGGACAGGCCGGCAGACATCGCGGGCGATATTCGCACTGCCCGGCTGCATTCGGAGCAGGTCTCAATGTCGATTTCAAAGACCCGATTCAGGCGCCAGGGCCAGGTCATTGAGGCGCGGCCGTCGGTCAGGACCTCCTGCACAGATCCGCGAATTTCCTTCCCGTGCTTGGGTAGCCACGCTGCCAGTCGGATGACCGGTCAGCTTGACAGCTTGTGGCGAATTTCACGCATGGTGCGGCCCGCTGACAATCCTCACCAGAGGCGGTCGAAACCTCGGCAAGAACGGGGCAGACGGGGAGCGGATTGGTGATCAGGCCGAGAGGGATAACCATGATCACATCAATTGTGGTGCGGCCGAAAAATCGGTATGCACAGAGTAAATTACTGCGTGACAGGAGCTGACAATGGCTGCACAAGTCCCATCAAGCCCCGGAAAAGCGTTGGAGCTTTATCAGGAGCGAATGACCCAATGGATGCAGGGTGTCGCCGGATCGACGTTGCGCGAAATGAACATAGAATTCACAAAGGCGTGGGCAAAGATATCCATCGAAATTTTCCAGAACCCGCAGGATTGGGCCGAGCGCTTTGCCAGCTATCAGAAACAGCAGGCGGATCTTTGGCTCAGTTTCATTCGCATTGCTGAGAATAAACCGCCGCCAATTGCAGAACCCTTGCCGGGCGACCGTCGCTTCCACGGCAAAGAATGGCAAGAGAACCCCCTCTTCGATTACATCAAGCAGTCCTACCTGCTGGCATCTAACATGATGTTTGAGTGCGCCGATGCGACGGCGTTCGAAGAGAAAAAGAAGGATAAATTGAAATTCTACACCCGCCAGTTTGTCGACGCCATGTCGCCGTCTAATTTTATCGCAACGAATCCCGAGGTAATCCGACAAGCGATCGACAGCAATGGACAGAGCCTAGTCGACGGAATGAAAAACCTTATGGCCGACCTGGAGAAAGGCCGGATTAGCATGACCGATGAAGCCGCATTCACCCTGGGCGATAATATCGCCGCCACGGAAGGCGAGGTTGTGTACGAGAATGAACTGTTTCAGCTGATTCAATATAGGCCGTTGATGGAGAAGGTCTCTAACCGGCCTTTGATCATTATCCCACCTTTCATCAACAAATATTATATTTTGGATTTACAGCCGGAGAACTCTTTAGTGCGCTATTGCTTGGAGCAAGGAAATAGCGTCTTCATTATGTCCTGGGCCAATCCGGATGCCGATAAGAGTGGGTACCACTGGGACGACTATATCGAGAGCGGCCTTTTCAAGGCGCTTGAAGTAACGAAGAGTATTACCCGCGCAAAGCAACTGAATACCGTCGCCTGGTGCGTAGGCGGGACGTTGCTGGCGACCGCATTGGCGGTTTTGCAGGCACGTAACGACAGATCCATCGCATCTGCAACGTTTTTTACGACGCTACTGGATTTTTCCGAACCGGGTGAACTGGGTGTCTTTATCGATGCCGAGCAGGTTGCCGAACGACAGGAACAGGTCAAGAGAGCGGGTATGTTTCCCGGCCAGGATCTGGCGTTGATCTTCTCGATGCTGCGTGCGAACGACCTGATCTGGTCGTATGTCGTCAACAACTATCTCAAGGGCAAACAGCCCATGCCGTTCGACATCCTTTACTGGAACAGCGATCCGACAAACTTGCCGGCAAGCATGTATGCGGCATATATCGAAGACATGTATCTCGAGAACAAACTGATCCAACCCGGGGCCCTGACTCTGTGCGGAGAGAAAATTGATTTAAGCCAGATTGACGTGCCGGCCTATTTTCTATGCGCCATCGAAGACCACATAGCACCCTGGAAAGCCACATTCAAAACCAAAGATTTATTTGCGGGGCCGGTGGAATATGTACTCGGCGCGAGCGGCCACATCGCCGGCGTGATTAACCCACCGCGCAAGAACAAGCGACACTACTGGTTCAACGGCGAACAGACGTCAGATCCCGAACGCTGGCTGGAAACGGCAGAAAGAAAACACGGAAGCTGGTGGCCACACTGGCATCAGTGGTTGAAAGCACAGGGGGGCTCGCTCAGAGCTGCACCGAAAACATTGGGCAACGAAGAGTTCCAACCCATAGAGTCCGCACCGGGCCGCTATGTGAAGAAGCGCGTCAACTAGGTCCTGAAAAGCGA
>JBATKF010000154.1:0-9024 GCA_049669185.1 Sedimenticolaceae bacterium | reverse complement strand
CCAGTGCCTTTTTCCGCTCGATCTCCTCCTGCTGCTCACCCGCGCCATCACCCTCGCCGTCTTTCATCTTGAGGTGTTCTTTTTCCACATCGGAAGTCTCCTGGCGAATCTCGGTAATCACCGACGGCTCGCCCAGGGTCGGGCTCCATTCCTGCTTGATGACGCTGATGCCCTTGACGATCTCGTTGGCCGGAATCTCCCGCTGCACCCCGAATGCGTCTTTCATCGACTCCGCCATCTTCTTGAACCGCACCGCATCAATGGTCGCAAACGACAGCAGCAGCACGAAAAAGCACATCAGCAGCGACATCAAATCCGCGAAAGTCGCCATCCACGGGGGAAGCCCGTCTTCGCACTTTGGGCAGTCATCCGCCATTCATCGCACCTCAGGCCTGCTCGAGACGCTTCTTGGGTGGTAGATAGGTTCCGAGCATCTGCTCCAGCACCTTGGGATTCATACCCTCCTGGATGCCGGCAATAGTCTCGAGGATCAGGGATTTATTCGTTTGCTCGAGTTCACTGGCTCGCCCCAGCTTGTCGGCCATTGGCTGGGCGAAGGCATTGGCGATGATGGCGCCATAAAGCGTGGTCAGCAATGCCACCGCCATCGCCGGACCGATCGCCGCCGGATCGGACATATTCGCCAGCATCTGCACCAGACCCACCAAGGTGCCGATCATGCCCATTGCCGGCGCCATGATCGCCATGTTCTTGAACATCCGCTGACCGACCTCGTGTCGCTGAATCGTCAGATCGATATCTTTGGTGAGCATCTTCTGCACCAGCGCCGGATCATGCCCGTCGACGCACAGACCGATTCCTTTCTCCATGAAGGGGTTGGAAATCTCTTGCCCTTCGAGCGCGAGCAGGCCGTTCTTGCGGGCGACATCCGCCAGCGTCACGGCCTCTTCAATGAGCTTTCTCGGGTCGTCTACCCGGTAGAAAAAGGCCTTCAGCCCGATCGCGAAGGAGCCGAGGAAATCGCCGAGTGATACCTGCATCAGCGTGACCATGAAGGTGCCACCCACGACGATCAGGATCGAGGGCACATTGACGAACAACATGACGTCGCCGCCAGTCGCAATTGCGCCGATAATTACGCCAAATCCGCCCAGCAGGCCGACGAGCGTAGCGATATCCACCGATAAACCTCCTTGCGGGCACCGCCCGACGGCCGTGGGACTACCAGCCAGGCGCGGTATGTGCAGCGTAGCGGGAGTGAGGGCGAAAACTTTAGTTCTGCCGTCGACCAGGAAGGGGGCTCCATGCAACACAAATCGGTACTGGTGACCGGTTGTTCCAGCGGCATCGGACGGTGTGTCGCCGTCGGCCTGCAGCAGCGAGGCTACCGCGTGATCGCGACCGCGCGCCGACGCCAAGATCTCGACGATCTGGAACAGCAGGGGTTGGAGGCGATCCATCTCGAGCTCAATCAGCCCGCGTCGGTCGCCGAAGCCGCAACCCAGGTCCTCGAGCGCTGCGAAGGCCAGGTATTTGGCCTCTTCAACAACGCAGCCTATGGTCAGCCGGGCGCAGTCGAAGACTTGACCTGGGAGGTACTCGAGGCACAGCTGCGCACTAATCTACTCGGATGGCATGAACTGACCCGCCTCCTGATCCCTGGCATGCGCCAGCGCGGCGAAGGCAGGATCATTCAAAACAGCTCGGTCCTCGGGCTGGTCGCGATGCCTTACCGCGGCGCCTACATCTGCTCGAAATTCGCGCTGGAGGGGCTGACCGACACGCTGCGGCTGGAACTGCATGGCAGTGGCGTTCGAGTCAGCCTGATCGAACCGGGACCGATTGTGAGCCGATTCCGGGAAAATTCTCACGCCAAGTTCAAGCAGAACATCGACGCCGAGAACAGCGTGCATCGCGAGCGATACCGGGCCCTGGAGGCCCGGCTCGCGAGCGACGGGCCGACGACGGCCTTCACGCTGCCTCCGGAGGCGGTGCTGAAGAAGGTGGTGCATGCCCTGGAGAGCAGGCACCCGCGTGCCCGTTATGCAGTCACTACTCCTACGCATGTGTTCGCGGCATTGCGTCGGCTGCTCAGCACGCGACAGCTCGACTGGCTGTTGCGCCGGGCCTCCGGCGGCGGTAGCCGCTGAATCTGACCTGCAGGGTGCGATAGCGCGGCGTATCGCACCGCGGCACACCCTACCTACCCTACAGGTCAGCGCGCCTGCACCACCGCTTGGTCAGCGCTTGGCGCTAACCTTCTTTCTCGCCGTCACCTTTCTCTTTGCGACCTTTTTCTTGGGTGCCGCCTTTTTCTTGGGTGCCGCCTTTTTCTTGGCCGTCACCTTTTTCTTGGCGGTCTTTTTCCTCGCCACTGTCTTCTTCGCGGTTACCTTCTTCTTGGCGGTTACCTTCTTCTTCGCGGCTACCTTCTTCTTGGCGGCTACCTTCTTCTTGGCAGCCACCTTTTTCTTCGCCGCCTTCTTGCGCGGCGTCGTAGTCGCCTTCGCCGCCACCTGACCGCGTAATTGATTCATTTTTCGACCGACGGCGTCGACCATGTCATTGCCGATCTCCTCAATCTCGCCGACCAGTGTCTTGAGCATCTTCGCCGCCTGGGTCTCGTTCATACCCTTGGCAGTGTCTGCAACCTTGTCGGTGACGGTGCTCAGGCCCTCTTTCACCTCGGTCAGCACGACGTCCCCGGCCTTCTCTACCTCACTGATCACCGAGGAGGCGGTGGCCTTGAACGATTCGGCAAAGCCACCCGTGCTCGCCGATACCTTCTTTTTGCTTGCTTTCTTCGCCATCACAGACTCCCTTGTTGAAAAATCTTTTCACTCCTAAATATAGGCGTGTCGAAAGAGACGGCAATAGCAAAATGCGCATAATCTTGATTTGAGCGACATGACCCGAAGAAGCAACGGCAGCTTCGAACAAGACAGCTGCCGACAAAAGAACAGCATAGCGCTCGCGAACGGCGCCCTGCGAGCCATCATCCCGACCGCTGGAATGCATAGGCAGACCGTCAGGTCTGCGCGAAATAGTCTGCGAGAAACTGACCGAAGTCTTTCTGCGGTTCGGCCTCGAGGCGCTCCTGTGCGGCGAGCGACTCTGCGGCCTTGGCATCCAGCTCGGCCATTCGCTGCAGCGACAGCTCTCGCTCGACAAAATAGCGCTGATGCTGATGCGAGAGGCGCCGCGCGAACTGGTAAAAGCCTTCACCCTTGTCGCGCATCTCAGCGAGCATCTTGCCGGACGGCGTCAGTTCGGGGGCGCGCACCTTGCTGATCTGCTCATCGACTGCATCTTCGAACCAGGCGCCTCCTTCCATAGCGTCGAGCACCTCACAGACCGGCAACATCGATTCGAGGATCTCCAGCGACCATGCGCGCATCGGAAGCCGGACACCGCGGTGCTGCAGCATCAGTCTCGGCTCACGACCACGGTGCGCAACATCGAGCAGATTGCGGTCGATCTCGCGACGCTCGCGCTGATCGATCAACGGGCTCTCGGCAAGCAGACAGAACAGAAGGAAGGCCTCTAGAAAACGCCCCTGGGTCTCGTCCAGACCCAATGGGTGGTAGGCATTGACGTCCAGCGAGCGCAGTTCGATGTAGCGAATGCCCCGTTTCTTCAACGCCAGGCTCGGTTTCTCGAGGCCCTGAAGCACCTGCTTCGGCCGTACCGTACTGTAGTACTCGTTCTCGATCTGCAGGATATTGGTGCTGAGCTGACGGTAGTCGTCGCCGTTACGCACACCGATCGCCTCCCACGCGGCCGCCGGGGTCATAGTCGCGCGCAGCAGGCTGTCCGCATAGCACTGCACGTCGTCATAGCAGGCCTTGATACCCAGGCCCTCCTCGCGGCTGTTTTGATAACCGATGTCGCCCATGCGCAACGAGGTGGCATGCGGCGCATAGTAGGTGGTCTCGTCAAACGATGCCAGATTGGTCGCCTGACCCAGAAAAAACGATTTGCAGACCGCGGGCGACGCACCGAAGAGATAGGGGATCAGCCAGCCGAAGCGCTGCAGATTGCGAATTTGACCCATGTAACAGCGGTCGCGAAAGTCGCGCAGTCCATAAACCCGACCCTCGATCAGACGCAGTGCCGGCCACAGGTCCTCGGCGAGCGACCAGTTGAAATGCACGCCGGCGATGACTTGCATGACGCGGCCGTAGCGGTAGCCCAGCCCGACCCGGTACAGATGCTTCATACGCCCTGCGTTCGAGTCCCCATACTCGGCAACCGGTATGCTCTGATCCCCCGAGAGGACGCAGGGCATGCTCGTGGACCAGAGTATCTCGTTATCCAGTCGACGGTAGACGAAGGCCTGCAGATCGGCCAGGTATTGCAGCGCGTCGCCCACCCGGGGCAATGGCGGGGTAATGAACTCGATCAGGGACTCTGAATAATCGGTCGTAATGTCCGGATGGGTGAGCGCCGAACCGAGCGCCAGCGGATGCGGCGTGAGCGCGATGCCACCCGCGGCCGATACTCGCAGGCTTTCCTTTTCGAGACCGAAGCGGCCATCGTGAAGTAGCCGTATATCGGTCTCGTTGGCGAGCCGGGTGAGCCGGCCCTGGACAGAATCGAGCAAAGCGTTTCCCCGGGGAGTCTGGGCGCGCGATTATAACCTGCCGGCGCAGTCGATCGACGAAGGGTTTGCGATCGCACGATAGCTGAGCGATCATGCTGCGCCATGCGTAGTTGTTCAGTCGTGATGGCCGTCCTACTTTGTCCCTTGATGCTGTTGCCGGTCGGTCAGTGTCTCGCCGATAGCCCGACCGGTGAACATGCCCTGCGCCTGTGGAAACAGCTCGACGCACGCAAGCTGAAGCTGCGTTCCAAGGCCGCCCTTATTGTCGACCGATACGGCAATTCACTCTACGAACGCGACGCCGACAAAGCGGTACCCATCGCCTCGGTCACCAAGCTGATGACCGCAATGGTGATTCTGGATGCCGAGCTGCCACTGGACGAGAAAATCGAGATAGTCAAAGCCGATCGCGACTTACTGCGCCTGACCGGGTCGCGACTGCGCGTCGGTGCAACGCTAAGCCGGGGCGATTTGCTGACACTGGCCCTGATGTCGTCCGAAAATCGGGCGGCCGCTGCGCTCGGTCGGACTTTTCCCGGCGGCATGGACGGCATCATAGAAGCGATGAACCGCAAGGCAGAGGAACTCGGTATGCGCAAGTCGCGTTTCGCCGATCCGGCGGGGCTCAGTGCCGAAAATGTCGCCAGCGCCCACGACCTCGGTCGTCTGGTATTCGCTGCGATGCAGTATGAGGAGATCCGCGGGGCGACCACGCGCAGCAGAATGGATGTGCGGCCGTGGAAGAAGCGGGGTCCGCTGCGCTATGTGAATACCAACCGACTGCTGCGAAACAGCAACTGGGATATTCAGATCAGCAAGACCGGCTACATTAACGAGGCCGGACGCTGTCTGGTGATGCACACGGAGTTCGAGGAAACCCCGACCGTACTGGTCCTGCTCAACTCGTTCGGCAAACTCACCCCGTTTGGCGACGCGAACCGCGTGCGCAAGTGGGTTGAATCCGGCGTTCAGAATACGGGCCAGCGACAGGCTCAATCCGCCGCAAACGCGGGTCAATCCGGCTAGACCTGCATATCTCACCGTTTTTCGTAGCGAGGCCGCCGAGACGCCGCTATGGCGGGGTTCACACAGTGGAAGGCGGTGAAGGCGTAGTCGACACTACGTTGAACCGCCTACAACGAGTACGCCCCGTCAGGGCGAGGGTATCGGGGCCCCAGCAGGAAATCGGTGGGATACGCAGTCTAGTTCAGCAACGCAGTACGTGGCCGCATCGCCCGGATATGGTCGGCGAGGATATTGGCGGATTCCTCCAACATGATTCGCTGAATCCCCTCCCCGTCGTCCTTTTCATCGCCGTCGCCCGCAAGGTCGTCATCCTCGTCATCCTCGAGGCTGGCCAGCGGCTCCAGTCCGCGGAAGGCACGCAGGCGGTTTCGGCGATCCAGGCGATCTTGCTCGCGCTGCTCCCATTCCGCCCGGCGCACGGACTCACGCAAGGATACGGTCTTGCGCTGCTCGAGCTCGATCAGGTCGTCTTCTTCCTCAACCAGAAAGCGGAAGCCGGGATTGCTCCCCATCCGCACCAGCGAGGCGTCTCGCAAACTCGACACCGAGGTGATGCCGTGCAGTTGGTGCGCCGCCGGCTGGATCGATGCCCAGGGCAGCGCATTTTTGAGCGCCCGCTCTCCATGATCGGCCGCGCCTTTCGCGGTCGGGTAAACAATGTCCGGCATAACGCCACGATGCTGGGTGCTTCCGCCCCGTACGCGGAAAAATTGCGCCATCGTCAGGCGTAAGCGGCCGATGTCGTCGCGCGAGCGCAGGAAGCGCCCCAGGTCTACTAACGTCTGCACCGTGCCTTTGCCGAAGGTAGGCTCGCCGATGATCAGCCCGCGACTGTAGTCTTGGATTGCGCCGGCGAAAATCTCGGAGGCCGACGCACTATTGCGGTCGACCAGGACCGCCAGCGGTCCTTCGTAGACCTGTTCCGGATCGGGATCACGCTCGACCTCAATCTTGCCGGCCGAATCCCGCACCTGCACTACCGGTCCCTTCTCGATGAACAGCCCCGTCAGCTCGGTGGCCTCTGACAAAGAACCGCCGCCGTTGCGCCGCAGATCGATGATTATTCCGTCGACGCCCTCGGCCTGAAGCTCACCCAGCAGCTTCCGTGCGTCACGTGTCGTACTACGGAAGTCCTCCTCGCCGGCCGCCTGTGCGCCAAAGTCGCGGTAGAACGCCGGTATCTCGATCACCCCGAGGCGCAACCCACCGCTCTCGATCACTTCACTCTTCGCCGCCTTGTCCTCGAGTTTGATTTCATCGCGCACCAGCACGACCTCACGAGTGCGGCCGCTGACGCCCTGGCTCTTCGGCAGGACATTGAGTCTCACGATGCTGTCTTTCGGACCGCGGATGAGATCGACGACGTCTTGCAGGCGCCAGCCGACCACGTCTTCCATACTGCCGTCGTGGCCCTGGGCGACACCGACGATGCGGTCCCCGCCCTTCAGCTCTCCACTGCGCTCGGCCGGACCGCCCGGCACCGTGCTCTGGATCTCGGTGAATTCGTTGTCATTGCGCAGCACCGCGCCGATACCCTGCAGCGACAGACGCATCCCGATGTCGAAGTTCTCCGACAGTCGTGGCGACATGTAACTGGTGTGCGGCTCGACGGTCAGGGTGTACGCATTGATGAAGGCCTGGAAGACATCTTCCGGCGTCATCTGTGAAACCCTGCGCTGGATCCCTTTGTAGCGCTTGCTCAAGGTCTCGCTTATCTCCGCCTCGTCCTTGCCGGCGAGGCGCAATCCGAGGATGTCGTTCTTGACCCGCTTGCGCCAAAGGTCATCTAGGGCGGCTTTGCCTGCCGGCCACTCGGCCTCGCTGCGGTCGAATTGATACTCCTCTTCGCGCTCGAAATCGAAGTCGTTGGCGGCGAGGATTTTCTCAGCGTAAGCGACGCGCTCGTCGACCGACTCGCGAAAACGCCGGAAGATCTCGAATGCGGGTTCCAGTTTTCCGGTGCGCAGATTGTCATCCAGTTCCAAGCGATAGCGCTCGTAGCTCGCCACATCCTGGGCGGTGAAAAAACTGCGGTTGGAGTCCAGCGACTCGAGGTAGCGATCGAGAATGGCGGTCGACAGACTATCGTCGAGGCTGGGCTTGCGATAATGAAACTTCTCCATTACCTGCGTGATGATCAACGCTGTCTGGCGTTGTTGATCGCTTGCACGTAGGTCGTCGATAGTGACGTACGTGGGCTTGGCGATTGCCGTACCGACGCACAAACAGACAAAGGACAGCAGAAGGCCGATCAGGCGAAGTTGCATAGCGTTTACCTCGTCGCGCGGCTCGTCCGCGCCCATGTGCCGCGTCGCTCGACCCGGCGTGTACTCTGACCTTGCCCCATTATCGCTTTTGCGGCAAGTACTTAGGCCCCATCACTGACCAGGTAATCGGCCGCCGCCAGTGGATTCCGCAGGCCGGTGACCAGCGCCAGATACTCTGGCGATTCCGGGCCGAGCCAGCCATGTCGGATGAGGAAATCAATCACCACCAAGTTGCAATTCAGCTTGAATTCATCCGTTTCGCGCACAATCGCGGCAATTTCTGCCAATGGCAGCAGCATGAACTCCTCCACCTCTCCGTCCACATTGCACGGCTCAAAATCGTCTGGCACTTCGAGGTCGTAGCAGTACAACACGTCGCGCCGAAAACCTCGCTGGGTTATCCGATTGTAGGAAATCGCGCCGACAGGAACCGCCTTCCGTGCCAGTTGTTCTGGAACAGCGGCCTCCTCTGCAGACTCCTTGACCAGGTTTTCCTCCAAGGTCAGCGCATGTGGCAGGCCGCCCGCCACCATGTTGTCCAGCGCGCCGGGAAACAAAAGACGGTCGCGCGCCCGGCGACCAAGCCACATGCGGACCCCATCGGTACCACGGACATAACCGTTCAAATGCTGACCGAACGATCGCACCCCGAAATATGCGGCCGCAGCACGATCGACGACACAGATCGCGCTCTCGCGCCCCCCGGGGGTAACGGCATAGGGTTCCCCGAGGAACGGGGTGATTATTTCCGCCGCGGCAAGCTCGCGGGCGACATGCTCCAGAGCCGCGCTGCGGGCGGCGAAATCCCGCAGCCCTGGGTCCAGACGGATCTCGTCGTCATCGAGCTGAAATATGTCTGCAAAACGTCGCAGGTGGCGGGCAAACGCCGGGCGAATCCATCCGACCACCTGGGCGTCGATCCGCCACGGCAGAAACACCTCGTCCAACGGCGAATTGCAGGCCGCAACATGCCGAAAATAGCCGATCATGTGGAGATTCCGCGGTCGATGATCACCGTCCGGCCCATAACCTTTGCTACTCGGCCAGCCGCGCATCGCTGACAATCGCGCCATAACGCCGCGCGGCGGCGGCGTTCATGGGTCCAATATCAGTTCTGACCTGCGCCGTCTGCCCGGCCTTGAGCGCGCGCGACACCCGGTACGAGGC
>JBATKF010000153.1:0-13735 GCA_049669185.1 Sedimenticolaceae bacterium | reverse complement strand
AGCCGTGTTTTTGTAGCCCTCAGCATCTTCAGGGTATCGGCCATTTCGCCCATCAAGCCTAACGGTTCCTTGTCTACCAGCAAAATGTCCGGGCCAAAGGCTTGCGCGGTATGGCGAATGATCGACTCGCGAATGGTCAGGGTTTCCTTCAAGTCGATATGCAGGTTCATCGAGGTATAGTCGCCATTATAAAGTTTTATGACGCCCGGAATTCGAATGAAGTCCACACGAGCCCGAAAGTCGAAATTGGCGATGATGGGGGAGCCGGAAAGGATTAGGACGGTCAATCCCTTGAAGCGCTCGACAAGCGCGTGAGCAATAGCACGACAGCGGCGCAAATGGCCAAGCCCAAAGGAGTCGTGGCTATAGATCAGAATACGTTTCGACTTCAGTACTTCCGACATTGGCTAATCCCACCAACCAAGATGTTGACGTTGGAAACAGGCTCAGCTTTGACATCTTTGGCTCAATGTCGCGAGCCCTAATACAAAGAGTATTGTTATAAAAGAGTGATGAACGGTGCCGGAATTTGACCCATTCGATTCAGATTATCACCAGACCGGCATACACGTGCTCTTGAATCGCTGGCAACAGAGTAGCCTTGAGGCCCTCCCCTTGAACTGTTGAAAACTCCTGCAACAACAATAATCAAGAAGAATTATGTAATGATTGTGCTTGGCGATCCCTGGATCGGCAAGGCACAGATCACTTTGTGCTGGTTAGGATAAGCTGAAGCGATGAGTGACCTGATAAAAATTAATTCTCTTGAGGTCGAATTTTACGTCCACGGCCACACCGTCAAAGCCGTCAAAGGCGTATCCTTCCGCATTCCCGCCAATAGAACCGTTGCTTTGGTTGGCGAATCCGGGTCCGGCAAGTCAGTGATTGCCCGTTCGATAATGGGAATTTTGCCCAAGTCGGCCCGAATTACGGCGGGCGAAATCATGTTCAACGATCCTGCGGGCGGCGGGACCGTCATCGATCTTGCGAGCGTCCCTGTTGACGGCGCGCAGATGCGACAGATTCGGGGCGGTCGCATCTCAATCATCTTCCAAGAGCCGATGACATCGCTTTCACAATTGCATACGGTTGGCGACCAGATCAGTGAGGCGCTCCACCTGCATCGCGATATCTCCCGCTCGGCTGGCCTGGAGGTCGTCGAAACCATGCTGCATACCGCAGGGTTTCCCGATCCGAAAAAGGCGATGAAAAGTTACCCATTTGAACTGTCCGGCGGCCTAAACCAACGCGCGATGATTGCCATGGCATTGGTCTGCCAGCCGGCATTGTTGATCGCAGACGAACCAACCACGGCACTAGACGTCTCTATCCAGGCGGTCATTCTCAAGCTGATCAGAGACATGCAGGCTGAACTCGGCATGGCGGTCCTGATGATCACCCATGATCTAGGCGTCGTTGCAAATGTTGCAGATGAGGTGGTCGTTCTCTACCACGGCAAGGTGATGGAAAGCGGCCCCGTGGAGGATATTTTCCAAAAGCCAAAGCACCCCTACTTGCAGGCACTGTTGGCCGCAATCCCGCATTTCGACATGAAACCCGGCGAGCGATTGACACCAATTCGTGAGATCAGCCACCAGTCCGGCTCTGTGATCGGCGACGACGACATCGGCGCGGGTCCAAGTGCGGTCGCCAGGGGTGCCCCATTGCTTACCCTTAACGGGTTGACCAAGACCTACACCACGCGAAAACAGAACCTTTTTACGTCCGGCCCTCCCACCCATACCAAGGCCGTTGCGGGCCTCGATCTGGAGATACGCAAAGGTGAATGTTTGGGTCTTGTCGGTGAAAGCGGCTGCGGTAAATCGTCGGTCAGCAAGATGATCATGCGGGCGATTACACCTGACGAAGGCACTATCACGCTCCACGATAGAGATCGGGTCACCGACGTCCTGGCCTTGAACGGCAATGCACTGACCGATTATCGGAAACGGGTACAGATGATCTTCCAGGACCCGGTAAAGTCCCTTAGCCCGAGGATGACAGTATTTGACATTATTCGTGAGCCCCTGGTTATTCACGGTATCGGCTCGAGCAGGCAACAGTCCGATCTGGTGCAAAATCTGATGCAGTTGGTTGGTCTCGATATTCGCTTCCTCAACCGCTACCCCCATAGCTTCTCCGGCGGCGAGCGACAAAGGATCGGACTGGCGCGGGCTCTTGCGTTGAAACCCGAGCTGCTGATCTGCGATGAACCCGTTTCGGCACTGGATGTTTCCATCCAGGCCCAAGTCCTCAATCTCTTCAAAGATCTACAGAAAGATCTCGACCTGACCTACCTGTTTGTTTCTCACAATCTGGCCGTAGTCGATTATGTATCCGACAGGATCGCCGTCATGAGCGCAGGACGCATCGTGGAAATCGCCCCGCGTGAAGTGCTTTTCAGGAATCCGGCCCACCATTACACCCGTCGCCTGATGGCCGCCGTGCCCTATCCCGATCTGGATCGTAAACTTGATTTCGACCTGTTCAAGGGGTCTGGCACCTCCGGACCAGCGGACTGGCCCGCGCCTTACACCATCCGTTCTGACCAACCGATGGCCCAGCTCGACCTGGGAAAGGGACACTACGTATTGGCCGCCCCAGGAACAGAGCTAGAGGCGCTATTTCCGTGACAAAGAACCGTGTTTTGGCGATCGGACTTGTGACCGCCAGCCTGTGTTCGGCAGGGGCGGCCACAGCCACGGCTGAGCGTTTCATTGAAACGCCAGGGCTGTCCATGGATGTTGCGTCGGGGGATCTGCCGCCAGTCCAGGCACGTTTGCCTGAAGAGACTTATCGTGTCGACCTCGCAGCATCGGACAAGAAAATCGGTCGCCATGGAGGCACCCTCCGGTTGCTTATGGGCAAACAAAAAGACACCCGGATGATCAATGTCTACGGCTACGCCCGGCTCATCGGCCTGAATGAAAAGCTCGAATACGTTCCCGATATTCTTCGCGACTTCAGCGTCAAGGATGGCCGGGTTTTCACCTTCAAAATTCGTAGAGGGCATAAATGGTCTGATGGAAGACCTTTTACAGCCGAAGATTTCCGTTATTACTGGGAAGACATGGCCAACAATCCCGAGGTTTCGCCACAGGGACCACCCAATACTATGTTGGTGGACGGTCAGGGCCCCTTGTTCGAAGTCATCGACGACTGGACCGTTCGATTCACATGGAAGAAACCAAATCACTTGTTCATTCCCTGGCTGGCCAAACCTCGACCGCTGCAGATCTATCGCCCGGCACACTACCTGAAGACATTCAATCCCAGTTACGGCGACCAGGCGGTGATCGATAGCCTAATCGATACCGAACGAAGGCGGGACTGGGTGGAACTCCACGACAGCCGGGACCGGTGGTATCGAATGGACAATCCCGAATTGCCGACGCTTCAGCCCTGGCGGAATACCATCAAACCGCCATCGGAGCGGTTCGTTTTCACGCGAAATCCCTATTATCACCGTGTCGATAGCGCAGGCCGCCAATTGCCTTATATCGACGAGATAATCATGTACATGGGTGAAACCCAAATGATCCCGGCAAAGACCGGGGCGGGAGAGTCTGATCTTCAGGCCCGGTATCTCCGTCTGGACCATTACACATTCCTTAAGGAAAGCGAGAAGCGCTTTGATCACGTGGTCAAACTCTGGAAGAAAGCCAGTGGCGCACAGATTGCTCTTTACCCTAATCTGAATGCCGAGGACCCATCATTGCGGGCGCTAATGCGCGATGTCCGCTTCCGCCGGGCGTTGTCTATCGCGATAAACCGGCATGAAATCAATCAGGTCATCTATTACGGGCTCGCCAACGAAAGCAGCAACACGGTTCTCCCGCAAAGCCCCCTGTTTAGCCCCCACCTTAGGTCGGCATGGACGCAGTTCGATCTGAAACAGGCAAACGCGTTACTAGACGCGATTGGCCTGACTGCGCGTGACGAAGACGGTCTTCGGCTGATGGCGGATGGTCGACCATTGATTATCACGGTTGATACCGCCGGTGAATCGACCGAGGAGGCCGATGTCCTGGAGTTGATCCAGGACGGTTGGGCGAAGATCGGGATCAAATTGCTCGTCAGGCCGTCCCAGCGCGACGTCTTTCGCAAACGTATCGTCGCCGGCCAAACCATCATGTCTGTCTGGTCCGGCATATCGAACGGTCTGGCGACACCCACTATGAGTCCCGAGGCGCTTGCTCCGACGAATAAATACCAACTGCAATGGCCGCTATGGGGACTTTGGGGCCAAACCGGTGGGAAGGCGGGAGAGGAGCCCGAGATGGAGCAGGTAAGACACTTGGCAGATTTGTTTCAGGCTTGGCGGCGTGCTGAGTCGGAAGCCGAGCAGGCCCGTATCTGGAAGCAGATGCTCGACATCCACGCCGATCAAGTCTTCACCATTGGGATCGTCAATAGCACATTGCAGCCGGTCGTCATCAGTAAACGTTTAAGGAATGTTCCAGCGGAAGCGTTTTTCGATTGGGACCCGGGTGCTTACTTCGGCGTCCACAAACCAGATACCTTTTGGCTGGCTTCCGCCAACGATGACGAAGCGGCCGGTCAAGCTGCCAAGACTAGACAATAGCCGATGCTTAGCTATGTCATTCGCCGCTTGCTGATCATGATCCCGACGTTGCTCGTGATCAGCGCCCTGGTATTCACAATCATTGAACTACCACCCGGCGACTATCTTGAAAGCTATGTCGCAGAACTGCAAAGCATGGGAGAGACGGTTGATGAGCAGCAAATTGCGTTCTTGCGCGAACAGTATGGGTTCGGCGCCCCGGCGATAGAGCGGTATTTCCAATGGCTTACCGGCATGCTGCACGGAGATTTCGGCTATTCGTTCGAATACCGCCTGCCAGTTTCCGAGGTCGTCGGCGACCGACTGTTTCTGACGGTCCTCGTCTCAATCGCAACAATCCTTTTCACTTGGTTGGTCGCATTCCCCATCGGCATCTATTCGGCAACACATCAATACAGCTGGGGTGACTATGGCTTGACCTTCATTGGACTTCTGGGCCTCGCCACACCCAATTTCCTTTTGGCCTTGATCCTCCTCTATTTCGCCAATGTCGTGTGGGGAACGTCGATCGGCGGCCTTATGGATCCGCAGTATCTCGACCAGCCCTGGTCCTTGGACAAGGCCCTGTCGGTGCTGGAACATCTGTGGATTCCCGTCGTCGTCATAGGCACCTCTGGAACGGCCGGGATGATACGCAGTTTGCGCGCCAATCTGCTGGACGAGCTGCAAAAGCAATACGTAGTAACAGCAAAGGCAAAAGGCCTGCCGCGCAACCGCGCCTTGATCAAATATCCACTTCGGTCGTCCCTCAACTTTTTTATCGCGGACATCGGCAATCTGCTGCCGAAGGTTATTTCCGGTGCAGAGTTGGTCGCTATCGTCATGTCTTTGCCAACGACCGGACCGATCCTGATCTCCGCTCTACAAAGCCAGGACATGTATCTTGCCGGTTCATTCCTGATGTTTCTGGCTACGCTTACCGTGATTGGCGTACTGATCTCGGACCTTTTGCTCGCCTGGCTTGACCCCAGGATCCGGCTAAGTGGCGGATCAAGCGCATGAGCGGCACCGATAAAGTCCGGCAGGCGGGTAACGGCCGCCTCGAACATTTTGTCTCTGATGAACCGTTCGATAGAAACCCCTTTGGCGCGCCCCTGACGCCAGAGCAGGAAAAATTTTATCTGGCCTCTCAATGGAAATTGATGTGGTGGAAGTTCACCCGCCATCGCGTGGCCGTGATCTCGGGGCTGTTTCTGCTTTTGACCTACCTGGCGATCCTGATCGCGGAGTTTATTGCTCCCTACG
Source organism: Sedimenticolaceae bacterium (assembly GCA_049669185.1). Lineage (GTDB taxonomy): Bacteria > Pseudomonadota > Gammaproteobacteria > Chromatiales > Chromatiaceae > Thiosocius. Next base: position 7,905 of record JBATKF010000153.1, on the reverse strand, counting down.
GACTGAACAGTCGGCATCCGGATTTCATCTACGCCCCACCGCAACAGGTCCACATGATCCATGACGGCAGCTTCATTGGACCCTTTGTTTATGGCACCCACTACCGCCTGAACATGGAGAACCTGCAGCGGATTTACACCGAGGACACCTCGAGAATTTATCGGATCCGGTTCTTTTGTCGTAGTGATCCCTACCAGTTTTGGGGGACGATGGAGAGCGATCTTCATCTGTTCTGCGTCGAGGACGGCGGCACCCTGTTTCTACTCGGCACCGATCGTCTGGGGCGGGATGTGTTATCGCGGATTATCTACGGAGCCAGAATTTCGCTGTCCATTGGCTTGATCGGCATTATGTTGAGCTTTTCTTTGGCACTGGTAATTGGCGGTATAGCCGGCTACTTTGGGGGCGCCGTCGATCTCATTGTCCAGCGGCTCATAGAGATCCTGCAGTCATTCCCACAGATTCCGCTCTGGATGGCACTTGCGGCGGTTCTTCCCGTGACCTGGTCACCCTTGCTGATCTATTTTGGGATCACGGTTATCCTCGCGATGTTTGAATGGACCGGCCTGGCGCGAGCAGTACGCTCGAAGTTGTTATCACTGCGTGAAGAAGAATATTGCCTGGCGGCGCAGCTCATGGGAGCAAAGCCGCGACGCATTATTGGGCGGCACCTGCTTCCGGGGTTCACGAGTCACCTCGTCGCCTCGGCAACCCTATCCGTCCCAGCGATCATATTGGGTGAAACGGCGTTATCTTTTCTCGGACTCGGCCTTCGGGCCCCCATTACGAGTTGGGGAGTGCTGCTCAACGAGGCACAGAATATCAGCGTCGTGGCGCTCTACCCCTGGCTGATCCTGCCAGTCGTGCCAGTGATTTTGGTCATCCTGGCATTTAATTTTCTGGGGGATGGCATTCGGGATGCAGCCGATCCCTATGCGTGACGACCTTGTCTTCCCCTCGTGGGCCAAGCGGAATATTGCGTCCGCAAGCGGCATTTCAATGTCTTGAACTTACGTTGTTCTCTAATCACTTCCGTGTCAAAGAATTCAGCAAGCTGCGCTTCTCCATCCGTACCCTTTCGAATGTCGGTTATTACAATGCCATCGTCTCGTAAGAGCGCCACAACGCTGGCCAGATAGGGCTTCACCGGATACATAAAGCCCCAGGATACCGTAGATACAACTGCATCGATCGACTTGGGAGCGATGGGAATCACTCCATCGTCTCGTGCATCAATCGTCGAAATGTCCGCAGCCTTAACCCCATTCAATGTCAACACGTCTTTGGCTATTTCATGCGAACTATAGAACGCAGGCTTTTCCTCAAACATGTACCAGACCTTATCCTCAAGTCGAGTTTTATCGAGCAGATAGAGCTTTGGTGTGTTGAGGGCGTGGTAAAAAAACAAGTCTATCCCGGCAATACCGGAACCAATATCAAGTATCGATGAGGTAGACGGAAGCATATGCTCGAGAAGGTCCTCAGCGGTCTCTTTCATAAGCGAAAAATATTTCTTTTCGATTAGCTCTGGCTCAGCAGCAGCATACTCCTCAACGAATTTGCTAAAACCATCATCACTAAAGTGCGGAGCCCCGTCGGGAAGCAAAAGGTTTCTTTGAAAGAGAGCAAATTTTCGTGCATTTACAGGTAGCTTATAGTTCACTTTTCCTTCCATTCTTCGTAAGCGCCAGGGAATCCGCCTTATTGCACTTTGGTCAGCGCCGCGTTCCAAGGCCGCAGCACTTCGACCTTCTCGACCGTGTCTGCCGCAGCTATGTGCGTGAGCACATGGCGAAGATACCCGTAAGGCGAGTAGTGGCGATCCGTGAACAGTGTAGATCGGGGTCAGAGTAAAAACTTGCTTCGCAACATGCATTGCTTGCTCACACTATATCCCAAGGCTTTACGTCTTTAGCCGCCAAGTTGCGGCTACCGAGCACGACGGTGACGATCTGAACGCAATCAGGTTTCGCTCGGTAGATGATCCGGTAACCTGGGAAGATCGACTCGCGTACATCCTTGCGGTCTGCTTCGGATATCGGTCGGCCGATCTGGGGATGGTCCTTTAGCTTGTCGACGGCATCGAAGATGCGCTCAATGAACTGCCTGGCGTAATGGGGTGAGTCCTTGCCGATGTAATCGCGAATGACCGCCCGGTCATCGAGCGTCGGATCAGTCCATTCAACCTGCATCGCCGAGCAATCGCCGTTTGGCCTCCTCGTGCGGGACAGTGCGGCCCTCGTCGGCGGCCTTCAGCCCGGCTTCGATCTTCTGCTTCACGTACAGCTCGTACATGATGTCGTCCCAGGTGGCTTGTTCCGGCAGGTGTTCGATGATCTGCCGGGCGGTATCTTTGGCGCTTGGCATGGTTGGAATCTCCGTCCTCGGTTGACTTGCTTGGCAGCAGCGGTGCGGGCCGTATCCCACCGCCGGGCCTGCTACTTGATGATCAGGCTTCCAGGCACTCCATCACGACCCGCTGCTCTTCACCCCGTAGTTGACTGACTGCCTCGAACTGTAGCGCCAGCTCATCGCTGGCACCACGCTGGTGTTCGTCAAACAGCAAGAAGTCGGTGCAGACGTTCAGCGCCAGCACGATTTTCTTGAGCACGCCCAGCGACGGCTTCGCCTCGCCGGACTCATACTTCTTCAGGCTGTTGACATGGATGTCGGTGGCATCGGCGTATATGATAGCCCACCTTCCCGGGGGCCGGCCGCCTCTTCAAATGGGCATCGGCACACAACGAACCTATCGTCGGCGTTGCACTGAGCCTCCCCCGTTGCTGAGTGCGGCGGTGGACCTACCGCGGACTATCACTCGGTATACTCGCGAATGTCGTCACACCTTTTTCGGGAAAATGGTTCCGACAAACCCTACGTCACCTCACTGGCCGATCTTGATTATCGCAAGCTGGTTGTCGACGGCCTCTGTTCAGGCGGTCCAGCCATTGTTTGATGTGCACCTGCACTACAACGTCGAGGATGCGGCGCATTACGCGCCGGAGGCCATCATTACTAAACTACAGGTCAATGGTGTCATGGCCGCGACCGTGACCAGTCGACCGCCGGAGCACGTACTGCAGTTGCACGCGCGAGCGCCCACATTGATCCTGCCGATGCTCGGGGCTTACCGAACGCCGACCGAAAAGGCGACCTGGATGCACGATATTGGCCTGCCCGAACGCGTCGAGCAGGCGCTTGCTCGAGGCCCCTGGCGGGCTGTCGGCGAGCTGCACCTGTTCGCCGAAGACCGCCGCCGTCCAGTGTTCTTGCGGATCGCCCGACTGGCGACCTCACGGGGTCTGCCGCTGCAGCTTCATTGCGATCCAGCGGTAATCGACGCGCTTTTCGAACAGGTGCCTCGGGCGACAGTAATCTGGGCGCACGCCGGCGCTTATCCACATCCAGCTCTACTCCGTGACTACCTTCAGCGTTATCCCGGTCTGCATATCGACCTTTCGGTCCGCGACCAGCGCGTTGCTCCAAACGGCGAGATCGATCCTGAGTGGGAGTTGCTATTGATGGAATTTTCGGAGCGCTTCATGGTTGGCGTCGACACCTACCGGACGGACCGTTGGCGGAGCTTTCCGGAGGTCGTCAGTCAAATCCGCAACTGGCTCGATCAACTGCCCGACGAAGTCTCAGACTCGATAGCCTACCGCAATGCTGCACGCCTGTTCGAGCTGAGCGTCGACGACTGATTTCGGCTGACATGTGATCCGAGTCGTGGCACCGGTTTCGGCAGTTGTTTCCTGCCGTACCCGACGCCCGACGTACGACTTAGTCGGCCTGGGTCGATAGTGGCCAACCAACCCTTTCCACTGTTCTCGCCCCGTCAGCTCGAGTTCAATGGGATGCCTAGCGCAATGCCTTGAAAAGCGATTTCCTTTTCTGTTTTGGCCGGACATGAGTAACGTCCATGCTGATATGGTGTGGCGTATAGACTGTGGTTCTGATCAGCCAGTCGCCAGACGGCATTTTGGCCTGTTCGGTCATGGTCCTGATCTGCGTAGTATCGTCGTAAATGTCTTCTACAACATCATATACAAGTTTCATTGCCATCCCCCTTATGTATTGAAACCATGCCCCCAATTCTCGAGGGTCAGAATTCTCGATGGTCAGTGCTCGCAGCTGAATTAGCCATAGCGCTAATTGTGAATCTCCGACCAGTTCTGCAAAGCAAATTTGGAAATGGCCGTTTAGGGTTGTGGATTCCTGACGACCAGACCGGGCTGAAGAAGAAGCGATCTGAACCCTTCACGACCTTGCTTGGAAACGGCGTGTTGATTGCGGACCCATGTCCGCGTAATTCGCTCAGCCTTTCGCGTAGGGGCTGTGGATCCCGAATATTCATGCAATCTTCGGACGATAGACATGGTGAAGGCCGTGGACGGGCGGGAATCCAACAACATTGCTGGGCACCGCTGCTAGTACGGGACGACCTTTTGGCGCGTCTCGATCCAAGGATTGGTGTGTTCGCCAAGGATGATAGTAATCGAGATACGACGACATAACTCGCTTCAGATGCTGCTCGTTGAGCACGATGACATGGTCGAAAAGTTCTCGGCGTAGCGACCTAATCACTCGTTCCACATAGGCGTTCTGCCATGGTGACGCAGGTGCCGTGATGGCCTTGTTAATACCCAGACTTTTCATTTTCTGCATAACGCGCTCACCATATATGCCATCGCCGTCTCGAATCAGATAACTCGGAACAGTATCAAACGGGAACGCTTCGACAATCTGTTGCGCGGTCCACTGCGCCGTTGGATGCTCCGTGACGTTGAAGTGGACAATTCGCCGCCGGTCGCGGGCAAGCACGCTGAAGACGAACAACACCCGGAAAGTAGCAGTCGGGACGATGAAAAAGTCGATCTCTACCAGATCTCGATCATGCTGGTCAAGGAATGTTCTCCACGTAGGCGACGAAGGCCCGGCTCGCTTGGGCTGATACTTTTCTACTGTTGACTTGGCAACATTGATTCCAAGCATTGCGAGCTCAGCGACGATCTTCGGCGAGCCCCAAGTCGGGTTGGCTTCCCACAGCCTCAACATGACCGACCAGAGCAGGCGATCTGGCGGGCGGATACGGGGCCTTTGCCCCGAATGCCGGTACACGCACAGCTGGTGCCGCAGCGCCGCGTTCTCCATTTGCACAGAAAGCCGCGATTGCGCAGACGTTGTCACCAAAATGTATAAACACGTCGATCCCGCCCGCTCGCACACCTCCGCTTCCTGCCTCCGCGGCGTCGCCCTCCTGCTCGGGGTCCGCCGCTCAAATCGCGCCGTCATCGTTCGTATCCCGCCCTCGGCCCGATAGTTCATAATCCCCTGTTTATTTGTGCCACGGACCGGCTAGGATCCCAGCATGTGGGCGAAGATTAGCGATTTCATTTTCGGTGAAGCCGTCGAAGGCGAGCTTCCGGCGCGCGTCCAGGAACAGATCCGGGATCGCCAGAACGCCGGCGAGCGACTGATCTCCTGGGTCCAGTTCATCGTGATCGTCCTGTTCGGCGTGCTTTGGTACGTCTCGCCCAAAATGGGTCACGAGTTTCAGCCGGTGCCGTGGGTGCTGGCCGGTTATTTCGTCTTCACGCTGATCCGACTGTGGCTGGCTTACCACGCGACCCTGCCGACGTGGTTCCTGACCCTGTCGGTGTTGGCTGACATGGCGTTGTTGATGGTACTGATATGGAGCTTCCACATCCAGTATGAGCAGCCGCCGAGTTTCTACCTGAAAGCGCCGACGCTGATGTACGTATTCATCTTCATCGCGCTGCGCGCGCTCCGCTTCGACGCCGGCTACGTGGTGCTGTCCGGTGCGACGGCGATCGTCGGCTGGAGCATTCTAATGTACTTCGCCATCGAATCCGATGTCGAGATGACCATGGTGACCCGGAACTACGTCGAGTATTTGACCTCGAACGCGATCCTGATCGGCGCCGAGGTCGACAAGATGGTCTCGATCTTTTTGGTGACCGCGGTGCTGACCATCAGCGTGGTGCGGGCACGGCGCTCGGTCTTCAGGGCGGTCCGCGAGCAGACCGCCGCCGAGGATCTGTCGCGCTTTGTCTCGAAGGAGGTTGCCGATCATATCACTTCCGCCGACCGCCAGATTCAGCCCGGCGACGGCGAGGCCCGCGAAGCGACGGTGGTGTTCACCGATATCGAGGGGTTCTCGACGGTCTCGGAAAGAATGAGCGCCCAGGAATTGGCGACGACGCTCAACGACTATCTCGTCGCCACGGGTAAGATCATCGAGCGGTACGGCGGTGTCGTCACCCAGTTCCAAGGGGACCTGATGCTGATCACCTACAACGCCGTCGTCGACGATCCCGACCACGCCCTGAGCGCGGTCAGGACCGCGCAAGAGATCGAGGAAATTTGCCGTAATGAAATATTCAACGGAGAGACGCTGAAGACCCGCTGCGGCATCAACACCGGCGAGATCAACGTCGGCGCGTTCGGGGCCCAGGACCGGCTGGCGTTCACCGTTCACGGCGACAACGTCAACATCGCCGCCCGCCTCGAGCAATTGAACAAGCAGCACGGCACTTACATCATGATGGGCGAAGCGACGTACCTAGCCGTCCGGAACGAGATCCCGTGCGAGCTGGTCTGCGAGACACCGGTCCGCGGCCGCGAGCAGCCGGTGAAGGTCTATACGCCGACGTCGTAACACCCCCTCACCTAACCTCTCTTCCTTCGACAGATGCCGACGGGCATATCGCCCGCCGGTTGCGGCGTTATTTAGTGATGACGATTTCCAGGTAGTCCGCTGGCACGACGATGCTGCCGCCTTTGCCGCGATTGAGCGTCGCGACCAGGCTGCGGATATCGTCAGCCAATGCTGCTTGCTGCTGTTCATCCAGCGCTTGGAACGCCTTATGCACCGGTCCGTAGTAGTCGCGGAAGATTTGCAGGAAGTGGTCGGCCGACAGGTAGCGGAACATGAACTGCCTGGTCTGCACGTAGATAGAACGGACCCTGCCTGCATATTGCTCCGTGAGGAAGGCCTCTGTGCCCCAGCGTGCCGGGGAACTCACTCCCGCCGGCGGCCGCACATAGCGACCGATTGTCTTGAGTAGCTGGCCGATAAAGCCTTCTGGCGTCCAGTTAGTCATGCCGATGCGTCCGCCCTCCCGACACACGCGCAGCAACTCGGCAGCGGCTTGCGTCTGGTTGGGCGCGAACATCACGCCGAACGTTGAGACGACATGATCGAAACTGCCGTCGGCGAACGGCAGATCTTCAGCGTCGGCTAGCTGATAATCGATGGCCAGTCCCTCAGCATTTGCGCGTTGCGATGACTGTTCGAGCAGGGTCGCGACATAGTCGGTCGATACCACCTTACAGAAGCGACGCGCGGCGGCGAGCGTCACATTGCCATTGCCACCGGCGACGTCCAGCACACGCTCCCCTGCGTGTACGTCCATCGCTTCACACAGTGTTTCGCCGGTCAGCTGTAGCGTGACGCCGACGCGGCCATAGTCGCCTGATCCCCAGGTTGCCTGTTGCTTAGCCTTGATCGCGGTGTAGTTCGGTTGGTCGATTGCGGTATTGGAAGCTGCAATTTGCATGGATTTCTCCTCTGTTTGAGTTTGTGGTCTGCGGCGCGGGGGCGACGCTTGAGGAGAAGATTAGGGGCGACGAGAAAGACCCGCTTGAAGAAGACTTGAGGATTTCTTGGAGATTATCCAAAGGTTTTGGGGCATGGAACGGGTCGATAACGCGATGATGCAACATCTGACGGTGCATGGCGATTGTCCCAGAGATACGTGCCTGCGGGCCAGTTCGACATCTGCGTACTTCTTTGTGAAAATAATCAGACTGCAAGGCGGCTAAGACCGGCTGCCAGCTTGCGCCCAACAATGGATTGAATCTGCATTTTGCTGAGTGTCGGGT
>JBATKF010000152.1:0-3978 GCA_049669185.1 Sedimenticolaceae bacterium | reverse complement strand
GCGCCGGGTCTCGCGCAGCGCAGCGAAGGCCCGAATCAGGGTATCGAAACCCTTTTGCCGGCGTAGGCCGCCGACCGCAACGATCACCGGCGGCTCGCCCGCGGCGAACCAGGGATGCGGACAGTGTGCCGCCGCCTGGGCCTGCAGGTCGGGGGTGACCACCGGGTTGCGTATCAGGTGCATCCGGTCAGCGGGGAGATCGGCGATCGCCATGATGTCGGCAACGACGCCCGCGGAGTTGCCGACCACTGCGGCCGCCTGACGGTAGACCCGACGGATAAGGCGGAAGGCGCGCCAACGTTTGTAGGCACTGCGCCGCGCCATGCGCTCGGATACCGTGGTCCCTGGGCGCATGATCAGCGCGAAATCCACGCCGGAAAGGCGCCGGGCGTGCAGTGCGGTGCGTCCGGCGCGATCCTTGCCGCACAACACGAAATCAGGGCGGGCTGCGCGCAGATAGTGGACCAGCGGCGCAAGGACCCTGAGCGAACCGCCGGCACCGAGTTCGACCAGATTGACCGCCGCCGGGAGTCCATCGAGGAACGGGGACCGGCGGCTACGGGTGATGAAATCGACGTCTGCGCCACGCCGCGCGAGGCCTCCTGCAAGATTGACGAGCATTCGCTCGACCCCGCCGTCACCGAAGGAGGGTAGGAAGATCGCCAGGCGCAACGGCCAGCCTCCGTCGAAAGGCCGTGAGTATAACAGAGGCCCCCGATACCCCCGACGGCGCCCCGGTCATCTGCGAGCAGCGAACACCCGGGCGCCTGCGCGCCCCAGCCGGCGAGCCCTACCGGCTGCAATTGGGCCCGGTGCAATACGATTGGAGCCCCGATCGCCTGGTGATCCGCGGCGGATTCATCGACAATGCCGGCCCTGCGCCCGGGTTGGCAGTCCGCGCTCTCCAGCCGCGCGTGGGCTGCATCCTCGACCGCTTCGGTGCAGGGACGTGCGGTCGTCGCAGGCACCGCGCGCACCTCGGCTGCGTCAACGGATGGCGTCGCCGATCGCTAATCAACATGCCTGCCAGGGTCTCAAGAATTGGCAAGAATCTGCCTGTTTGGTCTTATCAGCAAACACCCCGGAAGAAACCGGGGCGGCGCCGGCATCAGCATGGGGCGTCTGGCCGAGTATTTCATCGAGCAGGGCCACGCGGTCGATATCGTGATGCGGCGCCCATCGGGTGAGCCGGCCCCGCTCGCCCACCTGGCCGATACCGCGCAGCTGCTGTTCGTCGATCAACCACAAAAGCTGCGGCTGTTCTTCGATCTCCTGCGTATCGTCCGGCGCCGCCGCCCGGATGTCGTGCTGGCCTTCGACACGCGCGCCAATCAGGTCGCCTCCTGGCTCATGCTGGTACCCGGGATGCGCGCGCGGGTCTGGCTGAGCCTGCGCAATCTGGTCGCACGCAAACACCGTAGGATGCTCAGGTCTGCATGCGCGCGCTGTGAGGGCGTCATCGCGATATCCCAGGGGCTGGCCGATCATTTCCTTCGCCTGACTTCTGCAGACGCCGGAAAGGTGCATGTGATCCACAACCCCGCCGTGACACCCGGGCTCGCCGATCTCGCCGCAGAGACACTGGACGATCCCTGGCTGGGACCCGACCAGCCGCCAGTGATCGTTGCGGTGGGCAGGCTAACGGAGCAGAAGGACTTTCCGACGCTGATCCGCGCGTTCGCCGCGCTGCGGGCGGCCCGCCCCTGCCGCCTGATGATCATTGGGCAGGGTGAGCTACTGGAGGCGCTGGAGGAACTCTGCGGCGAGCTGGGCGTCGCCGACCATGTGCGCTTTTGCGGGTTTCAGCCCAATCCCTGGAAATATATGCGCAGCGCCTCCGTATTCGTGCTGTCTTCGGCCTGGGAGGGCTTCGGCAATGTCGTCGCCGAGGCACTGAGTCTCGGCGTGCCCGTGGTATCGACAGACTGCCCCTATGGACCGCGCGAGATACTGCACGACGGTCGCCTGGGTCGCCTGGTACCGGTCGGCGAACCGGCAGCACTCGCAGAGGCCATCGCCGACACGCTGGACGACCCGCCCCCGCCAGAACCCTTGATCGCCGGCGGGCTGCGCTTTACCCGGGATGCCTCGGGCGCACAGTATCTGCGCCTCTTGTTGGCCAAGGATCCAGGTTGACGCATGCCGCCGCAGGATGAAAGCAACGCGTTTGCGCCGGGACCGCTGCGCTACCCGAAGCTGCAGCGCAGACTCAACTATCTCGCGATCTTCGCGCTGTTTTGGTTCGCCTTTTTCTCCTCCATGGACGTGGCCAGGGCCAATCAGGGCCTTCTGCTCCTGACCCTCCTCGCGGCGCTGCGCTATCGCTACGACCTAGGTCCGCTGATCCATGACCGGATGCTGCAGCTTTCGATAGCCTTCCTGGTCTACCTGATGCTGCGCACGCTGTGGACCGCCGTGGAGTCACCGGCCGGCGCATTCGCGGCATGGGACGAAGCCAACGGATGGCTGCTCACCGGATTTTTCGGGATTGTGCTGCTCGGCTACTGGCTGTCACGCTTCCCGCTGCGAGCCGAATGGCTGCTCGGGGCCGCGTTGGCCGGCTTCGGTTGGCGCATCGGTTCGCGGCTGGAGTGGAACGACATCGGGGCGCAGCTCAGCGCCATGGTCAGTGGCGCTGAACGCGCCACCTTCGGCTACTCTGCGGTCAACCTGGGTATCTGGACGTCGATTGCGCTGCTCGGCCTGATGGTCTTTTGGCGACGCTTCCTCGTCGTGCCCGCAATTCCGATGGGATGGTTGCCAGGCGCTGCACTGTGGCTTGCCGGCACCGGCACCACGGGTGCCGCGCTGATATTTTCCCAGAGCCGTTCCGCCTGGCTCACTGCGCTGATCGTGCTGCCCCCGATAGCCCTGGCCTCGCTGCTCGCCGGCATCAAGTCGAAGCGTGCCGTCTTCGGCGCGGCACTGACGCTGCTGGTCATTGGCGTGATCGCGCTGTATCAACTCGCGCAGACCGATCTGGTGCAGCGGCGCATCCAGGTGCAGGCCGACGCGGTGGTACAGGCCATGAGCGAGGAGTCAAAGGACGCGGCCACCGCTGGGGTGGGTCTGCGCCTGGCGATGTACCGCGTGTTCTGGGAAAAATGGAGCCAGCGCCCGATCTTCGGCTGGGGCCCCGGCAAAATGACCCAGGCGTTGGACGATAGCGGGGTCAATGCGCTGTCTCGGGACCGATTCGTGCATTTCCACAGCTCGTATTTCAGCGTGCTGTTTGGGTTTGGCATCGTCGGCGGGGCCTTTGTCGCAGCCATGTTCATTCTGCTCTTTCGGCAGATACTGTGCAGTCACAGGCAGGGGGCGATGCCCCAGGATCTGTTCCTGTTCCTTCTGGGCAGCCTGCTGGTCATCCTGCTGGGTGCGCTGGTCAACGAGCCGCTGCAGGGCGCCAACGGCCCCTATCTGGTCAGTCTTCTGGGGGGAATCGCTTACAGCTACACCTATCGCAGAGCGATTCCGCCCGCGGCGGGCGCAGACGCGGACCGCTGATACCGTGGTCGGTCACCACCCGCGGATGGTATCGATGAGCGACGAGGTCGAGCGGCCGTCGACGTAGGCCAGAACCACCACCTCGCCACCGGCCCGGCGAACACAGTCGCCGCCGGCGATCTGCTCCGGGCGGTAGTCGCCGCCCTTGACCAGCACGTCCGGCAGCGTCCGGCAGATCAGCTCTTCGGGCGTGTCCTCGCCGAAGGCGACCACCCAGTCGACCGAACGCAGGCCGGCCAGCACCGCCATGCGGTCGGCCAACGAATTCACCGGGCGGTCCTTTCCCTTGAGGCGACGCACCGAGTCATCGTCATTGACCGCGACCACCAGGCGATCGCCCAGCGCCGCCGCCTGTTCCAGATAGACCACGTGTCCCGAATGCAGCAGGTCGAAGCAGCCGTTGGTCATTACGATGCGTTCACCGCGCCTTCGCGCCTCCGCGACCAGCCGCTGCAACGCGGGCTCGCCGAC
>JBATKF010000151.1:0-3703 GCA_049669185.1 Sedimenticolaceae bacterium | reverse complement strand
ACGCAAGTCGGCAATGGTGTATTCCGCGCGCCGCGGCCCTATTTGCGGGATTGTAACGACAATGGCGTCATCGATTTTCTCGAGGTCGCCTACAAGCCGCTGGGACTTTCTGAGCCCGAGGCAATCTCGGTCAGTGATCGGCCCGTAGCGCCAATCCAGGGCGATTTCGACGGTGACGGCGCGATCGACCTCGCCGTCGCGTCAGAGACAGACAACGTCGCTGAGATCCGTTTCAACGACGGCAACGGCGCATACCCGGCCGCTCGTCGCGTCGAGCTGAGTGTTACGTCGGCATCGAGCCGCATGGCCGCCGGCGATTTCAACGGTGACGGTGTCCTTGACCTGGCTGTCGCGCATACACGTTTTGGCGACGACGAGATCACGGTTTTCCTCAATGACCCGGCAGCACCCGGAACATTTCCTGACATCCAGCAATATCTGATTGGCGATTCGGAAAACAACTGGATCATCCTGGATATGGTCGCAGTCGATCTGGATGCGCGCCTTGGCAAGGACCTGGCGGTGGTCGCGTACACCACCCGCTACGGCGGCATCGTGAATCTCTATGCATTGTCGAGCAATGCCGCGGGGCGCTTCGACATCGCCACATATTCGGATCTGTGGATACCGGATACCGGCACTGCGGCGATTGCTGCAGGCGACGTGGATCAGGATGGCGACCAGGATCTGGTTCTCGGCGCCGGTGAACGCGTGGCCATCGCCCGAAACGATGGCAGTGGCAGCCTTCGGGTACCGCCGGACAGTAGCGACCCGACCTCAGCGGACTCCTCTTTTGCCGGCCTTGGCTACCGTGTGGCCGGCGTTAGTGATCTCGCGGTTGCAGATCTCGATCGCGACGGCTACCCGGAATTCGGAGTCGCCAACTCGAGCGGTGACAATCTGATCATACTGCCGAACATCAGCGCCGACGGCGCAATAAGATTCGACTTGGCACACCCGCGCGTGATCGCCACCCCGAGCCCCCGGTCGATTGCCTTCCAGGACATTGATGGCGACGGCCTGACCGACATTCTGGTGGATGGTCCGGCACTGGATCAGGTGGCAGTGTTTGTTGCATTGGGCGATCTGACGTTCGAGGCCGTCCCCTACGAGTTCGATGTCGGCGCGACCGTCAATGCCACAATGACCGCAGAACTCAATGGGGTCAATCCACCCGAGATCGTGGCCCTTTCCACCGATGCGGATCGCTTGACCGTGTTCTTCAACGAATCGCGAATCAGTGTCGACTGCAACACCAATCGTGTGCCGGACGCCTGCGACATTGCGCGTGGCGACAGCGCCGACTGCAATGCCAACGACGTGCCCGACGAATGTGATGTCGCGCATCTGATCGGCCTGACGTCGCGTCCGGTCTGGAAACACGATGTCTACAACAGCGATTGGGAGGTGCGACGGTTCGAAACAGTCGAAGAAACGGCACCGCTGTTGGGTCCGTACAACTACGATGCGGCCTTGGGGTCGGTCGACCTAGATCAGGACAATGACAACGAACTCATCGTGATGAACACCTGGACCGGCGAGTTCACGCGCTATCTGTTCAATCTCGACTATGGTGACTTCACCGTGATGCGCAACCCGAGCGAGCTGATGGGCAGCAGCGCGGCCCGTCTGCGCGACTATCTGTATTTCGATCTCGGCGTGCAGTTCCTTGGTGAAAAAGTGATCGCGATGACGACCGGCGAATTTACCGGCGATTCACGCGAAGATCTGGCCATCATCTCACTCAGTACCAGCACCGTTGGCGAACGCGAAGTCGGCGTGACGGCACTGAAGATCGTTGCACAGGGCAGAGAGGAGATGTCGACGACCTGGACGACAGGCACCGTGCTCTACGAGCAGTCGAATCCTCGCTTGCCGCCGATGCGCCACGTGATCGCGGCCGACTTCGACCTCGATGGCGACGATGATCTGGCCGTCACCCCTGATGTGATCAGCAGTGACCTGCCTTACGACCCGGGATTGGACGTCGAGTTCAAGATTGTACTGCTGCGCAATGATGGTGACGGGGTTTTCCATCATGATCCAGACCGCGATATCACGCTACGCGGTGCTGTGACGTCGATCGACGCCAAAGATCTGAATCGCGACGGACGTCCGGAGATCATCGTCACCGACTACAGCTATCCGGAAGTGACGGTCTGCCACAACCTGCCTGCGGACGACGGTTTCGCGTTTGCGTCGCGGTGTCGCCATTATGATGCCGGCACCATCCCGCTCGCCGTCAAGGCCGGCGACCTCGACGGTGATGGGTTTGCCGACTTGGTGGTCGCGAACGATTACACCAATCACATCTCGGTACTGCACAACTCGCCGCTGCCCGGCATCGATCCATCGGCCGATCTTTGGCAGGAGAACTTCGACGCACCAGTAAGCGAACGGTTGTTGAGCACGGGCGACACCGTTCATCCCAAGGACCTGGCGCTGGTCGATCTCGATCTCGATGGCGATCTGGATGTGATTACCGCCAATTGGGGCAACGATACCGTTTCGGTGTTGCGCAACGCCGGTGACGGCAGTTTTCTGACCCCGATGGCCTTCGCCGCCGGTTACCGACCCGAGGCAGTGCATGTGACCAAGCTGGACCGCGACGAGCGACCCGATATCGCCGTCGGCAATGGTAGCGGTGCCGTGACCATCATGCTCAACCGGTCGGTGGTTCCGAGCAGTGAAGACGCCGATCGAGATGGTCGACCGGATGCGTGTGGTGATTGAGGGCATCGACGTGTGAGGCCGCGTTGATGCCGGTCAATACGGTGACTCAATCCGCATCCTAGTTTTGTAATGGGCATCTCGAATAATTCCCCGATTCGGGCACAACAGCAGCAACTGAACAGACTGAGGCCGAAGCGGATGCAACCGGGTTTCTTTGACGACGGAGATCGACTGACCAAGCTGGAGAAGCTAGGTGATCCACTGCCGCGGCTCGACAGCATTGTGGACTGGCAGGCGTTTCGTCCGTTACTCAAGGTCATCCACCAGAAACAGCGCAAGAGTAACGCTGGGCGTAAGCCGCACGACGTGACGCTGATGTTCAAGATGCTGGTGCTGCAGGCACTGTACAACCTGTGCGATGACCAGACCGAATTCCAAGTCCGCGACCGGCTGTCGTTCCAGCGCTTCCTTGGCTTGTCGCCAGAGGACACGGTGCCGGACGCCAAGACACTGTGGTTATTCCGCGAGCAACTGGCTCGCCACGGTTTGATCGACAAGCTGTTCCGGCGTTTCGACGAACAGCTGTGGCAGTCGGGTCTGATGCCCAGGGGCGGCCAGATCGTCGACGCCAGCCTGGTCAACGTGCCAAAGAACCGGAACACGCGCGACGAGAACAAGCAGATCAAGGAAGGCAAGACACCCGATGGCTGGGACGATAAGCCAAACATGAGGCGGCAGAAAGACGAGGACGCGCGCTGGACCAAGAAACATGGCAAGAGCTACTACGGGAACCACATCAACGTCGATCAGCAACACAAGCTGATCCGGCGCTATGCGGTGACCGATGCCAGCGTGCATGACAGTCAGGTCTTCGACGAGGTACTCGACGAGGAGAACAGCGGTCGTTCGGTCTGGGCCGACTCGGCCTATCGATCCGAGGCGCGCGAGGAGCAGCTGCGGGAACAAAGCTACAATAGCCGGATCCACCGCAAGGGCACGAGCCGCCGGCGTTTGAATAAGCAGGAGCAGG
>JBATKF010000150.1:0-4113 GCA_049669185.1 Sedimenticolaceae bacterium | reverse complement strand
CCCGATTACCGTCGACGTCCTTCTCGGGAGGCTTGCGATTGCCGTCGGCCTCACCCGTCTTCGGTCGCGGCGCCTGCCTGCCGCCCGAAGGCCGGGGAGTCTTCTCGGCGCCGCTGCTCGGCCGCCGTTGGCCGGGACGCCCGTTGCGACCCTGATCGCGCCCGCCTGTGTTGCCGCGCCCGTTCGGGATGGGTTCGGCGCGGATGCTCGGGTCGGGTTCATACCCCGGGAGTGTCTCGCTGCGCAGGCTGCGTCCGAGCAGCCGCTCGATGTCACGCAGCAGCTTGTGTTCATCGACACAGACCAGCGACATGGCCTCGCCGTCGTTGCCGGCCCGCCCGGTGCGGCCGATACGGTGGATATAGTCCTCGGCGACGTTCGGCAGTTCGAAGTTGACCACGTGCGGCAGCTGGTCGATGTCCAGGCCCCGGGCGGCGATATCGGTCGCCACCAGGATCCGCACGGAACCTTCTTTGAAGCCCGCCAGCGCGCGGGTGCGCGCGGCCTGCGTCTTGTTGCCATGGATCGCCGCGGCCGACAGGCCGTCGCGTTCCAGCTGCTGGGCGAGGCGGTTGGCACCGTGCTTGGTGCGGGTGAAGACCAGCACCTGGCGCCAGTTATTGGCACCGATCAGGTGCGACAGCAGTTCACGCTTGCGCTCCCTGTCGACCGGATGCACCACCTGGGCCACGCTCTCGGCCGCACTGTTACGCGGTGCGACGTCGATGGCCACCGGGTTCTTGAGGAGCTTCTCGGTCAGCGCGCGGATCTCGGACGAAAAGGTCGCCGAGAACAGCAGCGTCTGGCGCCTATCCGGCACCAGCGCCAAGACCTTGCGGATATCGTGGATGAAGCCCATGTCGAGCATGCGATCGGCCTCGTCCAGCACCAGGATCTCGATCGCGGACAGATCGAGCGTGCGTTGTTGCACGTGATCCAGCAGCCGGCCCGGGGTCGCGATCAGGATATCGACGCCGCGGCGCAGCTGGGCGATTTGCGGATTGATCTTCACGCCGCCGAATATCACCGCGGACCGGAGATGCTGATGGCGGCCATAGGTGCTCACGCTCTCGGCGACCTGTGCCGCCAGTTCGCGCGTGGGTACCAGAATCAAGGCGCGTGGGTGGTGATCGGCGGCGCCTTTTGCCCGGGCGGTGGCCAGCCGCTGCAGCATAGGCAGCGTAAAACTGGCGGTCTTGCCGGTCCCGGTCTGCGCGGCGGCGAGCACGTCGCGGCCCTGCAGCACGACCGGGATCGCCTGTTGTTGAATAGGGGTGGGGGTGGTGTAACCCTGGTCGGCAAGCGCGCGCAACAGGGCCTCCGAAAGGCCAAGAGAATCGAACGACATGGAGATAAGTTTCCTGGGACACCCTACACAGGCGTTGTCGCCCGATGCGGTCGAGGGGTGTGGATGAGTAGCGCCACGCGAGGGCGGCGAGAGATCAGGCGCAGACCGACTTTGCGCTGTGAGACAAAAGGATACCACAGGGACCGGGGACGCGTCGCTCAGTTCATGCGGCCTCCGGCGTTTCCTCGGTGATCAGGTCGCCGAAGGTCTCGGCGACGTGCTCGGCGAAACTCTCTCCGGCGCTGGCGTAGAAGTTGAACACCGCGTGCACGCCGGCGTCGCGCAGGGCCTGCTCGTGGTCGGGGTAGTGGGCTACCGACGCCAGTTGGAGTTCATGGCCCTGCTCTTTGAGCAGTCGTGCCACCGCCAGGTTCGAGGCGTGATCAGAGAAGGCCAGCAGGGCGAGTTTTACCTGGCCGGTGCGCTCTGCGCGGGCCCAGAAGTCGGCATCGGTGGCGTCACCGTGGGCGACGTGGCGTCCGGCCTTGCGATGGCGCTCGACATAGTCTTCGTTGATGTCGATACCCAAAACCACGTCGCCCCATTGCCGATGCAGATGGTCATAGGCACCCGTGCCGACGCGCCCCATGCCGAACACAATCACCTGGGCCTTGCCGGCGCGGATCATTTCGTCGCCGGGCAGTCGTGTGCGGGTCTGGAAGCGGTGTAATGGATGGCGCAGGCGGGCGTACAGTTGCTTGGACATTGCGTTCAGCGGTGAGGCGAATAGGAAGCTGATCGACAGGCCGACTGCCAAGATCGCCAGCCATTCCTTTCCAAGCCAGCCGTGACTGACCCCCAGGGCACCCACGATCAGGCCGAATTCGCTGAAGTTGCTCAGACCCAGCGACGCCAGCGTTGCACTGCGCGCACGCATGCGCTGACGCGTCATCAGCAGGAAATACAGCGCCGTCTTGATCGGCAGGATCAACGCCACCAGCAGTGTGGCCGCGCCCAGCGTGGCCCAACTGAGATTAGCGGATAGTCCGATGGAGAGAAAGAATCCGATCAGGAACAGGTCTTTGAAGCTCAGCAGCGACTTGGCCAGTTCGTTGGTCTTGGGATGGCCCGCCAGTACGACTCCTAGCACCAGTGCGCCCAGGTCCGCCTTGACGCCGACGGATTCGAACAGCGCCGCGCCGCCCAGCGGCAGTATCCAGCCCATCAGCACCAGCAGTTCACCGTGCCCGACTTTCTCCAGCACCCGCAGCAGCAGCGGCCTTAGCGGTATCAGCCCGAACAGCAGCAGCGCCCAGACGCTCGGTATCTTGGCCGACGAGGCGGCGATGAACACGACCGCGAAGATGTCCTGCACGATCAGCAGACCGATGGCGACGCGGCCGTGCACGGCCCCCATCTCACCACGCGCCTCGAAAACCTTGACGGCGAACACCGTGCTGGAAAAACTCAGGGCAAACCCGATGAGCAGCGCGCTGGGCACGGAGAGATCGCTGATCATCCCGAGTCCAAGGATCGCCACCCCCTTGATCAGCATCATCGCCAGGACGGTTATCACCAGCATGTGCACGCTGGCGGTCAGCCACACTACCGGTGCAATCAGGTCCTTGACGTGCAGTTTCAGCCCGATCGTAAACAGCAGCAGCGTGACGCCGAGGTCGGCGATGCTCTGCAGCATCTCGGTGTTCTGCATACCGAGTCCGCCGAGCACGAAGCCCGCGACGAGAAAGCCGATCAGCGGCGGCAGGCCCACCACCCTGGCGACCATCCCGAGCAGGAACGCGACCGCCAGTGGCAGCACGTGGTTGATGTCGATGGCCGACAGGTCTATTGGAGCGAGTGTGTCCATGACCTAGACTGGAGATCTCGCCGCTGCAGGGCAGCGGCTGCGATGCAAGGGTATTGTCTTGAATGTGCGCATCAGTCGCTTGTTCGAATGTCCGTTATGCCGCTCATCGAGCAGCCTTTGATGGGGCGGTTTCAACCCAGCGGCGATTGTCCCGGCAGTTCGGGTGCCGGTGGGTCGAGCCAGCGCGGGGAGAAATCCGCTGCGCAATGGCAGCGACCCGCGGTGCCGAAACGCGTGTGACGCTCTGTCTCGCACGCCTTGATCGAATCGAACGGACCGATGATACCGACCGGGCGCTCGGGTGTGGAGCCGGGTGGATGGATATGGCAGCTGATCGGTGGTGCGGCCACGGCCCGGCAAGGCAGACCGACCAGCAGGATCGTGACGATGGCCGCGCTAGTCGTAAGGAGCGATGTCGTTGGCATACAGGGTGTAGCCGGCCTCCGCGATGTCGTTGTCGATGCGCTTGACGCTCATGGTGCCCGTCACCCAGATCACGTCGAAGAGTTCCGGGCGGGTTCCCTTGCCGGTCTCGGTCACTACGTACACGGTCTGGTTGGCGGGCGGCGGCGGCACATGGACGCAGGCGCCGTAGTAGGGTACCAGCAGGAAACCGGTGGTCTCGTCCGCGTCGGCCTCGACGGGCACAACGAATCCGGGCAGCTTGACCAGCCGGCCGTCGAGGTCCTCGCGCACCGGGGCTTGGTCCCAGACCTCCTTGAGCCGGTCCATGAGCTCCTGGGCGCGTGGATCGTCGTCGGCCATGTCCTCGACCTGGAATTCCTCCATCAGTTTGTCGGGACGAAAATCCTCGGGGATCAGCGCGTCCCACTCCAGCTCCAGCGTCGCGGTGTCGTCGCCGGGCGCGGGCGTTGGTGTTGGCGCGACGGCGACAGCGGCAGCTTCATTGGGGTTGGGGTCGGTGCGAAGATCGCTGATCGCCGGCGCCGGCCTGGGC
>JBATKF010000149.1:0-16226 GCA_049669185.1 Sedimenticolaceae bacterium | reverse complement strand
GCCCGCGGAGGCGCTGCGCGCGCGCATCGACTCCCGCGATGGCGATGGATTCATCGCACGACCGACATGGGACGGCCGGCCCCGCGAGACCGGCCCCGCCGCACGGCATTCGGGTCACCCGCTGATCACGGGGCTGCAGGATCGCTACAGTCGCGGCCTGCTGCTGCGTCTGGCGGCCCGCCTGCTCGACATGGCGGAAACTATCGCCGGCCTGCAGGGTCGGTTGGTGGATGGTGGGCCGATGCCCGAGGTCCCGGGGCTCTGCCAACTCGAGGCCGCGCGCGGCAGACTCTGCCATCGGGTGCTGCTCGAGGGCGATCGCATCGAACGCTATCGTATTCTGGCCCCTACCGAATGGAACTTTGGACCGGAGGGCCCGGCCGCGCAGGCGCTGGCCGGCATTACCGACAGGCAGGCCGAGATGGCGAGAACCCAGGCGCAACTCCTGATCCACGCGATCGACCCGTGCGTCGGCTATGACCTCGAGGTGCCATCGCCCGATGCATGAGCTGTCACTCTGCGAGGGGATCTTGCAGGTCCTCGAGGATCAGGCGACCGAACAGGACTACGCCAGGGTGAAGACAGTCTGGCTGGAGATCGGCGCACTGGCCGCGGTGGAGGTCGAGGCAATGCGGTTCAGCTTCGATCTGGTGTGTCGAGATTCGTTGGCCGAGGGCTGCCGCCTGGAGATCCTGCCGCTGCCCGGTATCGCATGGTGCATGCAGTGCGCCGACAGTGTCGAGATCGCGGCCAGATACGATCCCTGCCCCCGGTGTGGCGGACACCAACTACAGGTCACCGGCGGTGACGAAATGCGAATCAGAGAACTGGAGGTGGAGTGATGTGCACAGTCTGCGGCTGCGGTGAGGGCGAGAGCCGAATCGAGGGTGATGCCGATCATGCGCATGATCACGATCATCAGCACGATAACCATACCCATGCCCATCATGCCGATCATCATCACGGCGATGATCAGCACTATGGGCATGGCCCGGCGCGGGCGCATGCGCCCGGCATGAGTCAGGCGCGCATGGTGCAGATCGAACAGGACATCCTGGGCAAGAATGACCAGTATGCCGCATCCAATCGCCAACGCCTGGGCGATCAGGGCATCCTTGCACTCAACCTGGTCTCCAGCCCGGGCTCCGGCAAGACGAGTCTGTTGACGCGCACCCTCCAGGACCTGAAGACCGAGCTGTCGCTGTCGGTGATCGAGGGTGATCAGGAGACCAGCAACGACGCCGACCGCATCCGCGCCACCGGGGCCCGGGCCATTCAGATCAACACCGGCAAGGGCTGCCACCTGGATGCACACCAGGTCGGCCATGCGCTGCAGCGCCTCGCGCCGGAAGACGGCTCGGTGCTGTTCATCGAGAATGTCGGCAACCTGGTCTGCCCGGCCGCTTTCGATCTGGGCGAGGCACACAAGGTGG
The DNA here is from genome assembly GCA_049669185.1 of Sedimenticolaceae bacterium. Lineage (GTDB taxonomy): Bacteria > Pseudomonadota > Gammaproteobacteria > Chromatiales > Chromatiaceae > Thiosocius. The sequence continues at coordinate 14,793 of JBATKF010000149.1, read as the reverse complement.
CGATCCTGTCGATCACCGAGGGCGAAGACAAACCGATCAAGTATCCCGACATGTTCCATGCCGCCGACCTGATGCTACTGAACAAGATCGATCTCCTGCCCCATCTCCTTTTCGATGTCGATAAATGCATCGCCTATGCCCGACAGGTCAACCCCCGCCTGCAGGTACTGCGGGTCTCGGCGACCTCCGGCGAGGGCATGGCAGACTGGTATGAGTGGATCCGCTCGACCCGGCGGATCCGTCTGATCGGCCACCCCTCGCTACAGAACGACAGGCTCACGGCCCAGGTCGGGGCCTCGGCATGACCGCCAATCTGCCCACCGTGCTGGTGATCGATGACGAGCCGCGCTCGCTCGAGACCCTGCGGCGCACGCTCGAGGAGGAGTTCGAGGTACTGACCGCAGAAAGCGCCGTAGAGGCCGAGCGACTGCTGGAAACGGAATGGGTCCAGGCCGTGCTTTGCGACCAGCGCATGCCGGGCGAGAGCGGGGTGGAGTTTCTCAGCCGGGTGCGCGAGCGCTGGCCCGAGGTGGTACGTTTCATCATCTCGGGATTTACCGATGCCGGCGACCTGGTCGAAGCGATCAACAAGGCCGGCATCTACCAGTACATCAGTAAACCCTGGCATCCGGACAAACTGCTGCTCAAACTGCGCAATGCCATCGAGCTTTTTCACCTGCAGCGCCAGAACGCGCTGCTCGCCACCGAACTGAAACTTCGCCCGGAGACGCTGTCCGCGGACATCGAGGAGAAGCGCCGCGTGCTGCAACAGCGCTTCGACTGGGATCAGGGCATCGTGCGCAGCGAAGGCAGCTGCATGAACGCGATCTGCGACCTGGTGCGTCGAGTCGCACCCTATGACGTCAGCGTGATGATCGGCGGCGAGTCCGGCACCGGCAAGGAACTCTGTGCGCGCGCCCTGCACTACAACAGCCTGCGCCACGATGGACCCTTCGTCGCCGAGAACTGCGGCGCCATGCCGGACGAACTGCTGGAGAGCGAACTGTTCGGCCACAAGCGCGGCGCTTTCACCGGCGCCAGCGAAGACCGGGTCGGCCTGTTCGAGCTCGCCGATGGCGGTACGGTGTTTCTCGACGAGATCGGCGAGATCTCCCCGGCGTTCCAGGTCAAGCTGCTGCGCGTGCTGCAGGAGGGCGAGATCCGCCCCGTGGGCAGCAATCAGCGGCGCAACATCGATATCCGGGTCGTCGCGGCAACCAATCGCGATCTCGAACAAGAAGTCCGGGCCGGTCGCTTTCGCGAAGATCTCTACTACCGCCTCGCCACCTTCACCATCGACCTGCCCCCGTTGCGCGAGCGCAAAGAGGACATCGCCATTCTCGCCCATTCCCTGCTCGACGACCTGCAAAGACAGCTCGGGAAAAAGGTCAGCGGGATCAGTCGCGAGGCCCTCGCCTGTCTGGAGTCTTACCACTGGCCCGGCAACGTACGCGAACTGCAGAACGAGCTGAAGCGCATGCTGGTCCTAGCACTGGACGACGTGCTCGCGGCCGAGCTTCTGTCGCCCCGCATATTGCAGGGCGCCAGTGAAGAGCAGAGCGAGGACATCGGCATCATCCGGCAGACCGACGGCAGTCTGAAAGAGCGCATGGAATCCCTCGAGGCGCGCATCGTGAAGGAGACCCTTATCCGCCATCGCTGGAACAAGACCCGCGCCGCCGAAGAGCTGGGATTGTCGCGGGTCGGCCTGCGCAGCAAACTCGAACGCTATGGCCTGGAAAAGATCGACGGTATGGAATCGCTCGCGGCCAAGGGCAGCTCGGCATGAACATCGGCAAGGGAACCGCCATGGACAGTGACATCCAGGATTTGCTGGACAGGGCCGGACAAACACCGGACGCCGTGTCCGATGAATCGGCCTGGATCGAAGTCATCCAGCGTATGGACAGCATCTATGCCGACATCGTGCGCTATCAGGTCGAGCTGGAGGAAAAGAACGCCGGACTGGAAGAGGCACATCAGTTCATCCAGAGCGTCATCTCCTCGATGACCGACGCCCTAATCGTCGCCGACACCCAGGGACAGATTCAGCAGGTCAATCGCGCCCTCGAGGCGTTGATCGGCATGCCGGCGGACGACATCATCGGCCAGCCGCTCGCCGCGCTGTTCATGCCCGAGTATGTCCCGATGGTCGAAGACTTCGCGGAGCATATCCGTGGTGATGTTATCACCGACTGCGAGGTAGAGCTGCGCACGCCAGACGGCGACAGCGCGCCCATCGCGATCAACTGCACACCACGCTACGATCACCTGGGACGTCTCTCAGGCCTGGTCATCACCGGCAGGCCCCTGGGCGAGCTGCGCCGTGCCTACACCGACCTGAAAGAGACACACGACCGGCTCAAGACCGCCCAGCAGCAACTGGTTCAATCGGAGAAGATGGCCTCGCTCGGCCAGTTGGTGGCCGGCGTCGCGCATGAACTCAACAATCCGATCAGCTTCGTGTTCGGCAATATGCATGCGCTGAAGCGCTACGAGCAGCGCCTGGATGATTACCTCTCGGCCATCCATGGGTCGATAAGCAACAGCGAACGCGAAGACCTGCGTAAGGCGTTGAAGATCGACCGGCTGTTGCAGGATATCGGACCGCTGATCGACGGCTCCCTGGAGGGGGCCGAGCGCGTCGGTGAGATCGTCGAAGACCTGCGCCGTTTCTCCACCCCCAGCCAGCAGCAGTGCCAGGCATTCGATCTCGGTCGGGTGGTGACCACCGCCGCCGAGTGGGTCATCAAGGCGCGCCGCACGCGCCCGGACCTGGAGATCAGCATGCCGACGGGGATCTCGATCGTCGGCTACGAGGGCTATGTCCATCAGATCCTGGTCAATCTGATCCAGAATGCCGCTGACGCATTGGAGGACATTGCCGCTGCGCGCATCGACATCCATGTGGACGTCAGCGACCAGCAGGTGAAGATCCAGGTACGCGACAACGGTCACGGCATCGCCGAGGACCAGCTGTTGCGCGTCTTCGATCCCTTCTACACGACCAAGGCGGTCGGCAAGGGCACCGGACTGGGCCTCTACATCAGCTACAACCTCGCCACGGAACAATGCCGCGGCCGGCTCGAGGCCTTCAACCACAGGGACGGGGGTGCGGTGTTCAGCCTGACGCTGCCGCTGGAGATCCCGGCATGAGCGATCGGTTCCGCGTTCTCTGGCTGCAGTCGGGCGGCTGCGGCGGCTGCAGTATGTCGCTGCTGAATGCGGAGTCTCCGGATCTCTACGAGACCCTCGAGCTGGCCGGCATCGAGCTGTTGTGGCATCCGTCGCTGAGCGCCGCATCGGGCCGCGAGTTCCTCGATCTGCTGGCGGGGATCGATGCCGGCGAACAGCCGCTGGATGCGCTGTGCCTCGAGGGCGCGGTGATGCGCGGCCCCAAGGGGACGGGCCGTTTTCACATGCTCGCCGGCAGTGACCGGCCGATGATGGAATGGATCCGCAGGCTGTCCGAGAAGGCGCGGTATACGCTCGCCATCGGCAGCTGTGCGGCCTTCGGCGGCATCACCACCGGCGGCGGGAATCCCGGCGAGGCCTGCGGTCTGCAATACCTGGGCGTACGGCCGGAGGGACTGCTCGACGCGGCCTGGCTGAGTCCGGGCGGACTACCCGTGGTCAACGTCGCCGGGTGCCCGACACACCCCGGCTGGGTCACCGACACCCTGGCCCAGCTCGCCGCAGGCGAGTTGGACCACAGCCAACTCGACACGCTCAATCGGCCGCGCAGCTATACCAATCACCTGGTGCATCACGGTTGCGCACGTAACGAATTCTACGAGTTCAAGGCCAGCGCCGAACTGCCGTCCGACCAAGGCTGCATGATGGAACATATGGGCTGCCTCGGCACCCAGGCCCACGCCGACTGCAATCGACGCCCGTGGAATGGCGAGGGCTCGTGTATTCGCGGCGGCTTTGCCTGCATCAACTGCACCGCACCCGGTTTCGAGGAACCCGGCCATGCGTTCACGCAGACGCCGAAGATCGCCGGTATCCCGATCGGCCTGCCGACAGATATGCCCAAGGCCTGGTTCGTCGCGCTGGCCTCGCTGTCGAAAGCCGCAACGCCCCGACGTCTGCGTGAAAATGCCGTGGCCGATCGCATCGTCGTGCCGCCCGGTTCCGATCGCGGAAAGAGTGGCAAGCGATGAACAGCGCGCGTCGCATCCTCGGCCCCTTCAATCGCGTCGAGGGTGATCTCGAAGTGCAGGTCGAGATCGTCGACGGGCAGGTCGCGGCGGCCTGGGTCAATTCCCCGCTATACCGTGGATTCGAACAGATGCTGGTCGGCAAGGACCCGCGCGACGCGCTGGTGATCACACCACGGATCTGCGGCATCTGCTCGGTATCGCAATCGGTGGCCGCCGCACGCGCCCTCGCGAAGGCGCAGGGCGTGGACTACACCCACAATGGCCGACTGGCGACCAATCTGGTGTTGGCGTGCGAGAATATGGCCGATCACCTGTCACACTTCTACCTGTTTTTCATGCCCGACTTCGCCCGTCAGCGCTACGCGGCCAGGGCCTGGTATGCCGCGATCGGCGAGCGCTTTGCGGCGCAGACGGGCAGCGCCTCGCGCGATATGCTGCCTGCGCGTGCGCAGCTGCTGCACACGACCGGCATACTCGCCGGAAAATGGCCGCATTCCATGGCGCTGCAACCCGGCGGTACCACCCGCGCCATCGAGCCGCGCGAACGCCTGAAACTCCAGGCGATCGTCACCGGCTTTCGGCGCTTCCTCGAACGCATCCTGTTTGCCGATGAGCTCGAGGCGGTTGCCGCGCTGTCCAGCGACGATGACCTGAGGGCCTGGGCGCAGGCCCATCACGGATCGGACTTCGGGCGTTTTCTGATGTTGGCAGACGACCTGCAGCTGCAGTCGCTCGGTCGCGCGACAGATCGCTTCCTGAGCTACGGCGCCTATCCGACCGCCGAGGGCGACCGGCGACCGGTATTCCGATCCGGGCTATGGTCCAAGACCCGCAAGGCATTGGACCCGGATCGCATCACCGAGGACATCAGCCACAGCTGGATGCATGCACAGCGTGAGCCCAAGCACCCCTATGAGGGCAGCACATTGCCCGATGCGGACGCGCCCAATGGCTACAGCTGGTGCAAGGCACCGCGCTATGCCGGCGAAGTCGTCGAGGTCGGCGCACTGGCAAGGCAGCTGATCGACGGTCATCCATTGCTTCATTCACTGGTCTGTGCCAGCGGTGGCAACGTACGTAACCGGTTGGTCGCCAGACTGCTCGAGCTGGCCCGCGTCGTCCCGCTGATGGAGCAATGGGTGCAGGCGATAGCGCTCGGCGATCCCTTCTGTAACCATGGCGCACTGCCAGAGGAGGCGCAGGGCATGGGGCTGGTCGAAGCGGCGCGCGGCAGTCTCGGTCACTGGGTGCGGATCAGACACGGACGCATCCTGAACTATCAGATCGTTGCGCCCACGACCTGGAACTTCTCGCCCAGAGACCATCTGGGCACACCCGGCGTCCTCGAGCAGGCATTGTTCGAGACCGAGGTGGGTACCGACGATGCGGATTCGGTCGCGATACAGCATATCGTGCGTTCCTTCGACCCGTGCATGGTCTGTACGGTCCACTGACATGAATGACCTTGCCGAACACGCCTTGCGCACGCGTAGCATCCGCGTGCGCGGTCTGGTACAGGGCGTGGGCTTCCGGCCCACCGTCTGGCGACTTGCGCATGACCACGGCGTCAGCGGTGATGTACGCAACGACGGTGACGGCGTGCTGATACATGCCTGTGCCTCATCGAGCGTTTTGGACCGCTTTGTCGACAGCCTGTGGGCCAACAGTCCACCGCTGGCCCGCATCGACGAGATCGAGCAGCGACCGTTCGACGGGATCATTACGCACGACGGCTTTCATATCGCACAAAGCGATGTGACCCAGGTCAGCACCGGCATCGTGCCCGATGCCGCGACCTGCCCCGATTGTCTCCGCGAGCTAATGGATCCGGCGGATCGCCGCTTCCATTACCCGTTCACGAACTGCACCCATTGCGGACCACGCCTGTCGATCGTGCGCGGCATCCCCTATGACCGGGCGAGCACCAGTATGGCGGACTTCGCACTGTGTGAAGACTGCCGCAGGGAATACGAGGATCCGGCCGACCGACGTTTTCACGCGCAGCCCAATGCCTGCGGCAAGTGCGGCCCTCAAGTAATGTTGCTGGACAAGAATGGCAGCAATACCGGGTCGAAAGACGCGATCAAACGCAGCGCCGCGCTGCTCGCCGCCGGCGGCATCGTGGCGATCAAGGGACTTGGCGGCATCCACCTGGCCTGCGATGCGGGGAATGCCGCCAGCATCGCGCTGCTGCGGCAGCGCAAACATCGCGACAAAAAACCCCTTGCGCTGATGGCGCGTGACCTGGAGCAGGCCCGGGACTACTGCCGGGTCGACGCCGAGGAGGCGGCGGCCCTGACCGGCCCGGCGGCGCCGATCGTCGTCCTCGATGCACGACAGGCGGACCTGCTGCCCGACGCCATCGCACCGGGCCAGGGGCGCTGGGGCTTTATGCTGCCCTACAGCCCGCTGCATCACCTGTTGATGGCGGATCTCGGGCGGCCGATCGTGCTGACCTCCGGCAATCTCTCCGATGAACCCCAATGTATCGACAATGCCGAGGCATTGGACCGACTCAAGGGTATCGCTGACGCCTTCCTGCTGCACGACCGTCCGATCGAGAATCGCATCGACGATTCCGTGGTCCGTCGGATGGGTGACCGGATTCAGATCCTGCGGCGCGGCCGCGGTTATGCGCCCGGCCATATCCCGTTGCCTCTCGGGTTTGCCGATCATCCACCACTGCTCGCGCTGGGCGGCGAACTCAAGAATACCTTCTGCCTGCTGAAAGACGGACATGCGATCCTGTCGCAGCACATGGGCGATCTGGAAGACGCGCGCACCTACGCCGACTTCCAGCACAACATCGCGCTGTACCGGACATTGTTCGATCACGCCCCGAGCGCGCTGGTCGTCGACCGACATCCGGAATACCTGTCGTCGAAGCTGGGTCGTCGCTGGGCCGCGGAGCAACAGCTGCCGCTGCTCGAGGTGCAGCATCATCATGCCCATATCGCCGCATGCCTGGCGGACAACGCGGTCGATCTGAACGACGGACCGGTAATCGGCATCGCGCTGGACGGGCTGGGCTTCGGTGACGACGGCACGCTGTGGGGCGGCGAGATCCTTTTGGCCGACTATCTGGACTACCAGCGCCTCGCGCACCTCAAGCCGGTCGCCATGCCGGGGGGTGCGCAGGCGATGCGCGAACCCTGGCGCAACACCTGCGCGCAGTTGCTGGCCGCCTTTGGCGACGAGGCGTTCGCGCAGCTCGATGATGCGACGGACCTCAGGGACCTGCTCGATGACAAGCCGATTCACACCGTCCGACAGATGATCGGCAAGGGCATCAATGCGCCGCTGGCCTCCTCGGCCGGCCGATTGTTCGACGCCGTCGCGGCGGCGGTGGGACTTGCGCCATCGCGGTCCAGTTACGAGGGAGAGGCGGCCATGGCCCTGGAGTCCGCTATCGATGCCGAAGGCCTGCAGGCGGCCTCGCCCTACCCGTTCCAGATCGACACGGCCTCCGGCCGCTCGGTGCTGGACCCCAAACCCTGCTGGGAGGGCCTCATCGGCGATCTTCGACAGGGGGGTTCCCAGGCCATAATAGCGGCACGCTTTCACCAGGGGCTTGCGCAGGCACTGGTCACCCTGGCAACAGATCTCGCCCGGCGCAACGGCGTGGCGCGCATTGCACTGAGCGGCGGCGTGTTTCAGAACCGCGTCTTGTTCGACCTGGTCCAAGACGGTCTGTGCCATGCTGGACTCCAGGTGCTGGCGCATCGGCAGGTGCCTGCCAATGACGGCGGGCTTTCACTCGGCCAGGCAGCCATAGCCGCTGCCCGCCTGATCAAACAGAGGTATTGAATCATGTGCCTGGGAATCCCCGGTCAGATCGTCGAGATCATCGACGCCGACAACCTGATGGCCAAGGTCGATGTGGCGGGCGTTCAACGTCCGGTCAACATCGCCTGTATTCTCGATGCGGATCACCCAGCCGAGGCCTGTGTCGGCAACTGGGTGTTGGTCCACGTCGGCTTTGCGATGAGCCGCATCGACGAGGACGAGGCGCACAAGACCCTGGCGCTGCTCACCGAGCTGGGCGAGGCTCAGGAAGAACTGGCGGCCATGCAGGCCGGTCAAGGCTGAACCCATGGCGGACGACGAGCTGAAGGCCCTTTACCCCTTCCTGCACGGCGGCGGCCGGGAAGCGGCCAGCGAACACGCGGCGCTGCTGGAGTCGGTGCGCCAGAAGTCCGATCACAGCCTGCGCGAGAAACAGCGGTTTTTCGCCGACAACAGCGAGGCCCTGATCGATGCAGCGCGGGCAGTCGCCGACGTCTACCGCAATGGCGGCCATATGTTCAGCATGGGTAACGGCGGCTCCAGCTGCGACGCCGCACATTTCGCGGTCGAATTCCAGCACCCGGTGACCGCCGGCCGCCCGGCGTTGGCGGCCACCAACCTGTGCGTCGACACCGCGGTGATGACCGCCGTCGGCAACGACATCGGCATGGCCCATATCTTCGTGCGTCAGCTCGAGGCACACGGTCGTGCCGGCGACGGCCTGGTGGGATTCTCGACCAGCGGTAACTCCGCGAATCTGATGCATGCCTATCGCAAGGCCAGGGAGCTAGGGCTGACCACGCTCGGTTTCGCCGGTGGTGATGGCGGCGAGATGCTCTCCAGTCAGCTGCTCGACCACTGCCTGGTGGTCGATACCGATTCCATCCACCGTGTCCAGGAGGTGCATGTGGCCTGCTATCACATCCTCTGGGACCTGGTGCACACACTGCTTGCAGACAAGCGCGGCAAATTGGGTAACCAGTCATGAAATACGTCGACGAATTCCGCGATCCGGAAAAGGCCCGCACGCTGATCACGGAGATCGAGGGACTGCTGAAACGCATCCCCGCGGCCCAAGACCGGCCATTGCAGATCATGGAGTTCTGCGGCGGCCATACGCACACCATCTTCCGCTATGGTATCGAGCAGATGCTCCCTGGCCGGATCGAGCTGGTGCACGGCCCTGGCTGTCCGGTCTGTGTGCTGCCGATGGGACGGGTCGACGATTGCGTCGCCCTGGCCGAACGCCCGGACGTGATCTTCACCACCTTCGGGGATGCCATGCGGGTGCCCGGCTCCAAGAAGAGCCTATTGCAGGCCAAGGCCGCGGGCGCCGACATCCGGATGGTCTACTCTCCGCTGGACGCCCTTGGCCTGGCGCGCAAAAACCCCGATCGCCAGGTGATCTTTTTCGGCCTCGGCTTCGAGACCACGATGCCGAGTACCGCGATGACGGTGCTGCAGGCCGAGCGCGAAGGGATCGATAACTTCTCGCTGTTCTGCAATCACATCACCACGGTCCCGACCATCAAGGCCATCCTGGACTCCCCCGACATGCAGCTGGATGCCTTCCTCGCACCCGGCCATGTCAGCATGGTGGTCGGCGAGGCGCCGTTCCGATTCGTCGCCGAGACCTACGCCAAGCCGATCGTGATCGCCGGCTTTGAACCACTCGATATCCTGCAATCCCTGTGGATGGTGATCAAACAGCTGGCCGAGGGTCGCTGCGAGGTCGAGAATCAGTATGCGCGCGTGGTACCGGCCGGCGGCAACCGGCCCGGGCTGGAGGCGATCCACCAGGTCTTCGAGCTGCGCGAGTTCTTCGAATGGCGCGGCCTGGGATCCATCGACCACTCCGGCGTGAAGATGCGTGACGCCTATGCCCGCTTCGATGCCGAGCGCCGGTTCTCTGTACCCAATCTCAAGATCGCGGACCCCAAGTCCTGCCAGTGCGGCGAGGTGCTCAAGGGCGTCATTCGGCCCTGGGAGTGCAAGGTATTCGGCGGTGCCTGTACGCCGGAGACCCCGTTGGGCGCGCTGATGGTCTCTTCCGAGGGTGCCTGCGCCGCCTATTACAACTTCGGCAACCTGCCTGAGCTGCTCGCTAAGCGCGCGCGCAAGGCGCATAAGGGGGCCGCTGCATGACTCTGCCCGCACACAAACCCAAGCGCACCCTGAGGGCAGAGACCATCACCCTGGCGCACGGCGCCGGCGGCAAGGCGATGCGGGATTTGATCGATGATGTTTTCGTCGGCGGCTTCGCCAACGATACGCTGGCGCAGCTCGAAGACCAGGCCCGTTTCGATCTCGATGGCCTGCTGAAGGAGGGTGACAAGCTGGCGATGACCACCGACTCCTACGTAGTCGATCCCCTGTTCTTCCCCGGCGGCGATATCGGCAAACTCGCGGTCGCCGGTACCGTGAATGACCTGGCCGTCGGCGGTGCCACGCCGCTCTATCTGAGCTGCGGCATGATCATCGAGGAGGGTCTGCCGGTAGAGACGCTACGCCGCGTCGTCGCCTCCATGAAGGCCACCGCAGACGCCGCCGGGGTGCAGATCGTCACCGGCGACACCAAGGTGGTACACAAGGGGGCAGCCGACAAGCTCTTTATCAATACCGCGGGCGTCGGTGTGATTCCCAAGGGCGTCGACATCGCGGCGCACCGCGCGCGCCCCGGCGACGTCATCGTGATCAACGGTTTCATCGGCGATCATGGCGCCGCCATCGCCGATGCGCGTGGCGAAATGGCACTGGAGAGCAATATCGAGACGGATTGCCAGGCGCTCAATGGATTGATCGAGGCGATGCTGGCCGCCTGCCCCGACATTCACTGCATGCGGGATGCAACGCGCGGCGGTGTCGCCACTGTGCTGAACGAATTTGCGCAAAGCAGTCAGGCCGCTATCCATCTCGATGAGTCGGCGATTCCGGTGCGCCCCGAGGTGCGGGGGCTGAGCGAGATCCTGGGCCTGGACCCGCTCTATCTGGCCAATGAGGGCAAACTGGTCGCCGTGATACCGGCCGGGTGTGCAGAAGCCGTGCTACAGACCATGCGGGCTCACCCCGCCGGCGAACACAGCGCCCGTATCGGCCAGGTCGGCGAGTCCCCGGCAGGCACGGTGATCCTCAAGACCGGTTTCGGCGGCGAACGCATTGTCGACATGTTGGTAGGTGAACAGCTGCCGCGCATCTGCTGAGGCGCTCCCCGGGGCCGGCGTCGACTGATTCAGCCGAAGCGCCAAGGGTTCGCTGTCGCTCTGAACGCAGTTTCTTTGCCAGAGCGCAAGCGATGCACCCGGTGCAGCAACGCTCAGCCTATCGATATCTTCTATACTCCGAAGGATAAGACCATTGGCTATGTTGGGGGATCGAATGTTTAGGGACTACAAAGAAGTTTTTAAGAATCTGCGCCAAATGCAAGATCAGCTGTGGCGCGATTCCATGGCCAGTTTTCCGGGTTCTGCGTTTCCATCCGGTATGAACGATTGGCAGCAAAAGACGCTCGACAACGTAAACGACCTCGTGGGACAGGCGGTCGAGAACTCGCTAAATCTTCAGCGTGAATGGCTGGATCAATGGGTGGGAAGAGCGGCTGGCAGAAATCTGAAGCCGAAGATCTTCGCCGGGCTCAGCGAAGACGCCAGGCGCTCTGCCCAACACTGGCTCCACGATCAGAATCGGCTCTGGGATCAGTGGCTCAACGTCATCAAGGCAAGCGGCAATCAGGGTAAACTGCCGGATTTCTCCGGGTGGGAAAAGGCGGTGCAGGAATCCATGCAGGGCCAGATGAGCCTGTTCAATCAATGGTCTGAAATGACTGACTTCAAAAAGCTTTCTGGCAGGGAACTGGAAAAACTCTCAAATCAGATCAGCAAGGCGATGGAGAAATCGATAGAGACTCAACAGCGACTGTGGAGTCTTTGGTTTGATCAAATGGCAGGCGCCGGCACGTCGGAGATTAAAGCCGCCGAACCCCAGCCGATAAAGGAACAGCCGGTAACCGCCGCCAAGCCGTCCAAGACCGTGGCCAAACCGCCAAAGGCCGCCGCTAAATCGGCAAAGACCGCTCCGAAATCGGCGAAAGCTGAGGACGATCTCAAGCAGATCCGCGGAATCGGTCCGGGCCTGGAGAAGAAATTGAAAGAAAACGGTATCTCTACGCTCAAGCAGATAGCGGCATGGAAAGCCGCCGACATCGCCCGTATGGAAGAGACCGTCATTCGCTTCGCCGGGCGCATCGAGCGCGAGCAATGGGTAAAGCAGGCCAAGGCGCTCATTTCCTGAGCTGTCTGAACGTTTTTCATGCTGGCAAGTTACTCTTGCCAGTACTCCTGCTTATCGAGCGCATTTGCACACTGCACCCGCGCTTCAACCGTTCCGGCTACCTCTGAACGCAGGACCTGAACCATCCAGGCGTCGGCATGCTCTTTCGGTATCGGATACGGCGCCTGATACCCGAGAACTCCGGCCGGCGTGAATCCGTACCTGGTGTAAAAAGCGGGATACCCAAGGACAAAAACAAGATCCACGGCCGCTGCTTTCAGTCTAACGATCCCTTCGAGAATGAGCCGCCCGCCTATACCCTGATTTTGGGCCCTAGGGTGCACCGCAAGCGGCGCTAGGATTGCCGCCGAAACCGATCCGCTGGATTGCCTGATTACCGCGTTGGTGAACAGTATGTGACCCACAACGCTGTTATCGATTGTCGCTACGAGGGATAACATCGGCCTCGCCGTACTATCGGCCGCCAAATCTTCGATCAAGGCAGATATCACGGGACCTTCTGATTCTCCGAATGCCGCTATCGCAAGGTCCGATATTGCGGCACCATCCGATTTGCACGATTCTCTGATTATTGCGTCCATCTCTTTCCAATATGGATTGCGAACAGCGAGACAAAGCTTCTTAGCCCGCATGATCGGCCGAGTCAGTCCATTATCGCTCGGTCCGGGCCTGCGTAGGCAAGGCTAAGCGAGCGTATCGGGCCGCGCAGCAGGTAATCGGTGAGATAAGCGGGCTAGCAATCCATAGCTTCAGTGCGTCGGCTCCGGTCTCGATAGCGGACAGCTTGCTAGGGCGGGTATTTGTTACCAGGCAGAATGGGAGCCGGGGCTTCAGGACCCTACTGAACGGCCCACTTTGTACGGCCAAAAGCGAGCAGTCGGGCCACATGATTTGGAGCACCGACATCTCGCCAATGGTCCAGTAGACGGGCGGTTGGGCGGATTCGGGTGCCGAGACGCCGCTCAAAGGCAATGCGCGCGTCTGAATGACAACCCACCGTAGGCGCCGATGGACGCGGGGAAGAACTGCTGCCGGACGAAAAGGCGATTTATACTTCCCTTACGCCATCAGAAACGAGGGAATCAGGTCATGACCAGAAGAGAAGCGCTGACCAAAGAAGAACAGCTTAGCCTAAAGAATGCTTTGGAACATATAGAGGAATTAGAACTTTTAATGAAGAAGCGCCCCGTAGAGACATTCAAATCACTCCTGAAAATGAAGATTCCAATGGAATTGGAAATAGAGATAGAAGGAGCGACTTACGCCCTGAAATTTAATGATTCGGACTGAAAAATGTTCATCAGTAATAATCTTGCCTTGGTACTAAAGGGGTCAATGACCTGTGAGAGCTAGTGTACGCCAGCGACAGGGCTAGGCAGATCATTCATTCAGAGAGGTGGCAACCGGGATGTCCGAATTTTTCACAGAAGGCGCCTACCGATGTTGAATCTGCTGTGATTCTGAATCCATTGTATTAACCACGAGTTGAATGCCGGAGAGTTTTGTCATGATTATGTTTCCTACTACTTGGTTGGTCCCGGCGGCAACAGCCGCCTGGGCTGTATGGACATGGGCGCATGAACAATCCCTTGAAAGGGAGAAGGAGCGTGCAAGGATTACAGCGCTCTATGCTAATCCCTTTCTGTCAGCATGCGAGGATCTCCAGAGCAGGATATACAAACTCATTGATCTCGACGGCCTGCCCGAGCTTCGGGAGCGTTATCCGGACGGGTCGTACGCCGAAGAGACACTTTATCTCCTAGTCCGGTTTTTCGGTTGGCTGGCCGCCGTAGGCCGATACGGCCCATATACCCAGGATGCAGTGATGATAAAATACTCAGCGGCGATACGCAGGGCGTTTGCGACCTCCAGTGGAGACAGCCACGTTGGTCCCTTCAATTTCTTCCCCGCCGAACAAAAAGCGCTTGGCAAAATGATCATGCACAGCATGGAAGGCGAGTTCGGCCACGAAATGGATACCATCTCCTTCTACGAGTTCAGGGACATTATTGAATCACCTTATCGCATGCCCGAGAGTTCAGCCGTTGCAGAGACCCTCGAGGCGCTACGCGCAGCAAGGTGTGCCAAAGATATAGGCGGTCGGGAGCGCCTAGTGGAAGCACAAAACCATCTGGTCGATTTGTTGAACTATCTGGAGAGAAAGTTGGGCTACAGCTACTTTCCTGCCAAGCGGAAAAAATGCACTTCCCTCCGTCAGGTGAAGTCGGGCAGCCCTGTGCGCTCCGTCGCGTAGGCAACGGCCGTAATTTCGGTGATTCGGCACCGACACCTCGTCCGCACTCGAACTGGGTAGTAGCTGCTTGATTTAACCAACGCTGCCGAAGCGCGATTGGTTTATCGCGCGGCGCCTGGAATCAAACGCCCCGGTCAAGACGCGGCCGGGATCGATATCTGGGTGTCTACAACTTAATCCCGGAACAATCCGAAGCCTTTGTCGATGAGTTTCTCGACGGTCTTCTTGGACTCCTCGAACACGCCCTCCGTCACGCCCTGACGCACGCCTTCATCGGCGGCGTTCTTGGCCTCCTCGGTC
>JBATKF010000148.1:0-2103 GCA_049669185.1 Sedimenticolaceae bacterium | reverse complement strand
CCACCGGGTTCGCCCGCGCCAGCGGCAGGTCCGCCTGCGCCGCCTCTCGATCGGGCGACGCTGGGTGCGGCAGCCAGGGCGCTGGATGGCGGCGTGGTAGAGGTCAGTGTCGATGACAGCGATGTCGACACACTGGTTCGATGGTTGGACACGCGGCTCCCGGGCGGGACGGACGGGGAGGGCGAGCGCTGGCGCGACGCCGGTTACTATCTGCTGTTTCCGCTGACGTTCATCGTACTGCTGTGGTTCCGGCGCGGCTGGGCGGTAAGGTGGCAGGGATGACTGCGGGTCGAGGGTTCAGGTCTGCGCCAGGCGTCTGGCTCGCTGTCCTGCTGATGGCGCCGATGCTGTTGCGGGCAGAGGGTGGGCCGGGTTTCTCGTCCCAATGGTGGCAGGATCTCTGGCGAACGCACGACCAGCAGGCGCAGCGCCTGTTCGACGCGGGTGATTATTCCGGGGCGGCCGCCCGCTTCACCGATCCGATGCATATCGGCACGGCCTGGTATCGCGCCGGCGAGTTCGAACGCGCGGCCGCGGTCTTCGGTCAGCTCACCTCGGTCGAAGGTCAGTTCAATCGCGCCAATGCGCTGTTGCTCCAAGGCCAGTACCAGGACGCGATCGCCGCCTATGAGCAGGCCCTTGCCCAGCGTCCCGACTGGCAGCCCGCGGTCGAGAATCGCGAGATCGCCCTCGCCCGCAAGGAACGGCTCGCGCCGCCCGAGGACGACGCCGGCGGGACCGGCGGTATGCTCGAGGCCGACGAGATCGTGTTCGATACCACCGGCCGGACGAAGAACGCCAAGGGTGAACAGACCATCGAGGGCGACACGGCTATGAACGATGCGGCGATGCGTGAGGTTTGGCTGCGACGGGTGGAGACACGGCCTGCCGATTTTCTGCGCGCCCGGTTTGCGAGCCAGCTGCAGCTTCGGCAGGAGGACGCCCCGTGAGCGGCGACCGGGTCTACCGCGGGTGGTGGCTGCTCGGCCTGATCCTGCAGTTGAGTGCGCTGCCGGCGCTGGCGATCGACGCGCGGGCGCGCGCCGGACTCGAACTGGCGGGCGATGCCTGGATCGGTCAACAGGTGGTGCTCAAGGTCGAGCTGCTGAGCAACGGACAAAGTTTCGGCGGGCAGCGCATCCATCTCCCTGATGTGCCCGGTGCGCTGGTGCTGGAGGACGTGGTCTCGACCGTGAAGCTCACCGAGCAGGTGAATGGCGAGACCTGGCAGGTGCTGAGCTATCGCTATCCGATGTTCGCGCAGCGCGCGGGCCGTATCGAACTCGCGCCGATAGCCGTTGCCTTTGATGTATCCGAAGGGTACGGCAGCGAGCCGGTGAGTTTCGAGCTGCAGACCGAGGCGCTATCGTTTGAAGTGCGCAGCCCGCCCGGTGTCGACGACCCGGCGCGGTTGGTCACGACGACAGACTTCACGCTGAAGGTCGAGGTAACGCCGGACCCGGTCGGGCTCAAGGTGGGCGACGCGCTGACCCGCACGATCACCCGCACCGCCCCGGCGGTCTCCGGGATGGCGTTCGCGCCGCTGCCGACACCGGCCATTCCGGGTGTCGCCGTGTATCCAAAATCCCCTGAGGTCGATGACCGCAGCAGCCGCGGCGACCTGGTCGGTACACGGGTCGAGTCGGTGACCTATGTGCTGCAGCAGGCCGGCGAGCTGACCATCCCTGGAATCGGGTTGCAGCGGTGGGACCCGGTCGCCGAAAAAATGCATACCGACGCAATCCCGGCGCTGACGCTGGGGGTCGCGGTGAATCCCGATCTGCTGCCCCAATTCGACCCGGTCGAGCAGCTTGCAGGCCTGGCGGCGGATCATCCCGGGGCGCTGGCCGCCGGGGTGCTCTGCATGGCAGCGATTTTGTGGGCTGGGTTCAGATGGCTGCCGGTCGGCATCCGCCGACTGCGGGGTTGGAGGATCGCGCGACGTCACAGCGAGCCCGCGCGTTTCAAGGGCCTGCTGCGCGCTTGCAGGGGTAATGATCCGGCGGCTGTCTATAACGCCTATGTGCATTGGGCGTCCGCCGATGACAGCCCTGCGCTGGCAACAACAGGCGCAAAAGGACTTGCCGATGAGCTGCAGCGTCT
>JBATKF010000147.1:0-11986 GCA_049669185.1 Sedimenticolaceae bacterium | reverse complement strand
GATCGTCGGCTCGGTCGTCGGCGGCTGGCTGTTCCAGACGCTCGGACTGACCATCGGCGGCGGCATCATCGGTGCGTTGATCCCGCCTGTCGTCGGGGCGGTCCTCGTGCTATTGATCGTCAAGGCTGTTAGGCGGAGCTGAAACATGAAATCTCGCGCCTTCGCAGCCTCGTTTCGGCTCGCCCCCCTGCTCGTCCTGTCGGGCCTCCTTTCGATCGTGCATCCGGAAGTTTCATCGGCGAATCCTGATCCGGTCGCTATCGAACAGCCAAGCATCGAGTCGGCCCTGGTCGGCAGGACCTGGCAGCTGGTCCGCATCATGTCGATGGACGATACGGAGTCGGTGCCGGACGACCGGTCACATTACAGGTTACGCCTGGAGGCCGATGGCGCTGTCCAGGTACGCGCCGACTGTAATCGGGCGTTCGGCAAGTGGACATCCGAACAACCCGGCAAGCTAGAGTTCGGACCGCTGGCCGCCACCAATGCCCAGTGCCCGCCGGGTTCCCTGCACGATAGCTACCTGACCCAGTTTCCCTGGGTGCGCAGCTATGTCACCAAAGACGGCAAGCTGTTCCTGGCCACCATGGCCGACGGCTCGATCATCGAGTTCGAGCCCGTAGCGCTGCCCCTTGCAGCGACCGTACTCG
Organism: Sedimenticolaceae bacterium; assembly: GCA_049669185.1. GTDB lineage: Bacteria > Pseudomonadota > Gammaproteobacteria > Chromatiales > Chromatiaceae > Thiosocius. The sequence continues at coordinate 11,336 of JBATKF010000147.1, read as the reverse complement.
GCGAAGAGGTGCGTACCGAGGACGCGCGCGAGATGCAGGACATTATCCTGAGCCGGTTGTTTGACCGCTATGCCGATGAGCGCGACATCCGGGCCACGGACCTGGAGATCGACACCTACGTCGAGAAAACGCGGCGTGGCATGCGTGCCAAGGGATTGACCGCCGAAGACACGCTCACCACCGAGGAGGCCGCCCAGGTCGATCAGATGCGGCGCGATATGGGTCGCTCGATGATCCGCCAGTGGAAGCTAAACCGCGCCCTGCATGAAGAATTCGGCGGGCGCATCATCTTCCAGCAGTTCGGACCCGAGCCGATCGATGCCTATCGCCGCTATCTCGGGGGACGCCAGGCCGCCGGTGACTTCACGATCCACGACGCGACGTTCGAGACCGCTTTCTGGGACTACTTCACCAACGATTCGAAGCACGATTTCTACGAGCCAGGCAGCGCGGATGAGGCCGTTGCATTTGCGACCCCGCCATGGGAGGTGCCCACCGCCGGAGCTAGCGACGCATCGGCAAAGCCGGGATCGCGGGACGGCATCCCGCTTCCGCCCGACGAGGGCGGACCACTCAACTGGCAGGTGACGGACGTCACAGCCGGCCTTCGCCTCCGCTCCGCCCCTTCGACATCAGCCGAGATCTTGACGACCTACCCCTTGGGCACCGTGCTCGACAACCTCGGCTGCCGGCGGGCCGAGGACAGGGTCTGGTGCGACGTGCAGCAACTCGGCGGCGGCCCTCGGGGTTTCGTCGCGGCCGCCTACCTGAAACCCGCAATCTCTCCCAACGGCGCCGCCGTCATGGGGCCGGACACGTCGTCCCTGCGCGCCGGCCAGGGCGATTTCGACGCCACAGGATCTATCCCCTGCGCCCAAAACGTCGGTCAACCGATGAGCGAGTGCCGATTCGGCGTCGCCCGAACCGGCGGCGGCTACGCGACCGTGGTGGTAACCAAACCCGACGGCGCCCGACGTGCGATTTTCTTCCGTATGGGCATCCCCATCGGGGCCGACACCAGCCAGGCCGACGGCTACGGGGCGTTTCGCGCCACGAAAGAGAGCGACCTTCATCGCATCTCGGTCGGCGAAGAGCGTTACGAGATGCCTGACGCGGTCGTTCTCGGCGGGTGATCCGGGCGCTCGAAGGTTCCTCAATCCAGGAAGCTGATTGTCACGTGAGACTAGCCGCTTTTCTCACCAACTTCCTGCTGCGGCCAGCGCTATCCTCGCCGTGAAGACGATATCTTGAATCGGCGCGATGCATTCCGGTACGAGAATTGTAGCTCCCCGATAACGCAGGATATGCTTGGGCAGCAGTGCGAGAAGCATCACGACATGTCCACGACTCCAGCCACGACCCGCGGCTCCGCCATCCGGCCATTCACCCTGTTGCTCTTGACCGCCGTCTTGGTACTGACAGCTGGATGCAGCAGTGGCCCCTCGATCAAGACCGAAGCGCCGGCGCCTGGGACTTTCCACGAGCACGCGCTTACCCAGCGAGACGCGCGCCTGCGCGTGACGGTGGCCGTGCTCAGCAATGAAGAGGCCAAGGTCGAACTGGGCATGGACCTGGGCAGACGCTGGCTGCAGGCGATATGGATAGAGGTCGAGAACCATGACAGCGTGCCCTACTGGGTGTTGATGCCGTCGTTGGATCCCAACTATTTCGCCCCCGACGAGGTCGCCTATGCACTGAGGGATCAGCTGGTAGATAACGACTTGTACGCGTTCATGCGTCGGCTACGCCAACTCGCCTTCCGCAACCCGATTGCACCGCGCTCGATCGTTTCCGGCTTTGTCTTCGTTAGCATGGACCTCGACCAGAAGCAGGTAGACCTGCAGTTGCTGTCGACAGAAGGAAGCGAAGAGTTTGTGTTCTTCCTAGCGGTGCGCGGTTTGAATGCGGATACGCTGTTCGACTTGGAGCAGGCGCGTGCTAGCGAGCCAGAGATTACGCTCGACGAAGCCGGCCTGCGCCAGGCTCTAACCACCCTGCCCTGCTGTACGACCAACCAGGATGCCAGCGCCCCAGGCGACCCCCTGAACCTGGTGCTGATCGGTAATGCGGAAGACCTGTTCCCTGCCTTCGTCCGGCGCGGCTGGCACGCAACCGAGGCGACCTATGCAGGGTCGATCAGGAAGACACTCATGTCATACCTGTTTGGCGATCGCTATATCTATTCGCCGATCAGCCCTTTGTATGCGTTTGGGCGCCAGCAGGACATCGCCTTCCAGAAACCTCGTAGCTCGATCCATCAGCGCAATCACCTGCGTCTGTGGCTGACACCACTGCGCTTCCAGGGCAAAGACGTTTGGGTAGGACAGATCAGCCGCGATATTGGCGTCAAGTTTACGACAACATCCAAGTTTCTTGTCACTCACGTCATCGATCCAGACGTGGACGAAGCACGTAACAGCTTCATCCAGGACCTGCTGTTCTCGCAGGGACTGGTCAAGGTCGGTTACGCCAAAGGCGGACCAGTGGCTACCGAATACGATCCCGCCAGAAATCTCGGCGACGATCCCTATTTTAGCGACGGTCTGCGCGCCGTGATGCTGCTCGATAAAACAAGCCGACCGGTACGCGAGGTGCAATTCTTCCAGTGGGAACATGCACCGCCACATGCCACAACACGCGCATTGGATCTGTCGGTACCTACCCGATGACTCAACAGCCGAGTTGGCCCTATCGTTCTCGAAAATTCACGCCGCTTTCGGAAGGTAAACATGGTGGAGACTATGAACAGCTGGTAATCCGACAACATTGCAGGGTTCGGCCGTTCGTACGGGACGACCGTCCGGCGTATCCAGCGCCAAAGTCCGATGTGTTCGCCAAGGATGACAGTAATCCAGCTACGACAGCAGAAGTCGCTTGAGATGCCGTTCGTCGAGAATGATGACGTAGTCGAGCAATTCCCGGCGCAGGGTGCCGATCATCCGTTCCACATAAGCGTTCTGCCAAGGTGCAGCGGGTGCCGTGGCGATCTCTTCGATACCCAGGCCTTTTATCCTTCGAACAACCCGCTCGCCGCAGATGTTGCTCAAAAGGACTTTGGTCGTCCAAATCAGGTGTAGGCCAGCGGATAGACCCATATCTCCTTTTCGGCCATCGACGGGAACAAGTGCGTTGCATTCTTTGCAGCCGACACCTTTCTCCGTTTGCACGGCCACAGACCTAAGGTGGATGCAAGGAAGGCCCGCCGATTCCTGATTGGACTGTTGGAAAAAGATTGATGCAGTGTCGACAAGTTGGTGCAGTGGATACGCCAGCGCACGATAAAGATCGAGAACCCAGAATTCTGACCCTTGATCACGCTGCCGATCAACGCCCGTCGTCCGGATCCCGGCTGTCTTTGAACATCCGCCAGCCGCTGATCATCGTACTGACCAGCGATTGCCGGGACATGATGTCTTCACGGATGGCGACGTACACATGGATGATCACGAAACAGACGATCGCCCACATGACAAGGTGGTGCCAGGTGTGCACATCCTGACTCTGACCGAACAGCGGAATGACCCAGGCGCTGAACCACTCGTACTGCCAGGTCCCCATCCCGGTGCCCTCGCCATACAGCGCGAAGCCGGTGATGATCATGAAGACCAGCATCCAAAGAAACAGGAAATGCATCACCAGCACGGCCAGCGGGTTGTGGCCAATGTATTTGCGCGGCTCTTTGACGGCGAAAGCGTACCACTTGATCTCGTGCCAGACGCCGTCCCAATAATCACGACTGAACAACGGCGGCATAAACAACTGGCGCGCATGGTGATTGCCCATGAAGGCCCAGTAGATGCGAAACAGAAGTCCGATGGCAAGGATGTAGCCGGCCGCAAAATGTGCGAAGCGGATGTAGCCCATGAGAAAGTTATCACTCGCCTCGCCGGGCACACTGGGCAACGGGCTCGCGATGAAATAGCCGGTAACGGCCAGCACGGTAATCGCCAGCGCGTTTATCCAGTGCCAAAGACGCAGCGGCGCCTCGTAGACGTACACCGCCGGCTGTATTTGCTGCGGTTTGCTAGCGACTGTGGTCATGCGTCTTTCTCCTCATCGTCACGCGCGGACCGCAGGCCCAGCCACCGGTTGCGTACGACAAGAACGGCTACCGCCACGGCACCGAGCAGCAGCACATGATCCGATCCCAGGAGGGGGTGCAGGACCTCGTTGGTATGCCCCTCACCCATCCCATGCCCCGGATGGGCCGATAGCTGCTGACTGAACAGGACGAGCAGGCCCGACAGCTTTGCGTATATAGATTTCATCGGCATTGTCTCCCCCGCCTCAGCGGATCTTGACCTTGGTGAGTTCCTTGCCATCTTCCGACATCACATGGGTCGAGCAGGCCAGACAAGGATCGAAACTGTGCAGGCTGCGCAGAATCTCCACGGGTTCGTCGGGACGTTCCATGGGTGTATTCATCAGGCAGGCCTCGAAGGCGCCGATATTGCCGGCGGGATCGCGCGGCGACCCGTTCCAGGTGGTCGGCACCACGCACTGATAGTTCTCGATCCGGCCGTCCTTGATCTTGATCCAGTGGCCCAGGCCGCCGCGCGGCGCGGCCACTGTCCCCACGCCCTTGGCCTCCTTCGGCCAGGTCGAGGGATCCCATTTGTCCATATTGGCGGTGGTCGAGTCGCCGGCCTTGATGTTGGCGATCAAGTCGTTGAAATCATCGACCATCATGTCCCCGCAATACTGCGCCTCCAGTGCGCGTGCCAAGGTGCGGCCGATGGTCGACTGCAGTACCGTCTTCGCACCCGCTTGCATGCCCGCCAACTGGTTGAATGTGGCGACGCTCCGCTGCACCTGCTCCTTCACGTACTCGATGTTCTGTGCATAAGCGAGCGTGTAGCGCGACAGCGGGCCCACCTCGACCGCATGACCACGCCAGCGCGGTGCCTTGATCCAGGAATACTTGGCGTTCTCATCCAGTTCCTGGATGTTGGTGCGCGTCCCCTTGGTGTTTGGGCCGAGCTCGAAGTTCGCCTCCGTCACCCCATCCCAGGGATGCAGGCCCTTGCTTTCATCCGGGTAGCTGTACCAGGAGTGTGCGACGAACTCCTGCACCTGCTCGGGATCCCGCGGATCGATCGGGAAGACCTCGTTCCAGTTGTCGTTGAGGATCACACCGCCCGGGAACTGGTCGGTGGACTTGTCGTAGTTGACCTTCGGATAGGCGCCGTAGTCCATGACATTCCTGGCGCCATGCCCGCCGCCGTGCAGCCAGCCCTTGTAGAAGCTGGCGATGGCGATCACGTCCGGTATGTAGACGTTGTCGCAGAAGGTCTTCATCTCGTCGATGCGCGCCTTGACGAAGTTCAGGCGTTCCATGTTCAGCGGCGCGCCGGCCGACAGGTCGCCGTCCATGTTGATCGCACAAGGAACGCCACCCACCAGGTAGTTCGGATGCGGGTTCTTACCACCGAAAACCGTGTGGACCTTGACGAACTCCTTCTGGATATCGAGCGCTTCGAGATAATGCGCCACTGCCATCAGGTCGACCTCCGGCGGCAGCTTATAGGCCGGGTTGTCCCAGTAGCCGTTTTTGAACGGACCGAGCTGCCCGGACTCGATGAACTTGCGAATGCGCGTCTGGATGTCGCGGAAGTAACCCGGGCTGGACTTGGGATGACGCGCCGAGACCAGGTGCTGAATCTTCGATGTCTCTTTCGGATCGGCCTTGAGCGCATTGACCGGGTTGACCCAGTCGAGCGCGTGCAGGTGGTAAAAGTGCACGACGTGATCGTGCACCTGCAAGGTCTTGGCCATCATCTCGCGGATCAGGTGCGCATTCTTGGGGATCTGGATACCCAGCGCATCCTCGACCGCGCGCACCGACGTCAGCGCATGACAGCCAGTGCAGACGCCGCAGATGCGTTCCACGAAGGCCCAGGCATCGCGCGGGTCGCGGCCCTTGAGAATCACCTCGAGTCCGCGCCACATGGTGCCCGATGAGACCGCGTTCTGGATGACGTTGTTCTCGTCCACATTGACTTCACAGCGCATATGGCCCTCGATCCGGGTCACCGGATCAACGACTACACGGCGACCGGCGTCGTTCAGGCTGTAACCGTTCGGGGTTTGTGTAACGCTCATTCCTGATCTCCTTTGTGCTGGGCACGCTTCACGGCGCTGACACCGAGGTGTACTGCGGTCGCGGTGCCGACGACTGCGGCGGCAGTGCCACCCAACAGATCGGCATTGCTCTCGACCCCGAACTGTTTGATGTCGGTGAGACGGGCGTACCAGGAGCCCTTGTCCCAGAAGCCGTCTTCGGAACAACCGATACAGCCATGGCCTGCCTGGATCGGGAACGAGGTCCCCTCGTTCCAGCGGATGGTGGAACAGGCGTTGTAAGTGGTCGGACCCTTGCAACCCATCTTGTACAGGCAGTACCCCTTGCGCGCGCCCTCATCGTCCCAGGTCTCGACGAACTGACCGGCATCGAAGTGCGGGCGTCGATAGCACTTGTCGTGGATACGCTGGCTGTAGAACATCTTCGGCCGGCCCTGGCGATCGAGCTCGGGGATCTGATCAAAGGTCAGCATGTAGGTGATCACCGCGGTCATGACCTCGGCGATGGGAGGGCATCCCGGTACCTTGATGATCGGTTTGTCGTGGATCACCTTGTGGATCGGCACCGCCTGGGTCGGATTCGGCTTGGCCGCCTGCACGCAGCCATAGGATGCGCACGAACCCCAGGAGATGATCGCCTTGCAGTGCGCGGCCGCATGCTGGAGCTGTTCGAGATAGGGCTTGCCGGCGATGATGCAGGACATGCCATCCTGATTCAGCGGCGGGTTGCCCTCGCAGGCCAGGATGAAATTGCCGTCGTACTTGTCGATGGTCTCCTGGACGATCGCCTCGGCCTGGTGACCGGCGGCCGCCATGATGGTGTCGTCGTAATCCAGCGAGACCATCGACAGCACCACGTCCTTGGCCAATGGATGCGCCGAGCGGATGAACGACTCCGAGCAACAGGTGCATTCCAGGCCGTGCAGCCAGATGACCGGGATGCGGGGCTTGTTCTCCATCGCATGCGCGATCCTGGGAACAAACGCCGGGCCGAGACCCAGTGCGGCAGCGGTCAGGCTGCAGTATTTGAGGAAGCTACGGCGCGTTATGCCCTGCCTCCGCATCACTTCGTAGAATGTCTCTGTCATGCTCCTCTCCCGCGGCGTCTGCGCGCTTCACCCGGCGTGTGTGGTTGTCTGACCCAGGGAATCTGCAAAGAGCCTGCCAACTAACTTTTTCCTTTCACTTTCAGCGCTTTAACGCCCAGCCTTTTGAGGCTGCGAGCGAGAAAGCGCAAGCCAGACGCGATCGGCTGAGCCCATTCCGGAAACTTGCTTTACACCCCCGGACGGCGCACAACAGCGCGTTGGCAACCATGGCCCTGGGCGGGGAACGGGTTGCCTGAACGTGAGATGTCAAAGGGTCTATTCGGCAGCGGGAGTTACTGCGGCGCGCCCCGCCCGGCAGGTCGTCTTACGGCTGTGCCGCGGCAGCGCGGCGCAAAATTGGACTATCTTCTTCCATGTTGGTGTTATAGACGGAAACAAGGTTGTCATCGATTTCGATCGGGGACCGGGGTGGAAATAGGTGTGGCTTTAAAAACAACGGCTTAGGTGCGCGTTACCGGATCGGCATGCAACTTGCCACCCCACCGGCATCTGCACTCACTAACGGGGACGAACATGACGGCACCGGCGGTCACCATCCTGGGGATAGGCAACGTGCTCTGGGCCGACGAGGGCTTCGGTGTGCGCACCGTGGAGACACTCCATCGCAGCCATGTCTTTCCCGATAACGTCACTCTTATGGACGGCGGTACCCAGGGGATCTATCTGGTGCAGCACGTTCAGGCCGCCGACATCCTGGTGGTGTTCGACGCCGTGGACTACGGGCTGGCCCCCGGCGCGCTGAAGCTGGTCGAGGATGCGGATGTACCAAATTTCATGGGCGCCAAGAAGATGAGCCTGCACCAGACCGGTTTCCAGGAGGTGCTGGCGATGGCGGAACTGCTCGGCGATTGCCCCCAGCACATCCTGCTGGTCGGCGTGCAGCCGGAGGAGCTCGAAGACTATGGCGGCAGCCTGCGTCCCAGCGTGCGCGCGCAGATCGCGCCTGCGATCGATGCCGCGCTGCGCTGGCTGGACGCCAGGGGCATCGACTACGAAAAACGCACCAGCCCGCTGCCCGAGGAGGCCGGGCTTCACCCGCAGCAACTCGATCTCGCCGCCTACGAGACCTTTCGACCGAACGCGGCCGCGGCCTGCCGGGCGGGCGACGAACGCGTGTTGCGCGACGCATCCGTGACCTTCGACCCCAAGCCGGTGGATCTGGGCAACAACCGCATGAGCGTCAATGTCGACAGCCGGAGAAAGGACTGATGTGTATCGGCATCCCGATGCAGGTGCTGTCGGTGCACGACTTTCATGCGGTATGTCTGGATGGCACTCAGCGGATCCAGGTCGACACGACACTGGTCGGCAGACCTGAGATCGGAAGCTGGCTACTGGTGTTTCTCGGTGCGGCACGCGAGATCCTCGACCCCGACTCCGCAATGGCCATGCGTGACGCCGTGCAGGCGGTCGGCCAGATCATGGCCGGCGACTCGCAGATCGATCACCTGTTCGATGACCTGATCGATCGTGCGCCCCAGCTACCCGAACATCTCGCACACCTCGTCAAGGAGGCGTAACAACATGCCCTCACCACTGATCGATCAACTCATCGACCTACACCGTTACCCCCGGCTCAGCGCCGACAACCTCGACGACTTCATGGACCGCGATGTCACGCTTGCGCTGTTCCTCACCGAAGACCCCAACCGCTACCCGGAGTCCAACGACGTGGCGGTGATACTGCCGGAGCTGATGTCCGCCTTCCCCGACCGTTTCGAGGCGGTGGTGGTGGACCGCGCCCTGGAGTCGCTGTTCAAGGAGCGCTACGACGTTGCGGTCTGGCCCTGCCTGGTGTTTGTGCGCCACGGGCGCTATCTCGGCAAGATCAACAAGGTCCGAGACTGGTCGGAATACATGGCGTTGATCCCGGAGATCCTCGACCGGCAGCCTAGGCACAACCCGGGGGTCGGCATCCCGCTGGTCAACGAAACCATGGAGCGGCCCAATGCATAAATTTCCCGTTATACCGATCGTCGAGATCGGCCCAGGCACCCAGCCGACTGCACAGGAAGAGGGCCTGGAATACATGACCATGCCCTCGGGCATGGCGACTTACCATCAACCGCTGCTGCCTGAACCCGAAGACGCCGCGGGCATGGAACAAGGCAAGCGGGTCCTCGAACAGGTCCTCCGGGCCCTCCGGCGATGGCGGCGGAATGGCCCGATCGAGGTGGTGAACCTCGATCCGCTCGACGCTGACAACCTGGATTTCGTCAATCAGGCGTTGGGCGAAGGCGAAGTGAGCGTGGCGTTTGACGGACCCTCGCCGATCCGCGCCCAGGAGTCGGTACTCGCCGGCGTCTGGCGGGTGCAGCACTATGACGGGCACGGCCGTGTGATCCGTGATGCCATAGAGATCGGCGAGGTGCCGGACATAGTCCGCAGCGCCGCCTTCAGCGACGCCGGCCGTGAACTCGACAGTGCCTGTGACGGCAGCGACCCGGCGATCCAGAACGCACCTGCGCTGTTGGTGGAGCTGGCTGAAAAGCTGGCCACCTACCGACCCGGCGGTGCGCCGCACACCATCAATCTGACCCTGCTGCCGCTGACCGAGACCGACGTGATGCTGCTCGGCGAGCGCCTGGGTGTCGGGCCGGTCACCATCCTGTCGCGCGGTTACGGCAACTGTCGCATCGGCAGCACCGCAAGGCGCAACGGCTGGTGGATAAAGTACTTCAATTCGCAGGACGTGCTGATCCTGAACACCATCGAGGTGGTCGACGTCCCCTCGGTGGCGATCGCCGCCCCGGAGGACATCGCCGACAGTATCGAGCGCCTGGATGAGATCCTGGGGATGTACCGGTGAACACCTTTGAGGGCTCCTACGGTGGCAACAAGGATCGGTTGCATGACGATGCGCGCATGGAGTGCAAGGTCTGCTGGCATGTCTACGACCCCAAGGCCGGCGATGACTATTGGCAGATACCGCCGGGCACGCCGTTCGCAAGACTGCCGGACGATTGGCATTGCCCCGAGTGTGACGGCGCCAAGGAACAGTTCATGGTGATCCTGGGTGACTGATCGGGACCTGCAGCTCGACGCGTTGACGCTGGGCCTGGAACGACACTTCCGGGATGTTCAACGGACGCGCATGGCCGACATACCCGTCCTCAATCCGGCCCTCGAGGTCAAGGCAGTTGGCTTTCACCGCAGCGCGGCAGGTTGCCTGGGCGTGCTGATCACGCCCTGGTTCATCAATCTGGTCCTGCTGCCCTGCGAGGGCGACGACTGGCAGGAACGCCCGATCGGCAGTAGCCATACTTATAGCTTTCCCTCCGGCAGCTACCAGTTCCTGATGGCCGAAGAGAAAGGCATCGGTCGCTTCCAGTCCTGCTCACTGCTCTCCCCGGTGCTGGAGCTGCCCGATCAGGCCACCGCGCTGGAGGTCGCCTTCGCCGCGCTCGGGGCCCTGATCGACCCGCGCCATCGCGACAGCGAGTCCAGCACCCATGCGGGCGAGATCGCACAGCGCTGGCAAGCACAGGCAGACGAGAACCCGGACGCGCCGTCGGTGCACAAGCGGGCGCCAGCGGCGGCGTCTGACGAATCGCTGATCGAGCGACCGGTCAGCCGCCGCGACCTGCTGCGTGGACGCGTCCTGGGCCACCCTGGTTCTGCCAGATGAGCGGCACGGCCAACATCGAGGGTCGGCTGAGCATCCGCATCGGTCCGGCACAGGGACAGGTGGAGATCGAGTCCACCCGCCCGCTGCTGGCTTCACGCCTGTTCGAGGGCAAAGCGATCGGCGAAGTGCTCGAGACGATCCCGCTGCTGTTCAATGTCTGCGGCCGGGCACAGTCGGTGGCGGCGATCCGCGCCATCGAATCCGCCCAGCAGACGCCTGCGGCGGCGCCGGTGGAACAGGCACGCAACCTGCTGATACAGCTGGAGACCCTGCGCGAGCACCTGTGGCGCGTGCTGCTCGAATGGCCCGAATTTCACGGCCAGAAGCGCGAGACCGTGCCGCTTGCCGGCTGGATGGCAGACATCCAGGCAGTCAACGCTCTGATCGACCCGGGCGGCCGCCTGTGCCGGGAGCCGGGACTCTCCGAGGCCGCCGCACCCTCGGAGGACCTGCAGCGGCAACTGGCGGCGCTGTGCGAGGGGCTCAGCCAGGGCCTGTTCGGGTGTCCGCCGCAGCGC
>JBATKF010000146.1:0-2702 GCA_049669185.1 Sedimenticolaceae bacterium | reverse complement strand
GTCAGTAGATCGACCAGCAGGATCAGCGGAAGGCCTATCAGGGTGTTGGGGTCTCGCCCTTCGAGCGAGGAAAACAGCGTTATGCCGTAGCCTTCGGACTTGAAACTGCCGGCGCAGTCGTATGGCTGGTCGCGATCGATATAGCGCTCTATCTGGGTGCGCGTCAGCTGTCGAAATCTGACGATAAAAGCTTCCATCGCGGTCTGTATCCGTCCAGTCCCGCTATCATATAGACTCAGGCCGGTATAAAAGGTGACTGTCTGTCCCGATACGGCGAGCAGCTGCTCTATTGCGTTCTTACGGTTACCCGGTTTACCAAGAATTTCCTCACCCAGACTGGCCACTTGGTCAGAGCCGATGATCAGCGCACCGGGATGACGGGAGCCAACATCTCTGGCCTTCATCTCGGCGAGTCGTCGCACGAGAACGGCAGGCGATTCCCCAGGCAACCGTGTCTCGGTGATCCGCGGTGTATCGGTCTCGAAAGGAATTCCGAGTTTGTCAAGTATGGCCTTGCGATAGGGCGATGAAGAGCCCAGGACCAATGGTCTCACGATGGATATCCCGGTTTCGGCGCATTTGAGAGTCTACCAGAAGGCAATCGGTGGTCGCGCTGCGCTGATGTTTCGCAGACGCTACGGGTCAGCCATCATCCTTACGTCTACAGGTTGGTATCTTCATCTACCGCAGTTCGCTTAACGGTATGGCGATTAATTCTCTCAATACCAGACCTGCGCCTTATTCCATTAGAATGCGCTGTGCGGTGAAGGCCAAATAGGCTAGGGGGATGGTGGTCGCAAGAAGCGGAATCAAGATCGCACACCAGTTCTTTAATTTGGGGGGAATACAGCGTGGATACGAACCTGTTAATCCAAGGCGCAGAGCTGATGCTGCTCGGTATGGGTATAGTCTTTGGTTTTCTGGGGATCCTGGTCTTTACGCTGCGCGCCATGTCCGCACTCGCCGGGCGGCTGTCCGATGAAGAATTGATCGAGCCTGCGCTGCCGACACCGCTGACCGTGTCCGATCACCGTCGAGTGGTTGCGGTGATTGCGGCAGCGGTTGCCCGTTACCGCGGGTCGTCACGCGCCGCTTGAATTGACCAGTATCCCATCAGGAACTGAACGCTCAATGAGTACACACAAACTTGCCATCACCGACGTCGTTCTGCGCGATGCCCATCAATCGTTGTTTGCCACGCGTTTGCGTCTCGAGGACATGCTGCCGATCGCCCCAAAACTGGATCAGGTGGGATTCTGGTCGCTCGAGACCTGGGGTGGTGCGACCTTTGATGCCTGCATTCGTTTCCTCGGTGAGGATCCCTGGGAGCGTCTCAGGGCTTTGAAGCAGGCCATGCCTAACACCCGGATGCAGATGTTGTTTCGCGCTCAAAACATACTCGGGTACCGCCATTACGCCGACGACGTCGTTGAACGCTTCGTTGAACGCGCTGCCGACAACGGCATGGACGTCTTCCGCATATTCGATGCGATGAACGACTTGCGCAATTTTCAGACCGCCGTCAAGGCCACGTTGAAGGTTGGCAAACATGCGCAGGGTGCGATGTCATACACGGTCAGCCCGGTGCATGATCTGCAGTACTGGCTGGATATGGCAAAGGGTCTCGAAGATATCGGCTGTCATTCGATCTGTATCAAGGATATGGCCGGCCTGCTTAACCCCTACGTCGGCTTCGAGCTAGTTTCGCGCCTGAAAGAGACGGTGTCGGTGCCGATTGCGATTCAGTCGCATGCCACCACGGGCATGAGTACGGCCACCAACGTTAAGGTCGCAGAGGCCGGTATCGATATGGTCGATACCGCGATATCGTCGATGTCCATGACCTACGGTCATTCCGCGACAGAATCTGTGGTGGCCATTCTGCAGGGCAGCGATCGTGATACCGGACTCGATCTCCGCCTGCTCGAGGAAATTGCGGCCTATTTTCGCGAGGTCCGCAAGAAATATGCGAAGTTCGAGGGCTCTCTGCGCGGCGTCGATTCACGGATCCTGGTTTCGCAGGTGCCCGGCGGCATGTTGACCAACATGGAAAATCAGCTGCGCGAACAGGGCGCCGCTGATCGGATGGACGACGTACTGGCCGAGATACCGCGGGTGCGCCAGGATCTTGGCTTTATACCGTTGGTGACGCCGACATCGCAGATCGTCGGCACCCAGGCCGTGCTCAATGTCTTGACCGGCGAAAGATATAAGAACATCACCAAAGAGACCGCCGGTGTGCTGAAGGGCGAATACGGCGCCACGCCGGCTCCGGTCGACGAGGAATTACAGCGGCGTGTGCTGGAGGAGGGACAGACGCCGATCACCTGCCGGCCTGCCGATTTGATCGAACCCGAGATAGATAAACTGACCGACGAGTTTCGGCGTCTGGCGCAGGAACGCGGTATTCGGGTGGCAGAGAGCGAGATCGACGACGTGCTGACCTACGCACTTTTTCCGCAAATCGGCCTCAAGTTTCTTGAGAATCGCGACAATCCGGATGCCTTCGAGCCGCCACCAGATCAAGACGCGGAACCGCAAGCCCTCACGGCCGCCGCCACGAAACCAGCGCCGCAGCCGGCCGACGTCGAGGCCTATCAGGTGACCGTCGATGGTCGTGCCTACCACGTCGTGGTGGCACCGGGTGGCGACGTCACCGCGGCGCAGCCGGTGGCGACTCCGGCCCCCGTGCCACAGCAGCC